>CALXFQ010000007.1 GCA_944387625.1 uncultured Oscillospiraceae bacterium
TATGTTCAGCAGATCCAGAGCAAATGCCCGGACACCATCATCATGCTGTGCAATATCTATCCTGACTATGGCGAGCATAACCGTCAGCAGGCTATGGAGTGGAGCGCCGCCGTCAAGACGCTTGCCGAGGAACTGGGCTGTATCTATTCAAGCGCGTACGAGGATATGCTGGGCGCGAACTGGCTGCTGGCGGACGGGGTCCACCCCACCAACGCGGGTTATCGTGTCATGGCCCACGCCCATTTGCGGACCCTGAATTTGTATATGGATCTGGGGGCCGCCACGGAATAATCACGCCAGGTCTTCGTTGGGGAGGGCATTCTCCCCACGCTCCTGAGGAAAGGAACGGTGCCGATGAAAGTCGGCACCGTTTTTGTGCAAGTTGTTATAATAAATTCCAGATACTCCTGTAAGATATAAACAATGTGTCGATAAATATTCTGTTAGAACCGCCGAAAATCCAAAACTAAATGTCAAACCACTTGACGATAGAATGCGGAGATCGTATAATTGTGGTGTCCATAATAAAAATAGGGGGTACTATTATGAAACGCATTTTCAGTATGGTCGTAGTCGCCGCTGTGATGCTGAGTCTGCTTGCGACAGCTGCTTTTGCGACCGATGGCAGCCAGACGATCACCTTCTCCGGCGACGGTGACTGGCTGAGCACGGACACCAAGGTAGACAACACCAAGAGCTATACGATCTCCTACGACTTGGACTTTAACGCGATCTCGTCCGCATCCGGCACGGATGTTTGGTGCGATGATACGGCGCTGAAGATCCGGGATGTCGTGGCCGATCACTATATCACCTTCCAGGTCCAGGCCTATCTGAACGGAAACGGCAAGTATCAGATCTACAGCCGGTTCCACTTCTGGGACGGCAGCGGCTGGACCGAGCCTGACCGCTGGTCTGCCGATATGGACGCGCCTGCGACGAAGCTCTCCGTTCGTATCACCTGGGATGCCGCCACCGCAACCTATACGATGGTGGTCACCAACCGTGAAGATGGTACCGAATTGTCCAACTTCTCGATCGATGTAAGCGCTTTGTCTACCTCTTTCAAGGCTTGCGTCGATACACAGGTGGAGTTCTATCGCAATGAACACAGCATCGTTCCCGGCACGCCCGGCATCGCCTATGCTGCCGAGCCTGAACCCGAGCCGGAGCCTGAACCTGAACCCGAGCCTGAGCCTGAACCCGAGCCCGAGCCCGAACCCGGCGACGCTTTCGACGGTTGGGAGACCGACGAGATCGATGGCAAGAAGGATTTTTCCGGCTGGTCTACCGAAGATGGCATCCACTTTACTGTAAACTATGATGAAACGGTGGGCAATCACCGCATTTGGAAAGACCTGATCGAAGATCCCAACGAGTTCTCCATCGATCTGACGGTCACCGGTACAAATGCGACCTCTGTTTATGTCAAGCTCTTCGGCGTGACCCTTGAGCTAGACAGCAATGGTGGAAATGGTGATCAGACGTTCATCAAGCTCGATGGTGAGAGTTATGATTGGCTTGCCGCCGAAGGCTGCCAGGTCGATGTGAACATCTCCCGGACCAATGGCGGTGACCTCCAGTTTACCGTCACCGGCAAGGGGAACACGGAGCCCCTTGAGCTGACCAAGGCCGTGGCCGAGGACAACGAGAATCTGGAGTTGGGTCTGTACCGTGGCCAAGCCCAGATCGCTCTGGCTGGTATGGAGAACCCTGCTACAGGCGACACTCTGCTGTTCGTTCCTGTCCTGCTTGTAATGGGCGTATTGGCTCTGGCTGTGCTGGTCCTTGCCCGCAAAAAGTACACCTTCTGATAAACAGCATTTTCATGTTTCCTTCTATTCCTTGTGCGGCCTCAAACCGATGGTTTGAGGCCGTGCAAGCTTAGAACGCTTTTTGGATCCCATTCCAACGCTCGGGATCGGCCAAAGGGGCCACGTCAGATGACCGATCGCAGGGAGCGGGGAGAAGAGGGATACGCAGATCCATACATACAGCAAAAAACCGAGTGTTCATATAGGCGTTCACATCCTATATGGACACTCGGTTTGGTACGCCGAAAGGGACTCGAACCCCCGACCTACTGATTCGTAGTCAGTCACTCTATCCAACTGAGCTATCGGCGCATAGCGCTCTCAGGCGCTTAGATATATTAGCACATGACCCTTCAAAAAGCAAGAACTTTTTTTGAAAAAGCCGGAAATATTTCGGGGTAGGGCGGAGGCATCAGCGGTGGGGCCGTTTTCGGATCTTTCGCAGGAGCAGTACCAGCGCGCAGGCCAGGGCCAAGAGCGCCAGCAGGGCAGGGCCTGGGCCGGTCCGTTCCGGGTCTTCCGGCGAGGGAAGGGCGGTGGTGCTTTGGGACTGGCTCTGCTCCGGCGTTTGTTCCGACGGTTCCGAGATCGGCGGTGTGGAGAGGGATGGCTCGGTGTTGGACGGTTCGGAGATGGACGGATCAGGCGCTGTCTGATCGGTGGGAGGCTGGGTGGGGTCCGTCTGGGGCGGTTCGGCAGGGCCTTCCCGGAGGGAGATATTTTCAAACAGATCCTTCTTTTCCACATCCGGCCCTACAGTGCTGTGGTACAGGCCGAACCGGCGGGGATCGTAGGTCTTGATCTGGGAGGCTTTGGTGATCTGGCCCTGGTCCCCGTTGAGCCAGCTGGTGAACCAGGTCTTCTGCTGGGACAGGTGGCAGGGGTATCCCAGCTTCTGGGATACCTGGAATGCGGTCATGCCGTCAAATCGGTCCAGGGGCTGATCGTAGTCCAGGACGATCTCGTTTTCCTCATACAGGTGCAGATACAGCTTGCGGATCTCCCAGGTGCCGTATCGTTCAGCGGAGTCGGAAAAAGCGTCAGGGTCATTGGTCAGCTCCAGGGAACGGATCAGAAGATCTGTGTAGACCATGTGCATCCCATGGCCGTATTCTCCGCGGATGTCATGGCCCACCGCCACCAGGGGCTTGAACCGGCGGATCTGCGCCACCACGAAGGAGAGCAGATCTTCCCGGGTGACGTTCATCCGTTCATAAGTTTCGTAAGTGCCTTCCAGATCGTCCACCCGGAAGTCTTCAAAGGGACCGAAGACCGGGTAGGCGGTCACCCCCACGGCCCACAGACCGTTGAGCATCTCGTGGACCCGTTCATTCGTCACGTTGCGGTGGTCGGTCATATACACCACCTGGACTTTCATGCCACGCTCTCCGGCGTACAGAGGCAGAAGTCCGGCAAAGAACAGGTGCTCATCGTCCCCATGGGCGGAGAAGAGCACCAGGTCCGCTTCCTGCTCCAGGGGCGCAGACCAGTCCTGGACATGGTCCGGCAAAGCGCCCTGGCCGAAGACCTGGATCTCGCTGAGGCTGACGCTGCCCTGGTGAAAGGTCAAGGTCACGCTTTCCGGCGCGGCGCCAAAAGCCTCGGTCAGGTCGATCAGCTCATGGAGAAAGCCCTGGGTGCCCGCGGTGATGGATGCGCCGGAGGCCCGATCGGTGACGGTATAGGCCCCATATTCCTGGCCGAACAGCAGATACAGCTTGTGGATGCCCTGCCGGTTTTCCAGGGTGATGGAGGCGCTGCCGGTGGAGCGCTCATAGTGCAGAAGATCTCCGTCGGTGAGGAAGTCCCGGGAAGGAAAGCCCTGGACCGTGAGGACGGTCCGACTGGTGATGTCCGATGCCTGCGCCTGGGAAAGGGGGAAGAGCGGCAAAAGGATGATCAGGCTGGTAAAGATGGACAGCAGCTTTTTGAAAGACCTATTCATACGAACACTCCTGACCTTTGGGTATAGGTCGATTATACAAGAGGGGAGCGCCTTTGTCAAAGCCATACGGATTGACGAAGGGCATGTCTTGTTGTAAAATGACCAGGTAAGGAGGTGGTCCAGTGAACATCCCACAACAGCTGCCGCAGGCGCTGCTGCCCTGGTACGATCAGGTCCGGCGGGACCTGCCCTGGCGGCAGGACCGGGACCCTTATCATATTTGGATCTCGGAGATCATGCTCCAGCAGACCCGGGTGGAGGCGGTGAAGGGCTACTATGCCCGGTTCCTGGAGGCCCTGCCTACGATCGAGGCCCTGGCCCAGGCGGAGGAGGAACAGCTCCACAAGCTGTGGGAGGGCCTGGGCTATTACAGCCGGGTCAGGAACCTGAAAAAGGCGGCGGTCATGATCATGGAGCGCTATGGCGGCGTATTTCCCAGGGAATACGAAAAGATCCTGGCGCTGCCTGGGATCGGGGGGTACACCGCCGGGGCGATCGCCTCCATCGCCTTCGATCAGAAGCGGGCGGCGGTGGACGGCAATGTGCTCCGGGTGGTCACCCGGCTGTGGGAGGATCCTACCCCCATCGAGGACACGGCTTTTAAGAAGCAGGTCTGCCAGGCGCTGGAAGCGGTCTATCCGCCGGAGGCCGGGAAATTTACCCAGGCTCTGATGGAGCTGGGGGCCACGATCTGCGGCCCGGACCGTGGGCCACGATGCGGAGAATGTCCCTGCTATGCCCTGTGCGCCGCCGGTCGGCATGGTACCGCCGGGGCGTTCCCGGTAAGGGCCCCCAAGCGGCCCAGGCGGCAGGAGGACCGTACGGTGTTCATTGTGTCCTGCGATGGCCGCTTCGCCCTGGAAAAACGGCCTAAGACCGGCCTTCTGGCGGGGCTTTGGCAGTTTCCCAATGCGGAAGGGAAGCTGGAGGTGCCTCAGGCGCTGGCCTGGGCGGAAGCCCAGGGCCTGCGGCCCAAGGAGATCTTCCGCCAGACGGAGCGGGACCATATCTTTACCCACATCCATTGGAAGATGCGTGGGATCTATCTGGAAGTGACGGCCACCGGCGGCGGCTTCACCTGGCTGACCGCCCGGCAGATCCAGGATCAGGCGGCGCTGCCGACGGCGTTCCGCCAGTTTTGGGAGGAGATCGGGAATGTTTGACTATCATATGCACTCAAAGGTATCCTTCGACGGCAAGGACCCGGCCCCGGCGCTGGTGGAGGCGGCGGTGAAGGCCGGTCTGAAGGAGATCTGTTTTACAGACCATATCGACTACTTCGCCAACACCGACCATCAGGACTGGGTATTCGACACCCAGGTCTACCGCCGGACTTATGAGGGCCTTTCCCACCCGGCGCTGAAGATCCGCCGGGGGATGGAGTTCGGCCTGAAGCCTTATAACGCCCCCCAGCTGCGGGAGGATCTGAAGCGATACCCCTTCGACTTCGTTTTAGGGTCCGTCCATTTCGTAGACGAGGTGGACGTGTATTTCCCGGAGTTTTGGGCGGGAAAGACCATTTTTCAGGCGGAACGGCAGTATTTGGAGGAAACGCTGGCGTGTGTCCAGGCCCATGAGGACTTTGACGTTTTGGCCCATCTGACCTACATCAGCAAGGCCCGGCCCCATCCCGCGCCCCGGCCGGTACCCTATGAGGAACACCGGGCGGTGATCGAAGAGATCTTGAAGGAGCTGGTCCGCAAGGAGAAGGGCCTGGAGATGAACTCCAGCGGCGTGGACCGGTGCGGTGATTTTTTGCCCTATGGCGTCTGCTTCCAGCGGTTCCGGGCGTTGGGGGGAAGGATCGTGACCATCGGCTCCGACGCCCATACCGCCTCCCGGGTGGGCCAGTACTCAGATCGGGCCTGCCAGATCTTGAAGGAGATCTTCGGTTACGTCTGCACCTTCCAGGGCCGCCAGCCGATCTTCCACAGACTATGACCGCAGCCGCCGTGTCCGGGCTTGGGCACGGCGGCTTTTTCTGGAAAATAAAGTCATGTATTCTTTGTGAACGATGCGTTATCGGACTTGACGAGTCGGGGTTTCAGGTTTACAATAATCCCACCAGAACCGTTGAAGGTGGATAGCGATGAAGATGAAGAAGCTGAAGAAGCTGTTTGCTGTATATATGATCGAGTGTATGCTGGTGGGCTGCCTGGGCCTGTCCGCGTGGGCCGCCGGTGAGGATGTTTGCACCATGACCCTGGACCAGGAGGTGCGCTTTACCGTCACCCAGGAACAGCAGGTGCTGGAGCTGGACTTTTGCCCCGCCGAGAGCGGCACCTATGTGCTCTATGACACCCAGGGCGGCTATCAGACCAGCCATTTGAAGGTGCTCCAGGAGGAGCGGGTCCTGGCCCAGGGGAACAGTACCGTGGCTTTCCAGGGAGAGGCCGGGGCTGTATACAGACTGCGGCTGGAAGGCGTGTGGGAGGAAGCTGCCTCCAATGAATTCGTTTTCCGGATCAGCCGCCCCAGCGCGGTCACGTCCCTGACCATCGACCGTCCGGCGGCGTCCCGTTACCTGGTGGGGATGTCCGGGGCTTTGTCCCTCCGCTTCCAGCCCCTGAGCGCCGCGCCCCAGGTCCAGTGGACCTCTGACGACCCGGAAGTGGTCACCGTTACAGGAGATGCTGCCGGCGCCGTGTACCAACTGGTCGGCCCCGGCACCGCCACCTTGACGGCGGCTACGGAGGATGGGACGCAGGACCAGATCCAGATCACGGTGCAGGACGCGCCGGAACTGACCCCCGGTGTGGTCCTGACCCAGGAGGTCCGTGGGGACGATGGTGGCGCGCAGCGTGTGGAGCGGTATTTTCGCTTCACCGCCACCGACAGCGGCGAGTACGCGCTGATGGTGGATCATGAGCAGGTCCCCGGGGTCTTTCAGGATATCCAGCTGTCCCTGATCAGCGCCGAACCCCGGATCCGGGGCGGTGATGTTCTGCGTTTTACCGCCGAGGCAGGGAAGACCTACTATTTCAAGGCCGATCTGTGGGGCGTTTTCCCCCAGGCGGTGGAATACCAGTTCCTGCTTGCCCCGTGTACAGAGGCGTCGGGCCTCCAGCTCTCTTCCAGCGCCACAGAGGGCTATATCAACAGTGAGATCAGCATCCAGGTGGACTGGGATCCCAAAAATGGTCTGCCTCAGGACCTGACCTGGACCAGCTCCGATGAGTCTGTGGTCCAGATCCTGGAATCGGACCAGGACTACGCGGCGGTGATGCTGCTCTCGCCTGGTACGGCGACCATCACCGCCCGGACGGAGAAGGGGCTCATGGATCAGCTCCAGATCACGGTCTATCCCATGCCCCAGAAGCTGGTGCTTACCGAGGGGCAGGGGAGCAGTCTGACGCTGATCTCTGACGGTTATGTGGACCTGGAGTTCACCCCCCAGACCGACGGCTATTATCAGATCCGCTCCAGCCATCGAGATCTGAGCGTCCATCTGTACGCCGACAGCGTGGAGGAGGGGATCTATTATCTGCAGGCCGGGACCACTTACACCGGCAGTGTGGATAACTACTCTTCCGCCACGGTCACCGGCGAGGTGGTGATCGAAAAGACCGATATGCTCATGGTGGTGGGCATGAAGATCACCAAGCTCCCGGATGACACCGTCTATTTGAAAAGCTCTTTAAAAGATGTATGGACCTACCAGCTTTTGGCTGGCATGGAGATGGAGATCTCCTGGTCTGACGGATCCACCTCTTCCTGGCGCTTTGACGAGGAAGGGCCGTATGTGGATCGGGAGTTCGTTTCCTGGCAATTGGTGGAGGGGCCTCAGGCGGGCAAGGTCACTTTGCAGCTCAGCTGCGGCCTGGCCACCACCTCCTGTGAGCTTTCCGTGGAGGATAAGCAGATCGTGGGCATCAGCCTGGTGGAGGATGGTCCGCTGAAAGTGGTGGAGCGCTCCTGCGGCATGGACAATGGGGACTGGTACTATTTCCAGTACCTGGCCAAGGCCCGCTATGTGCGGATCTCCTTCAGCGACGGCTCTGCGATGGATGTGCGTCCCGGCCAAAAGGTCTACGGATACCCGGTCACCTGCCAGGACAGCCAGCTCCAAGAGTCCTGGGTCCAGGGCGGACCGGCCTATGTGACCTATGAGTACTGCGGACATACTGTTCAGGTGGAGGTCCAGATCGTGGACAGCCCCGTGGAGCGGATCGAACTGATCGGAAAACCCCGGGATCGGTTCACCATCGGCGATCCGGCGTTCTTCTCCGGCAGAGGGCCGTATTACTTCGCTCCCGCGGACCTGCGGGACTTCCTGGAGGGGATGGAGCTGAGGATCTGCTACCTGGACGGCACTGCCCGGGTGGTGGACTGGGAGGCGCTTGAGTGGGAGGAGCTGCCTGATGGGACCTATCCCTTCCTGGACGGATACCCCCTGGGCCTGAGCGCCCAGCTGCTCATGGGCAACGACCCGATCAGCCAGGAATGCGAGAAGATCGGCACGATCGAGTACATGGGCAGTACCGTGGCGTATACGATCTACCTGGACGAGCAGCCGGTGGATCCGCCGGTGGATCCTACGCTGCCCACCGATCCGACCGACCCCACTGACGAGCCTACCGAGCCGACTACGGAGCCGAGCCAGCCTTCCGCCACCGATCCGTCCCCCCAACCGTCCGATCCTACCGAACAGACCGACCCGTCCCAGACCACCAGACCTTCGCAAAGCCAGCCCCAGACCACCACCGATCCTGGCGCCACGCCGCCCAAGGACAGGGGATGGTCCACCTGGCAGGTGGCCGCCATGATACTGGCCGTGGTCGTTGCCGCCGCGGGGATCGGGGCCGCTTATCTGATCTGGAGCAAGAAAAAGAAATGACCGATCTTGGAGCCGCCTTTTTGGGCGGCTCCGTTTTTGTGTCCGTCCGGGAAGGACCGGACAGTTGACTTTGGCCGCTGAACTGGATATAATACCATAGAAATATTATGGATATAATGGCAGGTATACGATCATGGCCACGAAAAAGCAAGAACAATACGGCAATTCCAGCATCTCCATGCTCAAAGGGGAGGAGCGGGTCCGCAAGCGTCCCGCGGTGATCTTCGGCTCTGACGATCTGGAAGGATGCAAGCACGCGGTTTTTGAGATCCTCTCCAACGCCATCGACGAGGCCCGGGAGGGCCACGGGGATACGATCATCGTCACCCGGTACGAGGATCTGAGCGTGGAGGTGGAGGACTTTGGCCGGGGCTGCCCGGTGGATTACAATGAGAAGGAAAAGCGGTACAACTGGGAACTGGTGTTCTGCGAGATGTACGCCGGCGGCAAGTATGGGGAGAACGGGGAAAACTACGAGTATTCCCTGGGCCTGAACGGCCTTGGCTCCTGCGCCACCCAGTACGCCTCCGAGTTCTTCGACGCCACCATCCGCCGGGACGGCTACCGCTACGATCTTCACTTTGAAAAGGGCCGGAACGTGGGCGGTCTGAAAAAGGAGCCTGCCGACAGAAAGAAGACCGGCTCCCGGTTCCATTGGCGGCCGGACAGGCAGGTGTTCACCGACATCCAGATCCCGGTGGAATACTACCGGGACGTACTGCGCCGCCAGGCGGTGGTGAACAAGGGGATCACCTTCAAGTTCCGCAACCAGGTGGGCAAGCGATTTGAAGAGGAGACCTTCTGCTATCCCGAGGGCATCCGCCAGTATGTGGAAGAGCTGGTGGGGGACGATGCTTTCACCATGCCGGTGTACTGGGAGACCGAGCGCCGGGGCCGGGACGCGGAGAACCGGCCGGAGATGAAGCTGAAGATCACCGCGTCCTTCTGCTTCTCCAAGAAGGTCAGCCATGTGGAATACTACCACAACTCCTCCTGGCTGGAATACGGCGGCAGCCCGGATCGGGCGGTGCGCCTGGGCTTTACCGCCGCTTTCGACAAGTTCCTCCGGGACAATAATAAATACAGCAAAAACGAAAGTAAGATCATTTTCCAGGACATCCAGGACTGCCTGGTGCTGGTGACCAACTGCTTCTCCACCATCGGCTGTTTTGAGAACCAGACTAAAAAGTCCGTCAACTCCAAGTTCACCCAGGAGGCCATGACCGCCTTCTTCAAAGAGCAGCTCCAGGTGTGGGCCATCGAGTGCCGGCAGGAGGCAGAGCGGGCGGCGGATCAGATCCTGCTGAACAAGCGTGCCCGGGAGTCCGCGGAGAAGACCAAGGCCAATGTGAAAAAGAAGCTCTCCGGCTCCATCGACATCGCCAACCGGGTGCAGAAGTTCGTGGACTGCCGCAGCCGGGATACCAGCGTACGGGAGCTGTATATCGTGGAGGGCGACTCCGCGTTGGGCAGCGTCAAGCTCAGCCGGGACGCGGAGTTCCAGGGGATCATGCCCGTCCGGGGCAAGATCCTCAACTGCCTGAAAGCGGACTACACCAAGATCTTCGCAAGCCCGATCATCACCGATCTGATGAAAGTCCTGGGCTGTGGCGTGGAGGTCCAGGGCAAGAAGGCCAAGGAGCTCAGCTCCTTCGACATCAGCAATCTGCGCTGGAGCAAGGTGGTGATCTGCACCGACGCGGACTACGACGGCTTCCAGATCAGGACGCTGATCCTGACCATGATCTACCGGCTGTGTCCCACCTTGATCCGGGACGGATATGTGTATATCGCCGAGTCGCCGCTGTTTGAGATCTCCTGCAAGGAGCGGACCGGGGAGAAGACCTGGTTTGCCTACAACGAGCAGGAGAAGGTGAAGATCCTGCGGCAGTTGGAGGGCAAGAAGGTGAAGATCCAGCGCTCCAAAGGTCTGGGCGAGAACGACCCGGAGATGATGTGGATGACCACCATGAACCCGCAGACCCGGCGGCTGATCCGGATCATGCCGGAGGACGCGGAGCGGACCGCCCACTATTTCGACGTGCTGCTGGGCGACGCTTTGAACGAACGGAAGAATTTCATCGCTGAGAATGGCGCCAAGTATCTGGACTTGGCGGATATCTCCTAAAAGGAGCGCTTTATGGCAAAGAAAAAGAAAGAACAGGAGCTGGGCAAAAAGGCGGTGGACACCTCCTCGATCATGGACCTGGTGGGCTCCACCACGGACCAGCCGATCTCGGAAACGCTGGAGCTGAACTATATGCCCTACGCCATGTCTGTGATCGTGTCCCGGGCCATCCCGGAGATCGATGGCTTCAAGCCCTCCCATCGGAAGCTCCTGTATACCATGTATAAAATGGGCCTGCTCACCGGCGGCCGGACCAAGTCCGCCAACATCGTAGGCCAGACCATGCGCCTGAACCCGCACGGCGACGCCGCGATCTATGAAACGATGGTCCGTCTGGCCAAGGGCAACGAAACCCTGCTGCACCCCTTCGTGGACTCCAAGGGCAATTTCGGCAAGGTCTACTCCCGGGACATGGCCTACGCCGCCGCCCGGTACACCGAGGCCAAGCTGGACCCCTTCTGCAACGAGCTGTTCCGGGACATCGACTCGGACACGGTGGACATGGTGGACAACTACGACGCCACCATGAAAGAGCCCACTCTGCTGCCCACCACCTTCCCCAATGTGCTGGTGTCCGCCAACCAGGGCATCGCCGTGGGCATGGCGTCCAATATCTGCTCGTTCAACCTGAAAGAGGTGTGCCAGACCGCCATCGCCCTGATCCGGGACCCGGAGCACGACATCCTGAGCACCCTTCCCGGGCCGGACTTCTCCACCGGCGGACAGCTCCTTTTTGACGAGGCCGCCACCCGGGAGATCTACGCCATGGGCAGGGGCAGTTTCAAACTCCGGGCCAAGTGGCGCTATGTCAAGGACGGCAACCGGATCGAGATCTACCAGATCCCCTACACCACCGCCACGGAAGTGATCATGGACAAGGTGGCGGAACTGATCAAGGCCGGAAAGATCCGGGAGATCGCCGATATGCGTGACGAAACGGATCTGGGTGGCCTGAAGCTGACGATCGACCTGAAGCGGGGGGCTGAGCCGGAGAAGCTGATGCAAAAGCTCTTCCGGCTGACCACGCTGCAAGACAGCTTCCCCTGTAACTTCAACGTGCTGATCGGGGGGATGCCCCGGGTCATGGGCGTGGGAGAGATCTTGGAGGAGTGGACCGCCTGGCGGACGGAATGTATCAAACGGCGGCTGTACTTCCAGATCGGCAGGAAGGAAGAGCGGCTCCACCTGCTCAAGGGCCTGGAGCGGATCTTGCTGGACATCGACAAGGCGATCCGGATCATCCGGGAAACGGAGCTGGAGAGCGAAGTGGTCCCCAACCTGATGATCGGCTTTGGGATCGACCAGGTCCAGGCCGAGTTCGTGGCGGAGATCAAGCTTCGCAACATCAATAAGGAATATATCCTCAAGCAGACCAAGGCCATCGACGAGCTGGAGAAGGATATCCAGGCCCTGCGGGACACCCTGTCCAGCAGCCGGAAGCTCCAGAACGTGATCGTTCGGGAGCTGGAGCAGGTGGCCGAGAAGTACGGCCAGCCCCGGAAGACCGAGATCGTCTACGACTCCGCCGATATCCAGGAGGAGGACGAGGAAGAGCCGGTGCCGGACTACCCGGTGACGGTGTTCGTGTCCCGGGAGGGGTATCTGAAGAAGATCACCGCCCAGTCCCTGCGGATGTCCGGGGAGCAGAAGTTCAAGGAGGGGGACAGTCTGTCCTTCTCCCGGGAGACCACCAACCGGGCGGAACTGCTGGTGTTCACCGACAAATTCCAATGCTATAAGACCCGCCTTTCCGACTTCGAGGACGGGAAAGCGTCCCTCCTGGGGGATTACCTGCCCCAGAAGCTGGGCTTCGACCCGGAGGAGAAGGTGGTCCAGGTGGTCATGCCCGGCGATCACAAAGGCTTCGTGCTCTTCTTCTTTGAAAACGGAAAAGCCGCCAAGGTCCCTCTGTCCGCCTACCAGACCAAGACCAACCGGCGCAAGCTCACCGGCGCGTATTCCGACAAGAGCCCGGTCCGTGCCATATTGGCCATGGATGCGGACGGCCAGCTGGCGGTGTACGCCACCGATGGCCGGTGCCTGATCTTCTCCACCGCCCAGCTCCTGCCCAAGACCACCCGAAGCACCCAGGGCGTGGCGGTGATGAGCCTGAAAAAGAAGGCCCTGGTCGCCGCCGTGGTGCCGGTGGAGGACAGCGGCATCGCAGATCAGAGCCGCTACCGCACCAAGACGCTGCCTGCCGCCGGCGCCCTGCTCAAGCCGGAGGACAGCCCGGAAAAGCAGATCGCTTTCGAGCTTTGATCAAGATGATGTAGAGGTGTGATCATGAAAGAATGGACTCACAAATACGGCTGGATATTTCCCACCATCCTGGGCAGCGCCATATTTTCCCTGGGCTTCGACCTGTTCCTGGTGCCCAATGACCTGAACAGCGGCGGCATCTCCGGCTTTTCCATGGTGGTCCGGGAGCTGCTGGGCTTTGGCTCGGTGGGTACGATCCAGGTGCTGATAAATATACCGCTGTTTCTGCTGGGCGGCCTGAAGATCGGAAAGAAATTCTTCTGGGGGTCCCTGCTGGGCATGGCCAGCAGCTCGATCTTCATCGACCTCCTGGCCCAGATCCGGATGCCCCGTATGGATGAGCCGCTGCTGGGGGCGCTGTACGGCGCGGTGTTCTGCGGCCTGGGCATCGGCATCGTGTTTGCCAGCGGTACCTCCACCGGCGGCGTGGACATCGTGACCCGGCTGCTGAAGCTGAAATATAGAAACGTGAAGCTGGGCAGCATCAGCTTTTCTCTGGACCTTCTGGTAGCGGTCCTCACCGGCATCGTTTTCCGGGACCTGACCAAGACGCTGTATATCGGCCTGACGGTGTTCGTCACCTCCTGGGTGCTGGACGCGGTGATCTATCGGTTCGACTATTCCAAGGTGGCGATCATCGTTACCAAGGAATATGAGGAGATGGCCAGGCAGATCGGCCAGAAGCTCCACCGGGGCGCCACCTTCCTCTATGGACAGGGGGCCTACTCCGGGGAGGAGACCAAGGTGGTCCTCACCGCCGTGAAGCGCCAGCAGCTGGCGGATCTGAAGGAGCTGGCTACCGGGATCGATCCGGCGGCATTCATCATCGTCCAGGAGGCCCACCAGGTGCTGGGCGACGGATTCAGCAAATACACCACCGATTCGCTGTAAGAGAGGGGGGATGGCCCATGAAACGAGTGTCGGCAGCGATCGTGCTGGCGGCGGTGTTGCTTTGCGGGTGCGCGGATGGGTCGTTCACCTCTGTCAAGCCCCACCAGCAGCCATCCTCGCCGGTACAGGAGCGGGAGGTCTCCGCAAAGGACCAGCAGCAGCTCTACGACGTGCTCGATGCCATGGTGCGCCAGGGCCAGGAAGAGGCGGTGGTCTTCGTTTCTGGATACGACCAGTCGCTTTTGGAGACGCAGACCCGCCAGGTATGCGCCGCCATCGAGGACGACCATCCGATCGGCGCTTACGCGGTGGACTGGATCTCCTTCCGCCAGGGGAAAAGTGACGGACAGCCGGTGCTGATCGTGTACATCCATTACATCCACGGCCGGGCGGAGATCAGCCGGATCCGGACCGTGGCCAACATGGACGATGTATCCGTCTGGATCACCAAGTCCCTGGTGGACTACGACACCGGGCTGGTGCTCCAGGTCCAGGAGTATCAGGATACGGACCTGGTGCAGATGGTGGAGAGCATCGCCCAGTCCCGTCCCCACCAGGTGATCGAGATGCCCCAGGTGACGGCGCAGACCTATCCCAACACCGGCGACACCCGGGTGATCGAACTGCACTTTACCTACCAGAACAACCGAAACGCTCTTCGCTCCATGCAGGAGCAGGTGACGCCGATCTTTGAAGAGGCGGTATCCTCCGCCGAAGGCACCCGGGAGGAACAGTATCAGCACCTGGCCTCCTTCCTTACAGAGCGGTTCGAGGAATATCGCTACACCACCTCGATCACCCCGGCGTACAGCCTGCTCATGCATGGCGTGGGGGACAGCCGGGCCTTCGCCGTGGTCTATGCCGCCATGTGCCACCAGGCAGGGCTGGAGTGCTTGACCGTCAGCGGCACAAAGGACGGTGCCAGCCACTACTGGAACATCATCTGCCTGGAGGAAGGCTACCGCCACCTGGATCTGCACGATCAGGACCTTCGGCCGAAAACGGACCGGGAGATGGAAGATCTTGTGTGGGATTACTCGGCCTATCCCGCGTGCCAGGAGGAAGGATAAAAAATTCGTAGATGGGGGTTGACATTTGCGGAATGTGTGGTATAATTCATCTCGTTCCGCGGGTGTAGCTCATCCGGTAGAGCGCCACCTTGCCAAGGTGGAGGTAGCGAGTTCGAGCCTCGTCACCCGCTCCAGCAACGAAAACACCTTTGTCGCAAAGACAAAGGTGTTTTTATATAAGTACCCATCGT
This sequence comes from uncultured Oscillospiraceae bacterium, assembly GCA_944387625.1. Classification (GTDB taxonomy): domain Bacteria; phylum Bacillota; class Clostridia; order Oscillospirales; family Oscillospiraceae; genus Faecousia. The sequence goes on from CALXFQ010000007.1 coordinate 15,139, forward strand.
ATGCCGCCGTCGCAAAGGAGGACTTCTCTGTGAAAAAGATGATCTGTTCGTTCCTGGCCCTCATCATCTGCTTTGGGCTGTTGTCCGCTTGCCGATCCGAGAAGCCCGGTGCTTCCACGGACCCGTCAGGACAGACCACCGCGCCCACCGATCCTGCCACCACTGCCCCGGACCTGGAGCGGATCTCCGCGCCGGAGAAGCTGATCGGCGTGGAGGATGTGCAGGAACTTACCATCACGGTGGAGGCTTCCTCCTCTCTGGGCGTGCGCCGGACGATCAGCTACAGCATCCGCGCGCTGGATGGGGTGCTGACCTTCTATGAGCGCAATACGGAAGGGGACCGGGCGGCGGAGTCTTTCTACTCCTACGAGTCTGTGTGCGTGGTATCCAACGGCCAGGCCCAAATGTACAGCAATCAGCGCATCTCCGGCGAAGGGTTCCAGCTGGTGGATCTGACCGAGGAATTTGGCAGCAACGACGGGTATTTCCGCAGAGAGCTTGCCAACCTGGGCTTTGACTATGCCGACCATTTGACCACCGACGGCTTTTACAAGGACGGAGAGACCACCTTCCTGGGGAAGGAATGTTATATCTATCAAATGGCCTATACCGACCGCAACGGTTCTGCCTACAATGCCCAGATCTATGTGGACAAGCAGACCGGCCTGTGGCTGCGCTCCTGTCGGACCACCCCCGGCAGCGATGAGGAGTTCCTGCTGGAAGTGGTGTCCGTAGAGGAGGACGCGTCGCTGATCCCCGGCCCCACCCCGGTGGATATGCAGGAGCAGACCCTGTACCAGTCTTCCCAGGTGACGATCCAGGCCATGGGTCTGGACTATTCCCGGCCCGGCCAGGTGTCGCTGATCCTGGAGGCGGTGAACAGCGGCGATACGGACCTGCGGATCGGATCTCATTATGTGGATGTCAACGGCCTGCTGATCGGCACCGGCTTGGTGGACCTGATGTGTCCCGCGGGCCAGACGGTGCAGGCCCAGGTGGCCTTGCCCGCCTCGGCGTTGGACCGGGCGTATATCCAGATGATCCGGGACCTGGAGATGACTTTGAAGATCGAAAAAGTCCACACCCAGGGCCAGGGGGAGGAGGCCCAGATCGTATCCGACGGCTTCCTGGTGGAGGACACCGGCCCGGTTTCCCTGGAGACCGCGTGTCCCCAGGACTATGAGCAGAAGATCTATGATGACGGCCAGCTGCTGATCTACGCGGACGAAGTGATCCTTTCTCTGGTCAGCTTCCAGACCGAGGAGGATGGCGGAGCGTATTTTGCCGCCTTCTGCCGCAGCGAGCAGGACCAGCCCCTGGATATCCAGATCCACATCCAGCAGATCAACGGCGTGTCCAAGGATCTGGAAGGGGTGTTCTCCATGGCCGGAAACGCTGAAGGCTATGTGGGTATGTCCATCAGCCATGATCAGCTGACGCAGATGGGGATCGGCGACATCCAGACCGTGACCCTGACCTACACCGTGGTGAGCGGCCAGGATGGCTCGGTGATCATCCCCGAGTCCAGCCCCATGGTGTTGGACCTTTCCTGAATTTGACGCCCGACAGCACAAGCTGTCGGGCGTTCGTCTGTCTGCGAAAAACACTTGCAAATGGGAAGAAGATCGCTATAATGGGATAATATACTGGGAAAGACTATGACACGATCGGCAAAGGAGGACGGCTCATGGAAAAACTGACTGCCAGTCTGGTGAAACTGGTGGCCGGAAAGCGTTCCCGCCGTCTGAGCGCCACCAGGATCGTGGCGGCGGCGTTTTTGGGGATCATCCTTCTGGGGGCGACGCTGCTGACCCTGCCGGTATCTTCCCGGGATGGGATCTCCTGCGGCTTTTTTTCGGCGCTGTTCACCGCCACGTCCGCCACCTGCGTCACCGGGCTGGTGCTTTTTGACACCTTCACCCAGTGGAGCGGCTTTGGGCAGGGGGTGATCATCTGCCTGATCCAGATCGGCGGCCTGGGCTTTATGAGCGTGGCCACCCTGGTGATCTTTATGATGCGGCGCAAGCTGGGTCTGAAGCAGCGGCTGGTGATGGCCCAGGCTCTGAGCGTCAACGATATGGGGGACGTGGTCCGTCTGCAAAAGTGGGTGCTGGTAGGCAGCCTGACGGTGGAGGCTCTGGGGGCCTTGATCTTGACGGTCCACTTCCTGCCCGAGTTCGGCTGGGCCACCGCGTTGAAGTGGGCCGTGTTCCATTCGATCTCCGCTTTTTGCAACGCGGGCTTTGATATCTTCGGCAGCCTTTCCCCAGGCGGTAGCCTGGCGCCGTTCCAGTCCGATCCGGTGGTACTGCTCACCCTCAGCGCCCTGATCGTGACCGGCGGTCTGGGCTTTCTGGTGTGGCAGGAGCTGGCCCAGGTGTTTCGGGGCCGGAAGCTCAGCGTCTACGCCAAGCTGGTGCTGCTGATGACCGGGGCGCTGCTGCTCCTGGGGACCGTTGGCGTGGCGCTGGCGGAGTGGGACAACCAGGCCACCCTGGGCGGGATGTCCACAGGCGATAAGCTCCTGAACAGCTTTTTCCAGTCGGCGACTGCCCGGACCGCGGGCTTTGCCGCGTTGGATCAGGCGTGTCTGACGGACACGGGCAAGGCGGTCACCATGGTGCTCATGATCATTGGCGGTTCTTCCGGCTCTACTGCCGGCGGCATCAAGACCGTGACCATGCTGGTGCTGCTGCTGTTCTTCTGGTCCCGGGCCAGAGGGCGGCGGAACGTGTGCGTGTTCCGCCGAACGATCCCCCCACAGCAGGTGATGGACGCCATGACCATCGCCGGGATGATGGTGGGATCAGCGGTGTTTGGCGGGATCTTCATCAGCGCCACCTCCCCGGTGGGCTTTACCGATGGGCTTTTCGAGTCCATCTCCGCGTTGGCCACGGTGGGCCTTACCGCCGGGGCCACCACCAAGCTGTCCGTGGCGGCGCAAATGCTGATGATCGTGTATATGTATTTTGGCCGGGTTGGGATCTTGACGATCAGTCTGGGATTCCTGATGGGCGACAAGGTCCAGGAGCGGTATGAATATGCACGGACGGATCTGCTGATCGGTTAAGGAGGTCATGTGAATAGTATGAGATCGTATGTGGTGATCGGCCTGGGCCGGTTCGGGGCGGAAGTGGCCCTGGAGCTGTGCCGCCAGGGCTGTGAGGTGCTTGCTATGGATGTAAGCGGCGACCTGGTGGCCCAGGTGGCCGACGGCGTGACCCATGGGGTGGTGGCCGACGGCCAGGACAAGGAGGTCCTCCGGGCGCTTGGGGCCTCGGAGATGGACTGCGCCGTGGTGGCAGTGGGCAGTGACCTGGCCGCCTCGGTGCTGATAACCATGAACCTGAAAGAGCTGGGGGTGCCTTACACCATCTGCAAGGCCCACGATGAGACCCATCGCCGGGTACTGCAAAAGCTGGGCGCCGACCGGGTGCTGATCCCGGAGCAGGAACAGGCGGTCCGGCTGGCCAAAGCCCTTTCCAGCCCCAATGTGCTGGACTATATCGAGCTGTCCAGCGAGTACGGCATCGTGGAGGTGCCCGCGCCGGAGAGCTGGTGGGGCAAAAGTTTGCGGGATCTGAACGTCCGGGCCAAGTATGGCCTGAACATCCTGGCGATCCGCCGGGGGGAGAAGATCCAAGTGTCCCCGGCGGCGGACTTTGCCATCAGCCAGGGAGATGTGGTGGTGGTGCTGGGGGATACCCATGGATTAAAGAAGGTGCGCCGCCTATGATGGAGATCCGGATCACTGCCAGAAAAAATCCCCTGCTCCAGCAGGTCCGGCGGCTGCTGAACTCCCGGAAGGAGCGGGAGGCGGCAGGGCTGTTCGTGGCAGACGGCACCAAGCTCCTGGCTGAGGCGGCGGCCCATTGGCCGGGTCTGCATACGGTGATCTTATCCGATGGGGTCCAGGCCCAGGTGCCGGACCATGTACGTATCGTCCGGGTGCCGGAGGATGTGATGGCATCCATCTCGCCAATGCAGGCTCCCCAGGGGGCGCTCTTCCTTTGTAAACTGCCGGAGAAGGCTCCCTTCCAGCCCCAGAAGGGGATGCTGCTCCTGGATGGCATCCAGGATCCGGGCAATTTGGGGACGATCCTGCGTACCGCCGACGCGCTGCGGGTGCCGGTGGCATTGCTGGAGGGGTGTGCCGACCCGTATAGCCATAAGACCGTCCGGGCCAGCATGGGCGCGGTGTTCCGCGCCCCGGTGGTCACCACCACCTGGCAGGAGGCCCGGGAGGCGTTCCAGCAGGCCGGGATCGAGGTGGCGGTCACCGCCTTGTCCCAAGGGGCGGTAGACCTCCGGCAGGCAGATATTAGCCAAATGGCGGTGGTGATCGGCAGCGAGGGCCAGGGGGTCCGGCAGGAGATCTTGGACCAGGCGCACAGGGCGCTGATCATCCCCATGGATCCCCACTGTGAATCCCTCAATGCCGCGGTAGCCGCCGCCATCGTCATGTGGCAGATGAACAGAGTATAAAAAAGGAGGTGGCCTGGGATGCTGATACACTGGATCTGGCTCGCCAGCCTGACCGGCAGTTCCGACCGGACCAAGGCGGCGCTGCTGAGCCGGCTGGGGGACGCGGAGGATGTGTTCCACACGGACCGGGCCGCATTGGAGCGGATAGAGGGCCTGGACCGGCAGACCCTGGAAGCCCTGGATAATAAGGATCTGGACCAGGCTCATAAGATCTTGGTGCAATGTGAGAACAAAGCCATCAAGATCTGCACCCTGGCGGATAAGGACTACCCCGCAAAGCTCAAAAGCATCCCGGACCCGCCGCCGGTGCTCTATTACAAAGGGCATCTGCCGGACCTTTCCCAGCGCCCGGCGATCGGGGTGGTGGGCACCCGGAAGGCTACGGCCTATGGCCTTGGGGTGGCCTCCCGGCTGGGCGGCCAGATCGCCCGGTGCGGTGGCGTGGTGGTCTCCGGCATGGCCCGGGGGATCGATGCCATGGCCATGACCGGCGCGCTCCAGGCGGAGGGCTGTGTGATCGGCGTGCTGGGCTGTGGGGCGGATGTGGTGTATCCCGCGTCCAACCGGGAACTGTTCCGGGAGATGGAGCGTTGGGGGTGTCTGATCAGTGAGTTCGCCCCTGGCACACCGCCCAGCAAATGGAATTTCCCCAGAAGGAACCGGATCATCAGCGGCCTGAGCGATGGGGTGCTGGTGGTGGAGGCGCCCAGCAAAAGCGGCGCGCTGATTACCGCCCGGCTGGCGGCGGACCAGGGCCGGGACGTATTCGCCGTGCCGGGAAACATCGGCGTGGCCGAGTGCGCCGGGAGCAATGAGCTGCTGCGGGACGGGGCGATCATGGTCAGCACCGGCTGGGACATCCTCAGCGAATACCAGGCGGTCTACCCGGAAACGGTGGTCCGATACAAAGGCCCGGAGCCGCCGGTGTACCACGAGCCGCAGACGCCAAAAGTTGCCGGGTCTGACAAGATCTGCCAGCCTGAACCGGCGTCCAGCGGCTCAAAAGAGAAAAAAGTGATTGACAACCGGGACGATGGGCCGTATATTGACGGAGAAATGATCAACATCTCCCTGACCCCGGAAGAGCGGTCGATCGTGGAGCGGCTAAAGGATGGACCATGCCTGGCGGACGATCTGATCGTTGCCACCGGGCTGCCGGCAGGGACGTTCCTGTCGGTAGTGACCATGCTCCAGGTCAAGGGCATGGTCCGGCGGCTGCCGGGGAATATGCTCTCACTGTAAGGAAAGGAATTGAAATAGGACTATGGCGAAAGCGTCTAACCTGGTGATCGTGGAGTCACCCTCTAAGGCGAAGACCATTGGAAAATACCTGGGGCCGGATTACACCGTGAAGGCCAGCATGGGCCATCTGCGGGACCTGCCCAAAAGCACCATGGGCGTGGATTTTGAGGATTTCTCCCCCCATTACATCCCGGTGAAGGGCAAGGAAGCGCTGATCCGGGAGCTGAAGGATGCCGCGTCCAAGGCCGACTCGGTGTATCTGGCAACGGACCCTGACCGGGAGGGAGAGGCCATCTCCTGGCACTTGAAGGAGCTGCTGGGCCTGGATGATGAGAAGGCCCACCGTGTCACCTTCAATGAGATCACCCAGAAGGTGGTCACCGAGTCGATCCATGCCCCCCGTCCGATCGATATGGACCTGGTGGACGCCCAGCAGGCCCGGCGGATCCTGGACCGGATCGTGGGCTATCAGCTCTCGCCCCTGCTGTGGAAGAAGGTCCGCCGGGGCTTGTCCGCCGGACGGGTCCAGAGCGTGGCTACCCGGCTGGTGGTGGACCGGGAGGAGGAGATCCGGGCGTTCCAGCCCCGGGAGTACTGGTCGCTGGATGTGAAGCTGGAGCGGATCGGCAAGCCCGGCTCCTTCCTGGCCCGCTACCATGGGGAGGATAAGAAGCGGGAGCTGGAGAACGAGGAGCAGGTCGATAAGATCCTGGCGGACATCGACGGCCAGCAGTTCACCGTGACCAATGTCAAGCGCAGCGAGAAGAAGCGCTCCGCCGCGCCTCCGTTCACCACGTCCACCTTGCAGCAGGAGGCCTCCCGGAAGCTGAACATGACCCCCAAGCGGACCATGGCCCTGGCCCAGCAGCTCTACGAAGGTGTAGATGTGTACGGCGAGGGGACCCTGGGTCTGATCACCTATATGCGTACCGACTCCCTGCGCCTTTCCGACGAGGCCATGGATGCCGCCGCGGACTTTATCCGCCAGCGTTACGGCGACAGCTATTACTACGGCAAGCGCCATGTGTTCAAGACCAAGAGCAATGCCCAGGACGCCCACGAGGCGATCCGGCCCACCCATGTGGAACTGGACCCGGAGAGGATCCAGGGCAGCCTGACCCGGGACCAGTACCGGCTCTACAAGCTGATCTGGAGCCGCTTCCTGGCCTCCCAGATGGCCAGCGCCGTGTATGATACCGTGTCCATCGATACCGAGTGCGCCGGTCACATCTTCCGCAGCAGTCATCAAAGCCTGCGCTTCTCCGGCTTCATCGCCGTGTACGAGGAAGGCAAGGACGAGGAAGGGGAGGCCGTGGGATCGCCTCTGCCGGACCTGCAGGTGGGCGAGAAGGCCCTGTGCCGGGACATCCAGAAGGAACAGCACTTCACCCAGCCCCCCGCCCGGTATACCGAGGCCACCCTGGTAAAAGCCATGGAGGAGAAGGGGGTGGGCCGTCCCTCCACCTACGCCTCCATCGTATCGACCATCCAGGACCGGGAGTATGTGGACAAGCAGGACAAGCGCCTGGCGCCCACCGCTCTTGGGGAGGTGGTCACCGGGCTGATGAAGGAGCGGTTCCAGGACATCATCGATGTGGAGTTCACCGCCAACATGGAGCGCCAGCTCGACGAGGTGGAGGAGGGCAAGCGCCAGTGGAAGGACCTGCTCTCCGAGTTCTACAGCGGCTTCCAGCAGGAGCTGAAAGACGCGGAGACCGCATTGGAGGGCGTGCGGCTGAAGGTGCCTGACGAGGTCACCGATGAGATCTGCGAGGTCTGCGGCCGGAACATGGTGGTGAAGATGGGCCGGTTCGGCAAGTTCCTGGCCTGTCCCGGCTGGCCGGAGTGTACCAACACCAAGCCCATCGTGGAGCGGATGCCCGGCCGGTGTCCCAAGTGCGGCAGCACCATCCTCAAGCGCAAGTCCAAGCGGGGCTTTGCCTACTACGCCTGTGAGCGTGGGGCGGAGTGCGGCTTCATGACCTGGGACGTGCCTACGGCCGAGGACTGCCCCCTGTGCGGCTTTACCATGTTCAAAAAGTCCGGCCGGGGCCGGATGAAGCCTTTCTGCATCAACGAGAAATGTGCCAACTACCTGCCGGAGGACAAGCGGGGCTACTATAGAAAGCCCACCGCCGCCGGAGAGGATGGCCAGTCCCCGGAAGCGGATAAAGCGCCGGCGAAGAAGACCGCCGCCAAAAAGACTGCCACGAAGAAAACGGCGGCCGGGAAGACCGCCGAGAAGAAGACCGCCGCAGTGAAGAAGACCGCTTCCCGGAAAAAGAAAGGGGAGGCCGATGGATAAGGTAAAAGTGATCGGCGCCGGTCTGGCCGGTTCCGAGGCCGCCTGGCAGCTGGCCCAACGAGGCTTGCAGGTGGAACTGATCGAGATGAAGCCGGAAAAGAAGACCCCTGCCCACCATTCGGACGGCTTCGCGGAGCTGGTCTGCTCCAACTCCCTTCGGGGCGACCGGCTGGAGAACGCCGTAGGACTTCTGAAAGAGGAGCTTCGGCGGCTGGACAGCCTGATCCTGGCCTGCGCCGATGCCACCCGGGTGGAGGCCGGGGGCTGCCTGGCGGTGGACCGGGAGGGGTTCTCCCGGCTGGTCACGGAGAAGATCCGCAGCCATCCCAACATCACCGTGATCTCCCGGGAGGTCACCAAGATCCCGGAAGGGCCGGTGATCGTGGCTACCGGGCCGCTGACCTCCGACGCTCTTTCCCAGGCGATCGGCGAATACTTCGGGACGGACTATCTCCATTTTTTTGACGCGGCGGCCCCGCTGGTCACCGCCGAGTCCATCGATATGGATCTGGCCTGGTGGCAGTCCCGGTACGACCGGGGGACCCCGGACTATATCAACTGCGCCCTGGACAAGGAGCAGTACCTGGCCTTCGTCCAGGAGCTGACTGCCGCCGAGGAAGCCCCGGTCCACGGGTTCGAGGACAAGAACGTGTTCGAGGGCTGTATGCCGGTGGAGGTCATGGCCCGCCGGGGCGTGGATACCCTGCGCTACGGCCCCCTGAAGCCGGTGGGACTGAAAGACCCCAGGACCGGCAGAGAGCCTTACGCCGTGGTCCAGCTTCGTCAGGACAATGCCGCCAAGACCGTGTTCAACCTGGTGGGCTTCCAGACACACCTGAAATTCGGAGAGCAGAAGCGGGTGTTCTCCATGATCCCGGCGCTGCACCAAGCGGAGTTCGTGCGCTATGGGGTGATGCACCAGAACACCTTCCTCCAAAGCCCCCGGCTCCTGGATCGGTACTACGCCGACCGCCGGGATCCGCTGGTCGCTTTCGCCGGGCAGATGACCGGCGTGGAAGGATATGTGGAGTCCGCCGCCTCCGGCTATTTGGCGGCGGTGGCCATGGCCGCCAAGGTCCAGGGCCGCCCGATCCCCCAGTTCCCCCAGACCACCGCCATTGGCGCGCTGGCTTTGTACATCAGCGATGAGCGTGTGGAGCATTTCCAGCCTATGAACATCAATTTCAGCATCATCTCCCCGCTGGATAAGCGAATCCGAAAGAAAGCAGAGAAGAACCTGGCGATCGCCCATCGTTCTTTGGATACGATCGACCAGCTCAAGGCCCAGGGCCTGTAAGAAAAGAGGATAGTATGAAGATCATTTTAGACGCGATGGGCGGCGACAATGCCCCCATGGCCCCGGTGATGGGGGCCGTGGATGCCGTCCGGGAATTTGGCGCTCAAATCTGTTTGGTAGGCCGGGGAGAGGAGATCTTGAAGGTCCTGCGGGACCATCACATCGACACTCTGCCGGAAGGGATCACCGTCCGCAACGCCGAGGACGTGGTGGATATGCACGACGACCCGGCAGGGGTGGTCCGCAAGAGAAAGGATTCCTCCATGGTGGTGGGCTTGCAGATGCTGGCCCAGGGGGAGGGGGATGCCTTCATCTCCGCCGGTTCCACCGGCGCCCTCCTTACCGGCGCGACCCTGGTGGTCAAGCGAGTGAAGGGCATCCGCCGGGCGGCCATGGGGCCGTGTCTGCCCAACAAGGCCGGCGGCCGGACCGTGCTGCTGGACTGCGGCGCCAACGCCGAGTGTACCCCGGAGTTTTTGCTCCAGTTCGGCATCGTGGGCACCCTGTTCGCCCGAAACAGCCTGGGGATCAAAAACCCCCGGGTGGGTCTGCTGAACATCGGCACGGAGGACACCAAAGGCACCCCCTTGCAGAAGGAGGCCCATGCCCTTCTCACCGCTGCCCACGACCAGGGCCTGGTGAACTTCATCGGCAACATTGAGGGCCGGGATGTGCTGCTGGGCGAGGTGGACGTGGTGGTGACTGACGGCTTCTCCGGCAATGTGCTCCTGAAGTCCATCGAAGGCACAGGCTATTTTATGGGCAGCCTGATGAAGCACAAGATCTTTAAGCGAAATCTTCTGTCCAAGATCGGCTACCTGTTGTGCAAGAAGGGCGTGGACGAGGTGATGAGCCTGATGGACTATCGGACGATCGGCGGCACCCAGTTCCTGGGCATCCGTAAGCCGGTGATCAAGGCCCACGGCTCTTCCGACCGGCTGGCCTTCCACAACGCGGTCCGGCAGGCCATGGACGCCGCCGAGAACGATTTCTCCGCCCAGCTGGAGGAGGATCTGGCGAAGATCAAGGAGACCACCGATGCTCAGTGATCTGGAAAAAGCGATCGGATATCGCTTTAAAAACATCTCCCTGCTGCAAAACGCCCTGACCCACTCCTCCTACGCCAACGAACGCTGGCGTGACAGCCTGATGAGCAACGAGCGGCTGGAATTTCTGGGAGATTCGATCCTGGGGATGACCGTGGCCGGCTACCTGTATCGGCATTTCCCCGACCGCCCGGAGGGAGAGCTGACCCGGATGCGGGCGGACATGGTCTGCGAGACCACCCTGGCCGGTGTGGCGGACAAGATCGGCCTGGGCCGTCACCTTCTGCTGGGCCACGGCGAGGAGCAGGGAGGCGGCCGGGAACGGCCCTCCATCCTGGCCGACGCCGTGGAGTCGGTGATCGCCGCCTGTTACCTGGACGGGGGCTTGGAGCCTGCCGCCAAATTCATCAGCACCTTCATCTTGTGTGATGTGCCGGTGAAGAAGCTCCACAACGTGGACTATAAAACAGATCTTCAGGAGCTGGTCCAGAAGAAAAAGGACCAGACCCTGGTATATACCTTGGTTGGCTCCTCCGGCCCGGACCATGACAAGCAGTTCCAGGTCCAGGTCAGCCTGAACGGCCAGGTGATCGGCCAAGGCACCGGCCGGAGCAAAAAGCGGGCGGAGCAGGACGCCGCCCGGGTGGGCATCGAATACCTTCAGTCCAGATCATGATCTGCGGCGGGACCTTTTGCCAGGTCCCGCCGTGTTCATTTTTGGCGATCCGCATAAGATCGGGCGGCTGGATCTGTATGAAATGACCCGATCTCATTTTTTGTAGAAAAGGGGATTGACAACCGGCTCTAGATATGGCAATATATTGTGGAAACACAAATTAGAAAACACAATATGTTGTGTTAGACGGGAAAGGGAAGGTAAACAGACATGATCCAAAGCATCATCAAAAGAGATGGCCGGGTAGTGCTCTACGACCAGAACAAGATCGCCGCCGCGATCTTGAAGGCTCTGGAAGCCTGCGGCGAGGGAGATGCCGCCGACGCGGCCCGGGTGGCCAACGATGTCCAGGGAGAGCTGGAGAGCCGGTTCCATCAGGACGCGCCCAATATCGAAGCGATCCAGGATACGGTGGAGAAGCAGCTCATGGAGCATGGCTTCAACGCCGCCGCCAAGGCATACATCCTCTACCGGGCCAATCGGACCCGGGCCAGAGAGGCCAACACCGCCCTCATGAAGACCATCGATGAGATCACCAACATCGATGCCCGGGCCAGCGACATGAAGCGGGACAACGCTAACATCGACGGCAACACCGCCATGGGCTCCATGCTCCAGATCGGCGCCGCCGGCGCCAAGGCCTACAACGAGATGTACCTCCTGCGCCCGGAGCACGCCAAGGCCTACCGGGAGGGCGACATCCACATCCACGATTTCGACTTCTACAGCCTGACCACCACCTGCTGTCAGATCGACATTTTGAAGCTGTTCCACGGCGGCTTCTCCACCGGCCACGGCTATCTGCGGGAGCCTCAGAGCATCCAGAGCTATGCGGCGCTGGCGGCGATCGCGATCCAGTCCAACCAGAACGACCAGCACGGCGGCCAGTCGATCCCCAACTTCGACTATGCCATGGCCGAGGGCGTGGCCAAGACCTATCGGAAGGCCTTCTCCCGGCGTCTGCGGGACGCGGTGGAGGACTATCTGGACCTGGAGGACCAGGAAGAGCAGATCGCGTCCGTCATCCGGGAAGCGGAGGAAGCCACCGGGGAGACTGCCAAGCTTGAGAGCAAGCCGGAATTCCTGGAGGCCCTGGCCCAGGGCCTGGTCCGGCAGTACGCTGTGGAGCTCTCCCTGGCAAAGAAGCTGGTCCGCCGGGCCTCGATCCGGTCCGCCCACAAGACCGACCGGGACACCAAGCAGGCCATGGAGGGCTTGGTCCACAATCTGAACACCATGCACTCCCGGGCCGGCGCGCAGACCCCCTTCTCCTCGATCAACTACGGCACCGACACCAGCCCGGAGGGCCGGATGGCGATCCGCAACATCCTGCTGGCGCTGGAAGCCGGTCTGGGCCATGGGGAGACCTGCATCTTCCCGATCCACATCTTCAAGGTGAAGGAGGGGGTCAACTACAACGAAGGCGACCCCAACTATGATCTGTTCCGGCTGAGTATGCGGGTCAGCGCCAAGCGGCTCTTCCCCAACTATACCTTCCTGGACACGCCCTTCAATCTGCAGTACTATGTCCCCGGCCGCCCGGAAACGGAGGTCGCCACCATGGGCTGTCGGACCAGGGTGATGGGCAACGTCTATGACCCCACCCGGCAGATCGCCTACTCCCGGGGCAACCTGTCCTTCACCTCCATCAACCTGCCCAGGCTTGCCATCGAGAGCCACGGGGATGAGAAGCTGTTCTATGAAAAGCTCCAGGCCGTGCTGGATCTGGTGGCCCAGCAGATGCTGGATCGGTTCGAGATCCAGGCCAGCAAGCACATCTACAACTTCCCCTTCCTGATGGGCCAGGGGATCTGGCTGGACTCGGACAAGCTGACCATGCAGGACGACCTGCGGGAGGTGCTCAAGCACGGCACGCTGTCCATCGGCTTCATCGGCCTGGCGGAGACCCTGACCAGCCTGTACGGCGGCCACCATGGCACCAGCGAGGAGATCCAGAAGAAGGGCCTGCAGATCGTAGGCTTCATGCGGGACTTCTGCGACCGCAAGTCCCAGGAGCTGAAAATGAACTTCACCCTTCTGGCGACCCCCGCCGAGGGCCTGGCTGGGCGGTTCATCCGCATGGACAAGAAGCGCTACGGCAAGATCCCCGGGGTCACCGACCGGGAATACTATACCAACTCCTTCCACATCCCGGTGTGGCAGCCGATCTCGGCGTATGATAAGATCCGGCTGGAAGCCCCTTACCACGCTTTGTGCAACGCCGGTCACATCAGCTATGTGGAGCTGGATGGAGATACCGCCCGGAACGTGGAGGCGTTTGAAGCCGTGGTACGGTGTATGCACGACTTCGGCGTGGGCTACGGCTCGATCAACCATCCTGTGGACCGGGATCCGATCTGCGGCTATGTGGGGATCATCGGGGATGTGTGCCCCCGGTGCGGCCGCCACGAGGGAGAGCAGATCCCCTTCGAGCGGGTGGATGAACTGAGAAGACTTTACCCTGAAATGCCTGCATTCCAGGGCATCGAATAAGAACAAGGAGGAATTGAACATGACTGTTAAGAGCGCGAATGAAAAACTGGGCCAGGGCGTAGGCTTTGAGCGGATCCGCCGGATCACCGGCTACCTGGTAGGCACTATGGACAAGTGGAACGACGCCAAGCGGGCAGAGGAGCGGGACCGGGTGAAGCACGGCCTGTCCAAGGATGCTTGATCTTGCCGGTGTCACCGGCGACTCGATCGTAGACGGCCCGGGGATCCGTACCACGGTGTTCAGCCAGGGCTGCCCCCACCATTGCCCCGGCTGCCATAACCCGGAGACCTGGGCCTTCGGCTGCGGCACCCCCATGTCCGAGGAAGATGTTTTTGATATGGTCCGGGCCAACCCTCTTTGCCGGGGCGTCACCTTCTCCGGCGGGGAGCCGTTTGCCCAGGCGGAGGGCTTCTCCCGGCTGGCCCGGCTTTTGAAGGCGGCGGGCTATGAGGTGGCCTCCTACTCCGGCTACACCTACGAGCAGCTCCGCGCCGGCACGCCTGCCCAGCAGGCGCTGCTGGAACAGCTCGATGTGCTGATCGACGGCCCCTTTATCCAGGCGGAAAAGAGCCTGGAGCTGAACTTCCGGGGCAGCCGGAACCAGCGTATCATCGATGTGCCTGCCAGCCTCAGGACCGGGGAAGCGGTACAGATCACTCGGGGCCGCTGGGCCGGGGAATACTGATCCATCCATGAAAAAGCAAGCCGTTAAGGCTTGCTTTTTCTATGAGGAGCGTATACAATAGGAAAGAGCTTGTCCACGGACAGGCTTGGAAGAACAGTCCACATTTCCACCTGATAAGGAGAAGATATTATGCGCGCAGAATGTGTTTACGATGATTTTGACAGAAAGGAAGAGCTGCAGTTCGAGTCCCAGGCCGTCCATGGCGCGCTGGGGTGCGAGCCGATCACCGGCGCTGTGAGCTTCCCCATATTCCAGAGTGCCACCTTCCGGCACAAGAGCTTCGACGTGTCCACCGGCTACCTGTACTCCCGGCTGCAAAATCCCACCCGGCAGGAGCTGGAGCGGACCATGGCGATCCTGGAGGGGGGCGCGGAAGGCTTTGCCTTCTCCAGCGGCCAGGCGGCCAATATGGCCCTGTTCGGTATGCTCAAGCAGGGGGATCGGGTGGTATTGTCCGATGACATCTACGGCGGCACCTTCCGGATCTGCGAAGACATTTTCAGCAACCTGGGCTGTGAGTTCGTGTATGTGGATATGTCCCAGATCGAAAAGCTGGAAGCGGCGATCACGCCCAATACCAGGATGATCTTCGTGGAGACCCCCACCAACCCCATGATGAAGGTGGCGGATATCCGCCAGATCTCCCGGCTGGCTAAGGCCCATGATTGTCTTCTGGTGGTGGACAACACCTTCCTGACGCCCTATTTCCAGAAGCCGCTGAGCCTGGGGGCGGACATCGTGGTCCACAGCGGCACCAAGTATCTCAGCGGTCACAACGATGTGATCGCCGGCATCGTGGTGGTGAAGGACCCGAAGCTGGCGGAGCATTTCAATATGCAGCTCAAGTCCCGGGGCAATGGTCTGGCCCCCTTCGATTCCTGGCTGACCCTGCGGGGCTTGAAGACCCTGGCGGTGCGGATGAAGAAGCACGACGAGAACGCCCAGGTGGTGGCCCAGTGGCTGCGCCAGCATCCCAAGGTCAAGAAGGTCTACTATGTGGGCTTCGAGGATCACAGCGGCTATCAGGTCACGCTGAGCCAGACCACCGGCTTCGGCGGCATGATCTCCTTCGAGGTGGATACGGTGGAAACGGCCAGAAAGCTCCTGTCGGATGTGCGGATGATCCTGTTCGCCGAGAGCCTGGGCGGTACCGAGACCCTGGTCACCTATCCGCTGACCCAGACCCATGAGTCCATCCCGGACGATATCCGGCAGGCGCTGGGCATCAACGAGCGGTTCATCCGGATCTCTGTGGGCATCGAGGCGGCCCAGGACATCATCAACGACCTGGCCCAGGCCCTGGGGTAAACGCGCATGGGTACCAAATTTGTAAAAATGCAGGCATTCGGCAACGATTATGTTTACATAGATGCCATCTCGCAAAACATAGAGCAGCCGGGCTTGCTGTCGAAAAAGATCTCGGACCGGCATTTTGGCATCGGCTCTGACGGTCTGGTGCTGATCTGTCCTTCGGAGACCTGCGATCTGCGGATGCGGATCTTCAACCCTGACGGCACCGAGGCCCAGATGTGCGGCAACGCCCTGCGGAGCACGGCCAAGTTTGCCTATCACTTCGGGATCACGGATAAGACGGCCTTTACCGTGGAGACCATGGGCGGCCGGCAGTATGTGGAACTGACGGTGAAGGACGGCCAGGTGGTGGATGTGGAAGCCATCATCGGAAGGCCGGAATTTGAAGCCGTGAAGGTGCCGGTGAAGAGCGATCGGAAGGAGTTTTTCCACCAGCCGATCCAGGTGGCGGACAGGGTCTTCCAGGCCTCCGCCCTGTCCTGGGGCAACCCCCACACCGTGGTGTTGGTGGAGGATGTCAGTTGTCTGGCGGTGGAGAAGTACGGCCCGATCATCGAGCATTTACAGATCTTCCCGGAGCGGACCAATGTGACCTTCGCCCAGCCGGTGGATGAGGGCCATATCAAGATCCGGGAATGGGAGCGGGGCACCGGGGAGACCCTGGGCTGCGGTACCGGCTGCTGCTCCGCGGTAGTGGTGCTCCACCGACTGGGCCTGTGCGGCCGGGTGGTGGATGTGGAACAGCCCGGCGGCGTGCTCCATGTGGAATGGGACCGGGAGGGCCTGGTCCATATGAAAGGTCCCTCTTACATCGTTTACCAGGGAGAATTTGTGGATGAAACTATCTGAACTGCTGGCAAGGATCTCTTATACGGCGATCAGCGGATCTGTGGACAAGGAGATCTTGGCCCTCACCGCCGACTCCCGAAAGATCACACCGGGGACGCTGTTCGTGTGCATCAAGGGCTTTAACAGCGACGGTCACCGCTACATCCCGGATGCCCTTCGGGGCGGCGCCGTGGCCCTTCTGGTGGAGGACCTGCCGGATACGCCGGTGGACGCCACCGTGATCCAGGTGCCGGATACCCGGGAGGCCCTGGCCCTGTTGGCATCCGCCTGGTTCGCCGATCCTGCCAGGAAGCTGGAGATCATCGGCATCACCGGCACCAAGGGAAAGACCACCACCGCCCACATGATCAGGAAGATCCTGGAGATGGACGGACGGAAGGTGGGCATGATCGGCACTTTGGGGGCCTATATAGGAGATACCCATATCCCTACCCGGAACACCACCCCCGGCCCTTATGAGCTGCATGAGATGTTCCATCAGATGGTCCAGGCGGGCTGTACCCATGTGGTGATGGAGGTATCCTCCCAGGCCATGAAGCATAAGCGGATCGCCGGGATCGAGTTCGCCGTGGGGATCTTCCTGAACATCTCCCCGGACCATATCGGGGCAGGGGAGCACGCGGATTTTGAGGAGTACGCCCAGTGTAAGCAGGCCATGTTCCATCAGACCCGGTACACCATCGCCAATATGGACGATCCCCTCTGGCGGCAGATCACCGCTCCTGCCGGACAGGTCTTCACCATCTCCTGCAAGCAGGAGGCAGACCTCTACGCGGAAAAGATCCACGATCTGTGGGAGCGGGGGTTCCTGGGGGTGGAGTTCCAGGTGGCAGGGAAGGTGACCGGCAGCTTCCGGCTGAACATGCCCGGCCGGTTCAATGTGGAGAACGCCCTGGCCGCGATCGCGGTGGCGGACCGCTATGCGGTGGCCCGGCAGTCGATCGCCGAAGCGCTGGAAACGGTGTGTGTGAAGGGCCGGATGCAGCTGCTGCCCCAGGCCGCGCACTGCTCCACCTTCGTGATCGACTATGCCCACAACGCGATCAGCATGGAAAACTCCCTGACCACCCTGAAAGACTACCATCCCAAGCGGCTGATCTGCCTGTTCGGCGGCGGCGGCAACAAGCCCAAGCAGCGCCGCTACGATATGGGGCTGATCGCCGGGAAATACGCGGACCTGACCATATTGACCATGGACAACCCCCGGTATGAAACGGTGGAGCAGATCAACCAGGACATCATCAGGGGCCTGGAGGTCTACCATGGCAAGTATGAGCAGATCACGGACCGCAAGGAAGCGATCGAATACCTGATCGACACCTGCGGCCCTGAGGACATCGTGGCCCTGATCGGCAAGGGCCATGAGGAATACCAGGAGGTCCAGGGCGTGAAGTATTATTTCTCCGAGGAAAAGATCGTGGAAGAATACATCGCCCAGAAGCAGACCCTGCCGGTGTGATCCGGACACGACCACGCAGCCGAACAGGGCTGTGTGGTCTTTTCATAATGGCAAAGGAGGAGGGGACATGATCGTCCTGATCTGCGGCGCTTCCCACACCGGGAAGACCCTGCTGGCCCAGAAGTTGCTTGAAAGATACCACTGGCCCTATCTGTCCATCGACCACCTGAAGATGGGCCTGATCCGCAGCGGCCAGACCACGCTCACCCCTGAGGACGATGACCTTCTCCAGGGATACCTTTGGCCGATCGTTCGGGAGATCGTCAAGACCGCCATTGAAAACGGTCAAGATCTGGTGGTGGAGGGCTGTTACATCCCCCCGGACTGGAAGGACGACTTTTCAGAAGGCTATTTAGAGCATATCCGTGCCTTTTGCCTGGTGATGACGGAGCGTTATATCCACGACCATTTTGAAGACATCCTTGCCCACGCCAACGACATCGAGCGCCGTTTGGACGACAGCGCCTGTACGGTGGACAGCCTGCTGGCGGACAACGCGTACTACCGGGCGGCGTGGGAAAAACACCGGGGCGTTTGCATCCTGATCGACGACGGATACGAAGTGGATGTGGATCTGCCACAGATCCATGGACCGTCAGAACCATAGAATACCATGTCCCTGTACGGGCCGTGAGCGGAGAGATAAAGCGAGTCAGTGTCCGGGTGATGTATACCAACGATCCGCTTAGAACAGCGTGGCTCCTGCATCGCACGACGCAGGAGCCACGCTGTTTTCATAAAAGGTCCATCCCTTGGGACCGGCTTTGTCTGGCACCCCCGACTGGACTCTAACCAGCGACCTATCGCTTAGGAGGCGATCGCTCTATACAACTGAGCTACGAGGGCGTATATATGGCCATCGGCACTTTGCTATTGTAATGGAAAAAGCCGTCGGTGTCAAGGAACTGTGGCGGGAAAAAAACTTCTTGCACCGTTCTTTTTCGAGTCCGTTTTTGAGGGTATGCGCATATCATATCCGGTAGTGCTTTATCAGGAGGGAGGAAGGACCATGGAACAGCAGCAGACCCAGGAGCGGGATGTGGACGATCTGATCTTTGATGGCGAGCAATGGCATCCCAGTGAGAGATGACCGGCATTTACAGTAAATTTTCCAATTCTCTCTTTACACATGGCGGTTTATGGGCTATAATATATCGGAATGTCTAAAATACAGGGAGTTTACTGCCATGAATATTGAATTTGACAGCTACAGACAGAAATTGAATGACTGTAAGCCCGCCCTGGCCGGTCTGGCGGAGTCGCTGAACATCCAGGGGCTGGAACGGGAGCTGGAGCGGCTCCACGCCATGCAGGAGGCCCCGGGCTTCTGGGACGATCCGGAGAAGAGCCAGAAGATCGTGGTCAAGACCCGGCAGGCGGAGCAGAAGATCGAGCGTTACCGTAAGATGACCGCCGCCTGGGACGATCTGATGACCATTTGTGAGATGGCGGCGGAGGAAGATGACGACTCCATGCTGGAGGAGCTGAAGACCGGCTACGCCCAGCTGGCTGCCGAGATGGAGAACTGCCGTCTGGAGACCCTGCTCACCGGCAAGTTTGACAAGAACAACGCCATCATGAGCTTCCAGTCCGGCGCCGGCGGCACCGAGGCACAGGACTGGTGCCAGATGCTCTATCGGATGTACACCCGCTGGGCCGAGCGCAGCGGCTTCACCTATAAGATCCTGGACTACCAGGACGGGGACGAGGCCGGGATCAAATCCGCCTCGATCATGGTGGAGGGAGAGAACGCCTATGGCTTCCTGAAGGGGGAGAACGGCGTCCACCGGCTGGTCCGGGTGTCGCCCTTTGACGCCAACGCCCGCCGCCAGACCTCCTTCTCCGCGGTGGAGGTGATCCCTGAGATCGAGGACGACTCCGAGGACTTTGAGATCCGTCCCGAGGACTATGAGATGCAGGTATACCGCTCCTCCGGCGCTGGCGGCCAGCACATCAACAAGACCTCCTCCGCGGTCCGTCTGATCCACAAGGCCACCGGCATCGTGGTGTCCTGCCAGACCGAGCGGAGCCAGTTCCAGAACAAGGAGACCTGTCTGCGGATGCTTCGGTCCAAGCTGGTGGAGATCCGGGAGCGGGAGCACCTGGCCACCATCGCCGACATCAAGGGCGTCCAGCAGAAGATCGAGTGGGGCAGCCAGATCCGCAACTACGTGTTCATGCCCTACACCCTGGTGAAGGACACCCGCACCGGCTGTGAGACCAGCAACGTCAACGCCGTGATGGACGGAGCCTTGGATCCCTTTATCGAAAGCTACCTGAATTGTCTGAACACCGGCAATTGGGTGCAGAAATAAATAAATTGACACTTGAAATCCGCCGAAAGCTATGGTAATATAACAAGGCTATGTGTGAGTTATCCCCGCCAGGGGACAGTTACCAATGAACCTTATCGGCGGAGGGAGGTAAAGAAATGAAGACCGTTCTGATCATTTTGGAGTGCCTGGTCAGCGTGCTGCTGATCGCCGTGGTCCTGCTGCAGTCCGGCAAGGAGTCTGGCCTGTCCAGCACCATCTCCGGCGGCAACACCGATACCTACATGGGCAAGAACAAAAACGGCACCCTGGACAAGAAGCTGGCTAACTACACCAAGTGGATCGCGCTGGTGTGGATCGTGCTGATCCTGGGCCTGCATCTGGTGTAAGCTCGTGACTGCTTCGAGACAGAGGATCACCTCTGTCTCGTTTGCCGTTACATGGACTTTTTCAAAGGAGCGATACGATGGAAGATCTCAAGCTGGCGGGCCTGGAGCCTGCCTCGGTTTTTACCTATTTCGAGCAGATCTGCCGGATCCCCCATGGGTCCCGGAACACCAAGCAGATCTCCGACTACCTGGTGGCGTTTGCCAAGGCCCATGATATCCGATATATCCAGGACGAGCTGAACAATGTGGTGTTGTTCCAGGAAGGCACCTGCGGCTATGAAGATCACGATCCGGTGATCATCCAGGGCCATATGGACATGGTCTGTGAGAAGGAAGAGGGCTGTCCCATCGATATGGATACCCAGGGCCTGGATGCAGATCACGACGGTGAGTGGGTCTTCGCCCACGGTACCACCCTGGGCGGCGACGACGGGATCGCCCTGGCCTATGCCCTTGCGCTGCTTGCGGACAAGTCGATCCCCCATCCGCCGCTGGAGGTGATCTTCACCGTGGACGAGGAGATCGGCATGGAGGGAGCCGCCGGGGTGGACCTGTCCGGCCTGAAGGGCCGGACCCTGATCAACATCGACTCGGAGGAGGAGGGGATCTTCACCGTGTCCTGCGCCGGCGGCGCCCGGGCCACGATCGCGCTGTCCCTGTCCCGGCGGGCGGTGTACGGCCCGTGTGTCCGGCTGACGGTGGATGGGCTGCAAGGCGGCCACTCCGGCGTGGAGATCCATAAGAAGCGGGCCAACGCCAACAAGGTGATGGGGGAGCTTCTGAGCCGGATCCAGGCCCTGATGCCCCTGTGCCTGACCAAGCTCTCCGGCGGCAACAAAGACAACGCCATCGCCCGGTCCTGCTCTGTCACCCTGGTGGCCTTGGGCAGCCATATCGAGCGGATCAATGAGGTCACGGAAAAGCTCCAGCAGGAGATCCGGGCGCAGTACGACGAGCCGGAGGTCCGGATCTGGGGCGACGATGTGGACGCGTTCGGGGGCAACGCCCTGTCCACCGGGGACACCGCCAAGGTGATCGCCCTGCTGTGCGCCGCCCCCAACGGGGTCCAGGCCTGGAGCCAGGACATCCCGGGCCTGGTCCAGACCAGTCTGAACCTGGGCGTGGCGAAGATGGACAAAGAGGCCTTGTCGCTGACCTTCGCCGTCCGCAGTTCGGTGAACAAGGAGAAAGAAGAGCTCCTTGCCCGCCTGCGGGAGCTGGCGGCGTTCAACGAGGCGGAGTACTCCCAGATGGGAGAGTACCCGGCCTGGGAATACCGCAAGGAATCCCGGCTGCGGGATACCATGGTCCAGGTCTACCGGCGGCTGTTTGACCGGGAGCCTGAAGTGGTGGCGATCCACGCCGGTCTGGAGTGCGGCATCCTCAGCGACAAGTTGCCGGGGCTGGACTGCGTGTCCATCGGCCCGGATATGCAGGACATCCACACCACCCGGGAGCGGCTGAACATCGCTTCCACCCAGCGGACCTGGCAGTTCCTGTTGGAAACGCTGAAAGCCTTATGATCTTTGCCCCGCCGCAAGGCGGGGCATTCAGCGTCTTTGGACCAGCCCCCGGATCCAGCGCAGATCCTCCCGGCCGACCACCCTCAGCAGGATCAGCCCGGCGAAGAACAGCGCCAGGAAGGCCGCCACCCGCAATACCGGATCTGCCACCCAGGAGGCAGCCCATACCGCCCCGATCGTTCCGGCAAAGACCAGGGCGGGCCGGGCAAGGGGGATGGACTGTTCGGTGACTCGCAGGAGCCTGTTCAGGCTCAGCGCGAAGTTGATCAGATGGGTCAGAAGGAAGCTGGCAAAATAGCCCTTTATCCCAAATTCCGGCAGGAGGAAGAACAGCAAGATCACATCGGCGGCAGAGGTAAAGATGTTGTAGCGAACGCTGACTTTCTGCTGGCCCAGGCCCTTGATCATGGCGTCGGTAACGATGTCGCAGTAGAGCATCACCGCCAGAGGGGCGAACCAGCGAAGGTATTCTCCCGCCTGGACGCTTCCATAGAGAAGAAGGCACAGTTCCGGCGCGATCAGGTACAGAAGTCCGCTGCAAAGAGCGCCGTAAAGCAGTGCCACCCCCAAACTGCGGTGCATAAGATAGCAGATCCGCTTTTTGCTCCCGGCGGCATTGCACTGGGCCAGTTCCGGGATCAGCAGCTCTGTCAGACCAAAGAGGAAGGCCGACGGGAACATGAGCACCGGGAACACCATCCCGCACACGGTGCCAAACAGCGCCAGCGGGTCCTGGGTCCCCCGATACAGCGCCAGACGCTTCGGGACCATCAGGTTCTCCGTGGTGTTGATCCCGGCCTTCAGATCGTCGGCAAGGGCCAGGGGGAGCGCGGTATCCGCCAAACGGTGGGCCACCCGGATCCGGGGAGAGATCTGGGGCCGTTCCCGCAGCCGCAGGAGCACCAGGCAGGACAAGGTGACCATGGCACCGGCGGCGTTGCCCAGCACCACGGCCTCACAGGCTCTTCCGGGATCGCTCCCCGCCCAAAATGTCAGACAGATCACCGTGGCCGTCATGGCCAGAAGCTGTTCCGCCACCTCCACGATCGCCAGCGCCCCGATCCGCTGGGCGGCGGTGAAGTAGCCGGTCATCACAGCGGCCAGGCAGTTCACCGGCAGGAACACCGCCAGGAGCCGGACCGCCTGGGTGGCCTGGGCGGTACCGATCCAGTGGAGGGCGATCTTTGGCGCGAACAGATACAGCGCCACGGCCACCGCCCCGCTGAAGCAGACGCTGTAAAGCACGCACCCCGAGAGCACCCACACCACGTTCCCGGCCTTTTTCCGCCCCAGCTCCTCGGCGGTGAGATACATGGTGGCGGTACGGATACCGGCGATCCCGGCGGTCATGGCCATGGATCCTACGGACATCACCAGCTGGAGAAGGCCGATCCCGGCGGCACCGATCCGGCCGGACAGGAACACCTGGAAGGAGGTGCCCACCAGCCGCAGCAGCAGGTTCACCCCGGTGAGCATCAGAGCGCTATAAAAGATCGGCATGGTCCGGCGCAAAAAGATCCCCCCTTGTCCACGATCCTATGCGGACAAGGGGGGAATGTATGCCTTACTTGTGCTCCAGCTTCCGCTTGGTGCCGTCCGGGCCTACGATGTAGGTGTTCTCCAGCTGGCCCACCAGGTTGGCTTTTACCGAGTCGATGTAGATCCGGCGCAGCCGGTCCCGTTCGGCGATCTCTTCCGGGGCAAGGCCCTCTGTTTTGGCCTTTTTCGCCAGCACATTGATCCGGGCGATCAGTTCGTCCATGTTCATAGTGGTCCTCCTTATACATAGCGGTGGATCTCCACCGAGATCCGGCCTTTTTTCGTCTGGCCGCCCACGCTGTGGAGCAGTATTTTTCCCAAGCCCCGGACGGAGATCTTCATCCCCTGGGCTACGGTCTTGTCCGGCTTGGTACAGGGTAGACCGTCGATCGATGCTCTGCCCTCGGTGACGTATTTGGCCGCCAGGCTTCGCCCGATCCGAAAGCCGGAAGCGATCGCGGCGTCCAGCCGGAGGGAGGAGATGGTGTCCCGGATCTGCCGGACCTGGGCCTCCGGCGGAACAAGCTCTGCCAGAGGGATTTGGGTCAGCCGGACCTTCACCCGGCCTGCCCCGGTAAACTCCTGCAACAGGAACGGGGCGATCTGCTTCGTTACCAGAAAATCACAACGGCCCTGGCTTACCAGGATATCCCCCACGCTCTCCCGGCTGATCCCGGCGCCCATCAGCGCCCCTAAAAAATCCCGGTGGGTCAGCACATCCCCCTGATAGAACGCCGCCTGCAGGCAGACCACCGGGCTGTGGTCGTCGTACAGGGCGCGCTCTTCCAGGTATTCCGGCAGGTAGCACAGCATCCGCCGCTCGGCGTCAGGATAGCCGCCGAAGAAGCACAGCCCCGGCACCTGACCAAAAAGATACCTGCACAGCTCCTGCTCCCGGGGGGAGAGGAAGCCGGTATTGCCTGGGATCTGCCGCCGGAGGGCGGCGTCGATCTTCTCATACACTTTGGAAAGCAAGATCCGCTCCTGGGGATCTTGCGTGATCTTGTCGATATTCATTCGGTCCATGTTATCACCATGCGCTATTATACCACACACCGCCTCGGATCGCAAAGAAGTTTTTCTTGTGCGGATCGGGCAGCTGGTGTATAATGGATGGGAATGTGAAAGGAGGGGAAGCTATGGTCATTGGCATCATCGGCGGCGGCGCGTCCGGCATGGCGGCGGCCCTGGCGGCGGCGGAGCATCCGATGGCCCAGGTGGTGCTCCTGGAGCGGCAGGCCCGGGTGGGCCGGAAACTGAGCGCCACCGGCAACGGCCGGTGCAATCTGACCAACCTCCACGCCATGGAGGGGGGCTACCACGGCGGCGATCCGTCCTTCGTGGCCTATGCGCTTAAAAAATTTGATGTGGAGGAGACCCTTCGGTGGTTCGCACGGTTGGGACTGGTGACCACCGCCGAGCCTTCCGGCCGGGTGTATCCTTACTCGGATCAGGCCAATTCCGTGGTGGACGTGCTTCGGTTCGCCCTGGATCGGGAGAGCATCCGATCGGAGCTGGGCTTTGAGGTACAAAAAGTCCGTAAAGATCTGCAGGGCTTTCTGGTGGAAGGGACTGGCGGACAACTTCGGTGTGATGCCCTGATCGTGGCCTGCGGCGGCCTGGCCGGGACCAAGCTGGGGGGGACCATGTCCGGCTATCAGATCCTTCGCGCCCTGGGCCACCGGGTCACCAGGCTCCGGCCTGCCCTGGTCCAGCTCAAATGCGGCTGGTCTGGGGTATCGGCCCTGAAGGGGGTCCGATGCAACTGCCATGCCGCTGTCCTTCGGGATGGGGCGCTGTTCCGCCAGAGCCAGGGAGAGCTTCAATTTACCCAGTACGGCTTATCCGGCCCGGTGATCTTCGAGGTGAGCCGGGACGTGTGCTTCGGAAAAGGGGACTGGAAATGCCGACTGGACTTCCTGCCTCAAATGAGCAGGGAAGAGCTTTATGCCGAACTGGTCCGCCGCCGAAGCGGCGGCCGCGGCGTGGAGGACCTGCTGGTGGGCATCCTCCACAACCGCCTGGGCCGGGTGCTGACCAAGGAAGCGGGCCTGGGCCAGGATCTGCCGGTATCGGCGCTGTCGGACCGCCAGCTCCACAGCATCGTCCAGGCGGTGAAGGGATTGGACGTGGCCCTTACCGAACCTATGGGCATGGACTGCGCCCAAGTCACCGCGGGCGGCGTGCTGACCGACGACTTTGATCCCAGGACCATGGAGAGCCGCCTGGTCCCCGGGCTGTATGCCTGCGGCGAGGTGCTGGACATCGATGGGGACTGCGGCGGGTATAATCTGCAATGGGCATGGAGCTCCGGCCGCCTGGCCGGATCCAGCGCCGGAAAGGGAAGAACATGATCACCATCCGAGATATCCAGCTGCCTCCGGCGCATGACGCCCATCAGCTCGTATACGAGGCCGCCAGGCTTTTGAAGATCTCCAGCTCCAAGATCCGCCAGGTCCATCTGGTGCGCCGGTCCATCGATGCCCGGAAAAAGCCGGATGTGAAGCTGGTATACACCATCGAGGTGGAGGTGGCTGGCAGCGAAGGGAAGATCTTAAAGCAGAGCGGCTGTAAAAAAGCTTCCATCTCTGCCCGGACATACTATCGGATCCCCAAAGCCAAGGCCCAGGGCGGCCAACGGCCGGTGGTGGTGGGCTTTGGCCCGGCAGGGATCTTCGCCGCGCTGATCCTGGCCCTGGCGGGGCTGCGGCCTCTGGTGCTGGAGCGGGGGGAGGATGCCCGTTCCCGCCATGAAAAGGTCCGGCACTTTTTCGCCACCGGCGAGCTGGACCAGCGGAGCAATGTACAGTTCGGGGAGGGCGGCGCAGGCACTTTCTCCGACGGCAAGCTGAACACCGGGGTCAACGATCCCAGGATCGGCTGGATCTTGGAGCAGTTCGTGAAAGCCGGCGCACGGGAGGAGATCCTCTATGACGCCAAGCCCCATGTGGGTACGGATGTACTGCTGGATGTGGTGCAAAACCTCCGCAAGCGTATCGTTGAGCTGGGGGGAGAGGTCCGCTTCAACGCCCAGGTCACCGGCCTTTGTACCCAAGACGGGAAACTCACAGGGCTGGAGCTGGCAGGCGGCGAAAGGATCGGCTGTGACCAGGCGATCTTCGCCATCGGCCACTCCGCCCGGGACACCTTCGAGATGCTCCATCAGGCCGGGATCTCCATGGAGCCAAAACCCTTCTCCATGGGGGTGCGGATCGAGCATAAGCAAAGCGCGATCGATCTTGCCCAATACGGCAGCGCCGAGCTGCCCTTGCCCCCGGCAGATTATAAGCTGGTGGAGCATCTGGACCAGGAAACGGTGTATACATTTTGTATGTGTCCCGGGGGCTATGTGGTGGCGGCGGCTTCTGAAACAGGCGGCGTGGTGACCAACGGCATGAGCTATGCCGACCGGGACGGAGAAAATGCCAACGCCGCCCTGCTGGTGACGGTGAGCCCCAAGGACTTTCCCTATCCCGGCCCGCTGGGCGGGATGTACTGGCAGCGGGCGGTGGAGCAGGCGGCCTACCAGGTGGGCGGCTGCCATGCCCCGGCCCAGCTGGTGGGGGATTTCCTGGCCAAGCGCCCCAGCACCGGGCCGGGGGCCGTCCGGCCCACCTATCAGCCAGGGGTCACCTGGTGCGATCTGCACCAGGTCCTGCCGGAGAGGATCGCTTCCGCTTTGGAGCAGGCCCTTCCGGCGCTGGATCGGAAGCTGAAAGGCTTCGCCGATCCCCAGGCGGTGCTCACCGGGCCGGAGACCCGCAGTTCCTCCCCTGTGCGGATCGTAAGGGATAAGACCCGGCAAAGCGCCTTGGCAGGACTGTATCCGGCGGGAGAAGGGGCAGGCTATGCCGGCGGCATCATGTCCGCGGCGATCGACGGCATGGCGTCTGCGGAGGCATTGATCGACGCATTGGAGGGGAAATGATGGAGGAACGGATCTACGATCCACAGCTTCGGCGGCGATATGTGCGCCGGACCTGCAGCACCCTGGGCCTGAGTCTGCTGATCTATCTGGGCATCATGAATGGAGCGGTGCTGCTGGCGGTGATGGTGGAGTCGGTCAACGTCATCCTGGCGGACCGGCTGCCCACCCAGGATCAGCTCATGGCTAACAGCGGCTGGGGCTATTTCCTGGCGATCGGCGTGGGCATTGTCTGCCTGCTGATCTGGAAAAAGCCGTCCTTCGTTTTCAGGGATATCTGGCGGCAAAAGCGGACCATGGAGCCTGGCCGGTTCCTGGAGATCCTTTCGGTATTCGTCAGCGTCCAGCTGGTGATGGCGCTGTGCGCCTTGGCAGCCTCCGCGCTGATGGAGGCCCTGGGGGTGGAGTATCATGCCGAAAGCTTGTCCACCGATAGCTTCAGCATCTTCCTCTACGCAGGGCTGGGTGCGCCGGTGGCGGAGGAGATCTTGTTCCGGGGGCTGGTGCTTCGGGGCTTGGAGCCATTTGGGAAGAAGTTCGCTGTTTTCGCCAGCGCCCTGCTGTTTGGCCTGTTCCACGGCAATATGACCCAGGGACCCTTTGCCTTCCTGGTGGGGCTGATCTTGGGGTATGTGGCTTTGGAATATGACCTGACCTGGGCCATCGTGCTGCATATGTTCAACAATCTGATCCTGAGCGACACCTTGTACCGGCTGGGACAGATGCTGCTGGGGGCGTGGGCAGATCTGCTGGTATGGGGCACGGTCCTGCTGTTCAGCGTGGCGGCGGTGGTGGTCCTGGTGCGCCGCAGGCGGCAGATCGGCGGGTATCTGCGCCGGGAGCGGATGGACGGCCTGACCGTCCGGGCGTTTTTCACCGCGCCGGGGACCGTGGCCCTGCTGGCGATCTTGCTGATCCAGATCGTGCTCAATGAATCGATGGCTATGGGCTTTATCCAGTTTTAAAAGACGCGGCGACCTTTCAAGAGGTCGCCGCGTCTTGTCATAGAAGCCAGATCAGAAGGGCTGTTTGTACCGCCAGCATGGCCGGGACGCCGTAGCGAAACCGGGCGTGGAGGGTCTTGTGGCGGAAGAGCAGCATGGCAAGCCAGGTCCCAAGACTGCCGCCGATCGCCGCCAGGCCCAGCAGGGTCCGTTCCGGGATCCGCCATTGCCGGCGGCGGGCTTTATTTTTGTCCGCGAGCATGATCAGGAAACTTCCCGCATTTATGATAATCAGGTAGACGATCAGCCATTTCATTTGAAAAGATCCTTTCTGGAGGGGTAGTTATGAAGATCTTGGTATGTACGATCGTGCTTGTGGCACTGCTGTCCGGCTGTAGGGCGGAGGAGACCTTTGAGACCGTAGCCGACGTTCCCAATGAGCCGGTCCTGGCGCCGCTGGGCCAGATCTGCCTCCAACTGCCGGACCATGCCGGAACGCCGGTGATCAACAAGGAAGATGGAGGAAAGCTCTATCTGTGCGATGGGTATGTGCTGACCTGCCAGACGCTGGAGGGCGGAGATCTGGAAGCCACGGTCCGGGACCTTAGCGGCTTCCAGGCAGAGGATCTGACCATCTGGACCACCAGGTCCGATCAGCTCCGGCGGCACGAGTGGGTCTGGTCCGCGATCGGAGAGGAAGGGGACCAGCTGTGCCGGGCGGTGGTGCTGGATGACGGCAGTTATCACTACTGCCTTACCGCCATGGCAAAGGCCGACGCTGCCGGGAAGCTGGAAGAGGAGTGGGACCAGATCTTCGACTCCTTTTCCCTGGATCAGTAATTGTCCAAGGCCTGCCGGCAAAGGTCCCGGCAGGCCTTGACCGCGCTTTCAGGCCACAAGATCTTGGCGTTGGACCCGAAACCGATCACCCAGCTGAGGAACATCGGGGAGATCGCCACGGTGACGGTGAAGGTGAAGTGGTCCGGCCCGTCGGGGATCAGCATGGTGTCCCGGCCGAATCGGTCGATCACCACGTTGATCAGAGAATTGTGGAACCGAAGCTTCACCTGGACCGCCTCCCCGGCGAACATCTGGAAATTACGGTTCACATAGTCGCTGAACGCCTTTCCGGTCAGTTCCTGACAGGGGATCCGGGGGTCATCGAGCACCTTTAAATGGCTCATCCGATCCACCCGGTAGTGGGTGATGCCGTGTTCTGCCGTCCAGGCCACCAAATAGCAGTTGTCGTTATCGTGGCAGACACCGTAGGGGCTGGCAACATAGGCTTTGTCCCGGTATACCCGCTGGCGCTGGATGTTCCAACTGAAATAGCGAAAGCCGATCTGCTTGTTTTGGCTGATGGCCTCCTGGATGTAGTCGATGTTGTTGTAGATGCTCTCGTTCATGCTCTTGACCCGGCCGGTGACTTTCGTGGTCCGTTTCATGAGCATGGCATCGTGGATGCTGCACTCATTGCACAGCTTCTCGATCAGCTCCCGGGATTTCTGCTCTGTCAGATACCGGCTGGACTGCACCGCATCGATCAGCAATTTCAACTCCGGCAGTTCAAAATTCCGGGAAGCGATGTAGTAGCCCCCATCCGTGCCGGCGGAGGATACGATGTCCAGGCCGTATTCCTGGAGCGCTTTGATGTCCGCGTAGATGGTCTTGCGCTCACAGCGGATCTGGTGGTCGTTCCACAGCATATCGATCAGTTCCCGGGCGTTCACCGGGTGGTCTTCGTGGGAATTGCGCTCAAGATAGTCGCGGATATACAGCAGCTTCAGCTTTTGGTCGTAGGATCTGGGCATAGGAATGGACACCCCCTGGGAAAAGTATAACGTATGGCTCTAAGGCCATTATAACACGATCTTTTGGTAAAAGAAATGTTCATTTGCATTTTCTGTAGAGGTATGGTATCTTATTGCCTAAAGGAGT
>CALXFQ010000008.1 GCA_944387625.1 uncultured Oscillospiraceae bacterium
TTTTAAATGGAGGGATCAGAACCATCACGGAGGAGATGAAGCTCCAGGCGTTTGTTGACACACCATTGCCTATATTGTAGTATAGAAGTGTCCTAAAAGACACCGCAAACATATTGAACCCAGCGCGGAATAGAGAGCATGCTACGGAACAAGCGAAAGGAGGGGAACAACACGAGAGAATACCTGTACGTTACATTAAGACAGCGCCCGGAATTGATGGATAGGGCGGCCGAATGGTTTCACAGCAAATGGGGAGTGCCGAAAGAGGCATACCGAGATCGCATGGAGCATTATGTGGATAACAAAACCGAATACGGTTGGTATCTGTGCTTGGATGAGGATCAGATCATCGGTGGACTTGGTGTAATTGAAAACGATTTTCATAACAGACCTGACCTCACCCCAAACATCTGCGCTGTATATACGGAACAAGCATATCGATGCCGTGGGGTAGCGGGGCATTTACTGGATATGGTCGTAAACGATCTGAAAGAGAAGAACATCTCTCCTGTTTACTTACTGACAGACCATACAGGATTCTACGAGAAATATGGTTGGGCGTTTTTGTGTATGGTCCAAGGAGATGGGGAGAGTACCATGTCAAGAATGTACATCCACCGATAACACGTATTTCCCAGACACTTTTTGGGCGGAACGGTTCTCCTCCCGTGAGGACGCATGGCCAAAGGAGGTATATGCCATGTCGAAAATGCCGAACGAGTACTACGCTCTGCCGGTGATGGGCAGGGAGATCTACGACTACTGGAAGATCAGCAAGCCGGAACCGCTGAAGGAGATGGATCAAAGCGGTCAGCTGTGGAGCTACCTGGAAAACAAAGGGTGGAGGCTGAACGACCTGGTGACGGAGCTGATGTGGCAGGGCCTGTCTGAGGACATGGCCAAGGAACTTGCCAGGGCGGAGATCTACGACCAGTTGACCTGAAGACCAATGATCACATTTCCGTGGACAATGACCACCGGATCTCAGCAAATTGCTCGCCCGTCGTGTGGTATGATGGCGGGGCACACCATGGCGGCAGTGGGGCACGCCGATGCCGGGGAAGGCTCTCCGGATGTGGCGACGGCGCGGCTCGTGACAGACTGCTCGTCACAGGCATCAAAAAAATGGCAGCGGCCAGATCTGGTCGCTGCCATTTCATATACTATCTATTTTTCAATGTCCCGGATCATGGCGGTCTGTTTGGCGTAGGTGCGGACATAGTCGGCAAAGGCCACGATCATAAAGATCCCGTCGATGATCGTCAGGGCGGTGATCACCTTGCTGTCCAGGTCCGGGAAGAGGACGATGGCGATCAGGCTGACGAACAGCACGGTGGTGCAGACCTTGCCGGTCATCAGGGCGCCTTTGAGCATTTTCCCCCGACGCAGGAACACAAAGCCAGCGATCAGTTGGAAGCCCTCCTTCAGCACGAACAGACCGGCGATGGCCCAAATGAAGGGGTACTCCACAGCCAGACAAATGATCAGGGTGAATTGGGTGGCCTTGTCGGCGATGGGGTCCAGGATCTGGCCCACGGTGGAGATCATATTGAAGTGGCGGGCGATCTTGCCGTCGATCATGTCCGTCAGGCAGGACACCGCCATGATCAGGCCCGCGATCGTGTAGTGGATGGGTTCCTCGGCATTGAGGTAGATGGTCACGTACACCGGGATCAGCAGCAGCCGAAACAGGCTCAGCAGATTGGGTATCGTCAGGATCTCTTTCTTCCAGTCTTTAATGATCATTACATTTTCCTCCGAGGGATCAGGTTCCTCAGAAACCATACATAATGCCTTATTATAACCCATCCGCTGTTGGTAATCAAGTGCCAGTGTGGTTAAATTTTGACATCTGTTCGAGTTATTTCCGTTTGTGCCGTCCCATTTTGGGTCCCGTTGACCCGGCCGGCGGCCATGGGGTAGTGAACGGCCAGATGCTTCCAGGTGACTTTATCCAGGTGGCCGGACTCGGGAAGTCCCGCAAGGGCCTGGAATGTAGCCAGCGAATGTGCGGTGGCCTCATCCAGCACCCCGGTGAGCCCCGGGGGCGTGATGCTGGGGGTGGCTTTGGACATCACCGTGAGCACCGCCTGGAGAACGTAGATGTTGGGGTCCCGCTGATCCATGGTGATGACTTGCCCCGGCTCCAGGGTAAGCCCCAGAGGTTGCGCCGGACCCACCTGGACGATGGCCAGCTCATATTCCGCCACGATCGCCTCCCAGGTGGTCAGATCCGTCACGCCGGTGACGGGCAGTCCGTGGTCCCGCTGGAAGGCGGACACAGCGCCCATGGTCTGCACCCCGTAGATCCCGTCCGGCACCAGGCTGGGCTGGGACTCAACGATCTGGGATATGACCCGGAGCATGGTCTGCAGGCTTCGGACCGGCTGGCCGATAAACGTTTCCGTAGGTCTTGTCATCGGATCACCTCCTGACGAACGGGATCCTGGCTCCCTCTGGACAGGTCATTGCCAGGAAATTGGGTAATGGTCGAGGTCATGGCGTAGCGCTGGCGCCTCTGGGTGCTGTTCATGGTAGTGGGGAAGACCTCCACGTCCCGCAGCGACACGTTTTCGATGCCGGAGAACTGATCGTAGATCGCCTCCCAGGTCTTGGCGTCCACCACCCCGGTCTGGGGCAGGCCGAAATACCGCTGGGCCGCCAGGACCGCGTCCAGCGTTTCATTTCCGAAAATGCCGTCTACGGTCACGCTGGGGATCTGCGGGATGTAGGCGGCAAGCACCGCCAGCATATATTGCAGGTGGCGGACCTTTTCCCCGGTGCTTCCTTTTCGTGGAGAGTTGGGATACTCCCAGGAGATATCGTAAAACTGCTGGCCCTGGCTCCGCAGTTCGGACAGCTGGGTGACGGCGGTATACAGCCGCACCAAGGCATACCAGGTGGCTTTGCCCACCACGCCGTCTACGGTCAGGTCGAAGATCTCCTGGAATTTCCGCACCGCCGCCTCGGTCTGGCTGCCGAAGATCCCGTCCGCCGAGGACAGCTTGGGGATCGCCGGATAGTTCTGCGAGATCCGATTCATCTCCACCTGGATCACCACCACATTGGGGCCAATGGACCCCCGGCGAAGAGGCGTGCCGGGATAGGAGGAGGTATATCCCGCGATCGGGGCGTTGGCCACGACTTCCACATTCCCGTAATAGCTTCGCAGGATCTGTATGGAGGTATAGCCCTGCTCCGCCAGGTTTTGACTGCCCCATTGGCTCAGACCTTCGCAGGTCACGGTGGTGCCGTTACAGAATTTGGCGGCCAGCGGCTCCACAAAGCCGGGACGGCGGAGGTAATCGTTGAACAGCTCATTCACGAGCATGGTCACGTTGGTAAAGAAGCTGCGGCCGTTGACGAAGGCTTGATCATAGGCCGTATTGTTGGTGATGTCGAAATCGTATCCACGGCTTCGGTAGAACTCGGTGTATACCCGGTTCAGCGCGAAGGACACGATCGCCAGGATGTTGGCCCGAAGGGCCGACTCATCCCAGGTGGGATAGATCTCGCTGGAGGCCACGTTTTTCACATAGTCGGAAAAGGACACGGTCACATTGGCGGCGCTGGCCCCTGGAGCGCCAAGATGCACCGTGATCGTCTGAGGTACATAGGGGATCACCGCTGGCATAATCGGCCCTCCTAGAGGTTTTGAGGCGGTGTGTCGAAGATCTCCGTCTGCGCCCAGGATCCGGACATCTCGGACAGGGGGATCATCTCCAGATTTTGATCTGTGGTGGTATCGGCGAACACCTGCACATTATCATTTTCGATCTGCATATAGCCGGTGCGCCCGGCAAAGAGGTTCACCTGGGCAAAGGGAAGCGCGCCGTGATCGGGCGTCAGGCTCCCCGAACGGTCCGGCACCGGGATGGGGATCGGTTCGATCCTTCCGCTGCGGTCCGTCAGACGCATGGCGATGGCGGTGCCATCGGTGGCGGTAACGGTGATCGCAACGTCCTTTAGTGGGATCCTGGCATTGCTGGTAAATGCGCTTACTTGTATGTATCCGACTGCGGACAGAGGGATCCCTCCTTTCTTGTTTTCACGTTAGCATATGCAGCCATCGGGAATGTGGTGCGGGATATCACTCTTGGATCCCGGCGGCATATACTGAACAGGAAAGGAATGATGCCAATGTGCGCGATCGCAGGTGTGCTGGGACTGCCGGTGGATAAGGCGGTCATCGATAGGCTGCTTTCCACCATGGCCCGCAGAGGGCCGGATGGGATGGGCATATACCAACAGCCGGGGAACTGTATGCTCCACACAAGGCTCGCCATCATCGACCCTGCCGGAGGGGCGCAGCCGATGGTCCTTGCGGCGGAAGGGGAGCGATATATCCTGACATATAACGGAGAGCTGTATAATACGGAGGAACTGCGCCGGGAACTGCAGGCTTTGGGCCACGACTTTCTGGGCCATTCGGACACGGAAGTGGTGCTCCATGCCTATGTCCAATGGAAGGAAGGGTGTGTGGACCGATTCAATGGCATCTTCGCTTTCGCGGTCCTGGAAGAGGGGAGCGGCAAGGTCTTTTTGGCCCGGGACCGGATCGGTGTGAAACCGCTGTTTTATAAGTGCCATGAAGGGGGCCTGCTCTTCGCCTCGGAGATCAAGACCATCCTGACCTATCCTACGGTCCAAGCCCAACTGGACTTGGAGGGCGGAGCACAGATCGTGATGCTGGGACCGGGGCGAATCCCGGGGAAGACACCGTTCCAGAACATCCAGGAGATCGAGCCGGGGCATTATGGGGTCTACCAGGCCGGTAAGATGACCCTCCGCCGGTACTGGGCACTTCGGGATCGGGCACATTCACAGAGCTTCGAGGAAACGTCGGCGCGTGTCCGCTTCCTGGTCCTGGACGCCATCCACCGGCAGATGGTCTCCGACGTGCCGATCGGGTGCTTCCTGTCCGGCGGTCTGGACAGCAGTATCATCTCCGCGGTCTGCGCCGGGCAGATGCCCCAGATCCACACCTTTTCCGTGGATAATCTTGGCAACGACCGGTATTTTAAAGCATCCAAGTTTCAGCCCAGCGATGACAGGACCTATATCCAGCTCATGGAGCAGTGGATCGACTGCCGGCATCACTGGGTGGTCCTCTCCCCGGAAGAACTTTTAAACGCTTTGGAAGCGGCCACCCAGGCCCGGGATCTTCCGGGGATGGCGGACGTTGATTTTTCTTTGCTGGCATTCTGTGGGCGGATCCGGCCGTTCGTAAAGGTGGCCCTGTCCGGGGAGTGCGCGGATGAGATCTTCGGCGGCTATCCATGGTTCCGCGATCCGGCGGTGCGGAACGTGGACGGCTTCCCTTGGGCGCAGAATACGGCGGACCGGGTGGCGCTGATGCACCCGGATCTGCGGGCCAAGATCGACGGCCACGCCTTTGTGCAGGACCTTTATCGGGACACGATCCGGGAAGCGGACATCCTGCCGGGAACACCGCCCCTGGAGCGCCGCATGAAGGAGATGATGCACCTGAACTTCCGATGGTTCATGCAGACCCTTCTGGATAGGAAGGATCGGATGAGTATGTACCATGGTCTGGAGGTCCGGGTGCCATTCTGCGATCATCGGATCGCGGAATATCTGTATAGCGTTCCCTGGAGTTACAAAGACTATCAGGGGCGGGAAAAGGGACTGCTGCGAAATGCCATGCAGGGCCTGCTGCCGGAACAGGTGCTGTATCGAAAGAAAAGTCCCTACCCCAAGACCCATCACCCCGGATATCTGGCGCTGGTGCGAAAGAGGGTGGAGCGTCTGCTGGAGGACCAGTCGGCGCCATTGTTCTGCCTGTTTGACCGGGAGGCAGTGGTCCGGCTCCTGGATGCAGATCCGGCATGGCCCTGGTACGGCCAGCTCATGACCCTTCCCCAGACCCTTGCATATTTACTGCAGGTGGAATATTGGCTGGAATGCTATAATTTGGCATGGATCTGACGGATATTCTTGTTGCTATTTGTTGACCGGATCTTCGTTGACGAATGAATGAAAGCATGGTAGAATATCTCCGCGTGAAAGATATGACTACAAGATGGATATTTTTTCCATCCCCATAGATAAACGAGGTATATTATGAGAAAAACAAAGATCATTTGTACGATCGGTCCTGCCAGCATGAACGAGGAGACCCTTTCTTCCATGTGCAAGGCCGGCATGAACGTGGCCCGGATGAATTTCTCCCACGGCGACCATGCCGAGCAGAAGCAGAAGATCGATCTGGTCAAGTCCGTTCGTGAGAAGCTGGGCATGCCCATCGCCATCATGCTGGACACCAAAGGCCCGGAGTATCGGATCGGCACCTTTGCCAACGGCCCGGTGGAGCTGAAGGCCGGCGATAAGTTCACCTTTACCGTGGACGATGTGCAGGGCGACCAGACCAAGGTGTCCGTGAATTATAAGCAGTTGGTCAAGAACCTGTCCGTAGGCGACCGGGTCACGGTGTGCAACGGTCTGGTGATCTTCCAGGTGGAGGAGCTGAAGGGCAACGACGCGATCTGCTCTGTGGTCGTCGGCGGTGTGCTGTCTGACCGGAAGAGCATGAGCTTCCCCAACAAGGTCATGCCCGGCCCCTTCCTTTCCAAGCAGGACAAGGCAGACCTGCTGTTCGGCATCGAGAACGGCGTGGATTTCGTGGCCGCCTCCTTCGTGTCTACCAAGTCTGATGTGCAGGAGCTGCGGGACTTCCTGGATGCCAACGGCGGCGAGTCCATCGATATCATCGCCAAGATCGAGAACCGGGCCGGTGTGGACAACATCGAGCAGATCTGCGAGCTGTGTGAAGGCATCATGATCGCCCGTGGCGACCTGGGCGTGGAGATCCCCTTTGTGGAGGTCCCGGCCATTCAGAAGATGCTGATCAACAAGTGCCGCCTGATCGGCAAGCGGGTGATCACCGCCACCGAGATGATGGAGTCCATGATCTGCAATCCCAGACCCACCCGTGCGGAGATCTCCGACGTGGCCAACGCGGTGTACGACGGTTCTTCTGCGATCATGCTCTCCGGCGAGTCCGCTGCCGGTAAGTACCCGGTGGAGGCCGTGCAGTATATGGCCCAGATCGCGGAGTACACCGAACTGCATACCAGCTACCGCCACCGCTTCCTCACCAGCGAGTTCCGAATCGGCGGTAATCTGGACGCCATCTCCCACGCCACCTGTGCCATGGCCATCGACGTGGACGCCAAGGGCATCGTGGTCTGCTCCGTTTCCGGCAAGACCGCGATGATGGTCAGCCGCTTCCGCTGCCCGGTGGACATCATCGGCATGACCACCGACCCCAAGGTCTGGAGAAAGCTGGCTCTGAGCTGGGGCGTCACCCCGGTGCTCAGCGAGTCCTTCGCCTCCATGGATGTGATGTTCTATCACGCGCTGAACAGCGCCAAGAAGCTCCTGCCTCTGCAGCCCGGCGATAACGTGGTCCTTACCGGCGGCCCGATCAACGGCAAGCGCGGCAACACCAACACCATCAAGGTCGAGCAGGTTTGATAAGTTTCGCCCCACTTATGTGGGGCGAATTTTTATGGATCTTTACCACATGATATCGGCTCTAAAATGTGATATCATATAGTTGATATAGGATAAGGAGCGAACGATATGTATCAGATCGGTGAACAGGTGGTATATGGCATCCACGGGATCTGTCAGATCCTGGACGTGGAGGAGCGGCGGATCGATGGCAAGTCCCATCGTTATTATGTCCTGGAGCCTGCCGAGCAGCCCGGCACCAAGTTCTGGGTCCCGGTGGACGATCAGGCGGCGGTAGCCAAACTGCGCCCCGTGATCACCCGGGAGGAACTGGAGCAGGTCTTCCGATCCGACGCGATCCGGCAGGGCCAATGGATCGCTGATGAGAACCAGCGCAAGCAGCGCTATAAGGAGCTGATCACCCGGGGCGACCGGCTGTCTTTACTGCAGATGGTCTACGCGATCCACCAACAAAAGACCCTTTTACAGCAGAAAGGGAAGAAGCTCCACCTTTGTGATATCAATTTCCTCCGGGACGCGGAACGGCTGCTGGACGCGGAGCTTTCCCAGGTCCTGGGGATCCCACGGCTCCAGGTGGAGTCGTACATACTCGACAGGATGGCGTAAGCGCTCCAATAGGATACAGCCCGGGCAGGTCTGAAGGAACGGATCCTTCAAGACCTGCCCGGGCTTTCGCATCCATCAGGCAAGCTGATTTATAAAAGCATCTCCAAAAGCTGGGCAGGGGATCGGGCAATGGCCTCGGCACCGGCCGCTTCCATATCCGCCACCTCTCCGTACCCCCAGGCCACACCGATGGTCCCGATCCCATGGGCGGCAGCGCCGAGCACATCATATTTGGTATCGCCCACCATGACGATCTGATCGGATGCGGGGCAATGCTCCAGCAGATAGGCGATCACCTTGGATTTGGTGTCCCGGGAACCGTCCAAAGCCGCGCCGCAGATCCGATGGAAGTATCGGGCAAGGTCAAAGTGCTCCAGGATGGTCCTGGACATTTCCTCAGGCTTGGAGGTGGCCACATACAGCCGGTGTCCGGCGGCCCCCAAGGCTTCCAGCACCTCCCGTATGCCCTCATAGGGACGGTTTTCAAACAGACCGATCGGCTGATACCGGCTGCGATAGATCCTGATCGCTTCCTCCACATCCGCTTCCCTGACACCGAAGCGCAGGAACGTTTCCCGCAAAGGCGGTCCGACGAACACCCGCATGGTCTGCCGGTCCGGTACCGGCAGGCCCAGGGTCCGCAGGGCCAAGGAGGCACAATTGATGATGCCCTCACCCGAGTCCGTCAGCGTGCCGTCCAGGTCAAACAGGATCGTTTTCATATGGTCATTCCTCCACAAGTTCATATAGATAATAGGTAAAATCAACGCCCTCAAAATACATGGAAGCGGTATCCACCAGCTGATAGCGTGAACTGTCCACCTGGTAATTTTCCAGCGGATAGCGCCGGGTGATCACAAAGTCAACCTTGCCTTCCCGGATGTATTCGTACTGGGTCTCCCACATCCCCGGGGCGTTGACATTGAAGGTGCAGAAGAAGGGACAGACAGGGAGCGAGTCCGCGGCATAGTAAAAACCGGCATCCAAAAACCCAAAGTTCAGAAGGGTGGGGTCCTCTTTTTTATCCAGCATATACGCGGCGAACTGGAATTGGGGCATCTGCTCTTTTTCATAGCCCATCAGGTAGGTATTCGGACTGGAAGCGTGGCATTGCAGCAGGCAGCACAGAGCCAACAGCCCCACCAGGCCGGAGCGAAGCATCCTCCGATCCGGTCCGACCTGCACATCCAGGGCTTTGCAAACGGCTTTAAGGGCCTTGGAGATACCGATCAGGCCGAAAACGGCATAGCCGCAAAGCACCAGGCTGTAATATACATAGCCCTTGCCCATGAAGGTGGTGAAGGCAAGACCGGCCAGGCTCAGCGTCACCGTCAGCAGCTGCCGGGACATCTGCTTGCCTTCCAGAAACAAATACCCCAGGCCAACGTACAACGCGGCGGCAAACAGCTTGTTTTTCAGCAGGGCCGAGGAGAACTGGGACAGGATCTGGTCCAGCAGGGGCTGTGCGTTCTCCTCTGGATATAAGAACAGATTGTTGTAGAAATAGCAGGTAAAAAGCTCTTCCAAAGCGCCGTTTACGGTAAAATAGAGCAATACAACGGCGCTGACCAGGCCGATCCCCAGCAGGAACGCGCAGATGGTCCGCAGGAGCTGCCGCCAGTCCCGGACCCAGCCAATATACACGATCAGCACCGCCAGCGCAAGACCTATATAAAAGCCTGCCATGGTGTACTTGATCCAAAAGGCGGCCCCGGCAAAAATACCGTTCACTAGCGCCTCCCGGAAGGTCAGGCCCCGGTCCTCATGGATCGCGCGCATAACGCTGTATAGCCCATAGGCGAACAGGAACAGGCAGTTCTGCTCCACGCTGCCGCCGTGGGAGAAAGCCCGGGTGGTGGTGATCAGCGCCAGCCCTAAGACGATCGGATAGCAGAACCAGCTTTTGCCCAGGTAGAGCTGGGCGATCTTGCCGCTGTAGTACAGGAACAGGGTGAAGCAGATCACTTCCAGCAGATACTGCCCCAGAAAGGAGCGTTGGCTGAACAGGGCCACGATGGCGTAAACAAAATACAGCACCGGGCCTTTTTGCTCATATAGATCCACATAAGGGACCAGTCCATTGAGCATCCCCCGGCCAAGCGTCAGGAAGCAGTGGACATCCACCCAGTCGTTCATAGGATACAGCGGCGAGCTTTTTGAGCAGATCGCCAGGACCGCCGTGCTGGTCAGCAGGCTGAACAGCAGCAGGGCGCGCCTTTGGATAAAGTCATGGATCTTCCTGGTCATCGTTTGTCCTTTCGCTGATGATGTATCTCGGGCGGCCTTTGACCTCCAGATAGATCTTTCCCACATATTCGCCCAGGACCCCGATACAGCTCAATTGGATCCCGCCGATAAAGCAGATGATACAGGTCATGCTGGCCCAGCCGGGGACCGCATCCCCCATCAGCGCCACCACTACGGACCAGATCACCCCGATGAAGCTGATCAGCGCGATCAGCAGGCCCAGCCCCATGATGATCTGCAGGGGACGGACGCTCAGACTGGTGATCCCGTTAAAGGCCAGTTGTAGCATCTTGGAGAAGGGATACTTGCTCTCACCGGCCATCCGGGGACGACGTTCGTAATAGACACAGGTGCTTTTAAATCCAACCAAGGGGAACATCCCCCGAAGGAACAGATTGACTTCCTTGAAGTTGGAAAACTCCCGAAGCACCCGGCTGGATACCAATCGATAGTCCGCGTGGTCATACACTGTTTCCACGCCCATGGCCCCCATGAACTTATAAAAGCCCCGGGCGGTGGTGCGTTTGAAAAAGCTGTCGGTGTCCCGGCTGCTGCGGACACCGTAGACGATCTGGCTGCCGTCCAGGTAGGCGTCCACCATCTGGGTCATGGCGTGGATATCGTCCTGTCCGTCACAGTCGATGGTGATGGTGATGTCACACCGATCCCTGGCCTCCATCATGCCTGCCAAAAGGGCGTTTTGATGGCCCCGGTTCCGGCTCTGGCGGATCCCGATATAGTGCGGATCTTCCTGGGATAACTGGGTGATGATCTGCCAGGTATGATCTTTAGAGCCGTCGTCCACGAATAAGATCCGGCTGTCGTCCCGGATCTTCCCCTGGGCAGTCATCTGCCGCAGCTGTTCAAGAAACAGCCCGGAGGTGATCGGCAATACTTCTTCTTCATTGTAGCAGGGAACGATGATATATAGCTTCGGTATCATGGATGGCATCCCCTTCCTGGAAGTCAAGCTCTATTATAATCCATCATCCCGCCCAAGGCAACGGAAACTTTTCAGGCGGCATAGTCATGCCCTCCCGGCTCTGCGCCGGGAGGGCATCATTTCATGGGAGCAGTGGAACAGAGAGGTCCTGGCGCAGCTTTTGCCGGAACACCATGCGCCACAGGATGTTCCGGGCAGGAACGTGGCGCAGGGAGGAAACGGCGAAATGTCCCACCGGCGGGATCTTCCCGGCCGGGAAGGCCCCAGCCGCCGCCTGCCGGCTGCCGGGGAAGGGGTCTCCCGGATCGCAGTCCACTATCTGAAACTCCTCCGGGCTGATCGGAGGATCCAGGGTGAAATTCAGTCTGGTATAACAGCAAGGATGGTTGCTCAGGAAATTGGGGTCCAGGGACTCTCTTGTCTGGCTCAGGACCTTCAGGGTATGTACCTGGCCGGTGGACGGATCGGTAAAGTCAAGGGTCTTTCCGTTTTCAGGGGCGTTGAACCGCTGGCCCGGCACCTGCACCGGCGCCGCCTCCAGCTGAAGCTCCAGGGAACGGATCGGCGGGTTTTTCCCTTTTCGCAGGAAGCACTCCCGGCGAAGCAGATAGCCCTTTTCCCGGTCCAGGCCATAATGCTCCAGGGTCCGCCGGGCAGACCAGTCATTGTCGCCCACCGGGTCCCAGCGCAGGACGAAGCTCTTTTTCAGCGGCGCGGGCCGGCCGTTGACCAACAGACTGCCTGTGGCCTGTACGCCCAGGGGGTCGTCCAACGCCCGGCGCATCTGTTCTTCCACGGAAAGCATATCGGCGCTCTTTGCGCCCCACTTTTCATCAAAGGCGATCATCGCTTCCCCGGAAACTTCCAGGACGGAGTCCACCACGATGCCGTCTTCGCACAGGTACACCGCCGGGACCTGCCAGCGTTCGTCCTCCCACTGGAAATGCCGGTCCAGAGCCATTTCCTGCCCTGCCTTGGCCTTGTCACACCATTCAAAGAAGCCTTTACCGAAGCCCACGTTCCATCTCAGACCACCGGGCCGGATGGGACACCACTCATAATAACTCGGGTGGAGGGGCAGGGCAGAGTGGTCGAAGGAGGCTTGAAGATCCAGGATGTATCCATAAGGATCTGAGATCTTAGGCGGATGGTAGGTGTTTTCCAAGGCCCGCAGCACGGACCGGGTCTTATAGTCCGGGCGCACGGTCTGGATCTGGCGCAGGAACTGGACCCGGCTCAAAGCATAAGTCCCGGCGATCACACCAGCATGGCCGCAGCTCAGGATCAGCCCGATCCACTCGGCCATGCTCCTGGCTACCGGGTAAACACAGTCGCCGGGAGGGGCCTTGGGATCGACTACGAACACCGTGTCGCCAAACCCCTCCACCAAGCAAAAATGGATGTCCGACTCTGCCAGCCAGGCCACCACCCGGCTGCCGGTGGGGGTGAATACATCCTCGCTGGTATCCGGGCCGGTCCAAAGTCCTATGGGCAGAGTGTCCAGGCTGGAGGTCCTGAATCGTTCGTACAGCTTCATCGCTGCTCACCTTCCTTGCTCTCAATTTTGTATGGTGATCTGTGGGGCGTCCATCAGGGGATAGGTGATAAGGGCATCGCGGTCCAGATCCTCCCGGCCCATATCCACGCCGATGATCTGGCTGTTGTCGTAGGTGGTGTAGTAGTAGATCCCCCGCCGGGTGTCGCAGCAGCAGGAATAACGGGTGATATCGTATTCGCCTCCGGCAAGACGGACGCTGCCCCGGGGCATGGCGACGGAGGAAAGGATGTGGAAGAACTGCCGGACGTCCCCGGCACCCGGTCCCGAAGAAACGGAATTGGACTTAACGAAGGCGGCACGGACGAACCGGGAAGGGGAGGAAAAGTCACCGGGCAAGCCGATCGCCGGCATACCTACGCAGTACGCCGCCCCATCTTCCGCCTCTGCCGAAGAGAGATGGCTGTGGTCTGCCAGGCGGTACAGATGGTAGGGGAAGGGCGGCTCGTTGGTGAGGACACCGGCCGGATCGTCGTAGAGCTTTAAGCCGTCGGCCGCAGGCTCTGCCACCAGGCTGGACCGGGCATCGCAGAGCATCCAGTGCAGTGGGGCCGGCGGCAGATCCCCACGGAAGGGGATATCGATCAGCCGTACCTTTTCCAGCAAGGCCCGTGCTTGCAGGGTATCGGCGCATTGGCCCAGGACCCAGCCGATCAGCTCAAAGGAGGCGATATTGTCCCATCCGATCTTTTCGGAAAGATACCGGGCGCTGTGAGGAAAATTCAATCCCGCCATGCTCAGGCCATGCTCGTTGGTGGCTTCATAATACAGCGGATAGCCATCCATCACCGTAGCCATGCCGATCATGGCGTAGTGTTCCGAAAGGGTCTGCATCCTTCGGAATCGAAAAGGGTATCGGCGAGGGGTGATAGTCACCGTTTCTTTATAGCCATATCCCAGGTCCAGATTCCTTCCAAAATAGTGGTCGTGAGAAAGGTAGCTGATGGCAGTACACAAGACGACATCATCCTCCAAACTTCGATCTTTGCTTAGTATATCATCGATCTTTCCCAT
The DNA here is from genome assembly GCA_944387625.1 of uncultured Oscillospiraceae bacterium. Taxonomy (GTDB): domain Bacteria; phylum Bacillota; class Clostridia; order Oscillospirales; family Oscillospiraceae; genus Faecousia. Next base: position 13,863 of record CALXFQ010000008.1, read on the forward strand.
TTACAATATTGATCAAACAAATTCTTTGTATGAAAATGCTAAAAATTGCCTCTGCCTGGGCATCCCGGGCAGAGATCTGTTTTTTGCAGATCCTTGTTTGCGACTGAAAAACCGATCAGGGTTGGATTATACTATCCATGCTAAATATGAAGGAGGCGCCGACAAATGCAATTTACCAGTTTCCTGCAAGATGGGAATTTGACCGTGGCGTTGACCGGTGAGATCGACCACCACAGCGCGAAGGGATATATCCAGTCTATCGCCGCGAAGATCGAAGCATATACGCCGTCCGTGTGTATCCTGGACTTTAAAGAGGTCAGCTTCGTGGACTCTTCCGGGATCGCGGTGGTGATCAACGCATTGCGATGCATGACCCAGATCGAAGGGCATCTGGTCTTATCCGGCCTTTCGGAACAGCCCATGAAGGTCTTCCGGGCATCCGGGGTGGACAAACTTGTACAGATCAAGGAGGCAGTTTCATGAAATTCGAGAACTACATGACCCTGGAGTTCCCCAGCCGGTCCTGTAACGAGGCTTTTGCCCGGTCCGCCGTGGCGTGCTTCGCCGCCCAGCTGGACCCCACCGTGGAGGAGCTGGGAGATATCCGTACCGCGGTGTCCGAAGCGGTGACGAACTGCATCGTCCACGGCTACCCTGAAAAGCTGGGAACGATCACTGTGCGGTGCAGGATCTTAAAGGGCCAGATCCTGGACATCGTGGTAAAGGACCGGGGCGTGGGGATCAGTGACATCGAGCAGGCCCGCAGGCCCATGTTCACCACCGGGGGCGCGGAGCGCAGCGGCATGGGCTTTACGATCATGGAGAGCTTTATGACCGAGCTGGAGATCTCCTCCACGCCCGGCAAGGGGACCACGGTACATATGCGGCGGAAGCTCCAGCGCAGGAAATGAGGACCACAGAAGAACTGATCCAGGCGGCCCAGGCCGGCGACCCGGAGGCAGGGGAGGAGCTGATACAGGCCAATTCCGCCCTGATCTGGTCCGTGGCCCGGCGGTTCATCGGCCGGGGGACGGAAACAGAGGACCTGTATCAGCTGGGCTGTCTTGGGTTCATCAAGGCGGTGGAAGGCTTCGACCTGACCTTCGGCACCCAGTTCTCCACCTACGCGGTGCCTAAGATCGCCGGAGAGATCCGCCGGTTCCTCCGGGATGACGGGGCGGTCAAAGTATCCAGGAGCTTGAAAGAGCAGGCGGCGGCCATTCGGTCCATGCGGGTCCATCTGATCGGCGCCTTAGGCCGGGAACCGACCCTGCAGGAGCTGTCCCGGCAGACCGGCCTGACCCCGGAGCAGATCGCGGAGGCGGAGACCGCCACCGCTGGGACCGAGTCGATCAATCGCCAGCTTGGGGAAGACGGCTTCTCTCTGGAAAGCATCCTGACAGACCCGGACGGGGAGGAGAAGCTCCTGGAAAAGATCGCCCTGCGTCAGGGGATCGAACAGCTCCCGGAACGGGAACGGATGGTGATCGGCCTGCGGTATTTCCATGGCCTGACCCAGGAGCGGGTGTCCCGGGTCCTGGGGGTGAGCCAGGTCCAGATATCCAGGATCGAGAAAAAGGCCCTGGAGCATCTGCGGAAGCTGATGGAGATATCGGAATGAAGGATCGAATAGACCTGGGACCAGGCGGCCCAGGTCTTAGGCCATCGAAAAGGCCCCGGTTTTGTGTTACGCAAAACCGGGGCCTTGTCTGCGAACAGGAAAGATCAGAAAGATCTTTCCGAAAACAGGACAGGCATCCTCTGCTGGACATTTTTGGCAGACTGCGCTATACTAACGGTACTGGCAGATCCTGGCGTTTCCTTATCCAACTTCAATATGGTCAAGGAGGGTCAATATGAGTAAAGCTCCAAGCCAACGTGATACTTTCAGAACCGTTAAGCCTTACCTGAAAAAGATCTGTGCCGCATTAGATATTGTCTCCTTCCTGGCCGCATGGGCTTATGGCCTTTTCGCGCCGGATACGCATTATTCTACCGCGCTTGTTTTCGGCCTTGCGGTCGTGCCGGCGTTTTTCGATCTCCTTTACACCTCCTTGTTTGATCCGGGACCCTACTCCAGGAAGAAGGGCCTCTTCAAAAACGGCTTGGCCTTTTCTTTTTGGGTCACTGTTGGGATCCGCATGATGATGCGCTAAAACTTTGCGTTGTTAGGTGATTTTTTCTCATCGCGAAACCCATTATTTCCAGAGCAGCAGAGCAGTGTATCAAGCAGGCTCAACGCTACCAAATCGACCGTATCCAAACGACCAACAGTTCCAAAAAGGACTGTTGGTCATTTTGGTATATGGGATCTATCCAGTTTTCATGTCCTTTGCCCTGGACCCTGCCCCATGTTGCCCCTGGGGGATGGATATAGTAAAAAAATAATTTTTTCTCGAACTGTGTGACCAAAGGCCCAACGATGTTGTCTATATAAGTGAAGCCGGTCCCAAGGCCCTGCCAGAGAGGAAGGTCCGTTATGGAAGATCTTGCTATCATAGAACTGTATTTCGCGCGCTCAGAAGCGGCCATCTCGGAGACCGATAAAAAGTACGAAAGTTCTGCTTTTCGATCTCCAACAACATACTCCACCACCGTTTGGACGCGGAAGAAAGCGTCAATGATACATTCCTGCAAGCCTGGTATTCTATCCCGCCGGCAAGACCGAACAGCTTGTCCGCGTATTTGGCAAAGATCGTCCGCAATATCTCTCTTAACCGCGTGAAGGCAAACAGCGCGCAAAAAAGAGGATCCGGCGAATACGCGCTGATATATGAAGAATTGGCCGGAGTGATCGGTGCTTCGGAAACTGCCGACGATGTGATCGACAGCATCGTTGTGAGAGATCTGCTCAACGCCTGGCTCGCGACATTAACGGACGAACAGCGTATGGTCTTTGTTGGGCGCTATTGGTATCGCGATCGCGTATCCACCATCGCCTCGAAAATGGATCTGTCCGTCAGCAAGACCAAAATGCTTCTTTTCCGGCTGCGGAACGACTTGAAGGCGTATTTGGAGAAGAGAGGTATCGACTTATGACCGTTGACCAGCTCATGTTCGCGCTGAATGATATGGACGACGCTTATATCCACGCGTATGCCGAAAAAAACCGGCCAGAAAAAAGAGCTTACGGATCGCCGCGGTGGCCGCGTGCCTGGCTTTGGTGCTGATCTGTATTCCGGCGATCACCCACTTCTTCGGCCCCTCGCAGATGGACGATCCGTATCGCCAAGGTATTGAATACAGCGTAAACAGCATAATGAAGCAAAAAAGGCAGAAAAAGAGTTACTGCTCCATTGGTTCTTTGATGGAAGGACCGCGGAAGAACAAAAGGTAGACATGGTATTTACCAAAGACGCGACGAAAACCCTTGAGATCAACGGTGTCGCGGTACAGATCGCGCCCAATGTAAACTCTTTGGGCTTCGAGCACTACTACTATGCTGTTTTTGAGTATGACGGCATCGTATATGACGTGCGGACCAGATCGAACGATCCGAACTATATCTACGAGGTGCTGGACCAGCTCCTCAAATAGACAAATGAGAAAAGCCTCACATTCGCCGGATTTTCTCGATAGCAGACCTGGGGCCGGGAGGCCCCGGGTCTTTTCGATTTTGGGGCTTTACCTTTCGTCCTCCTTGGGGTAAAATAATACATCATATTTAAGATAGGTGTTACGATGACCAAAGAATTACACTCCCGATTTATCGCCGCCCGGCGGGCATATATCGAAGACCGATTTCAGCATCTCGATCCCATGCAGCGCTCGGCTGTGCTCACTACGCAAGGTCCGCTCCTGCTGCTGGCCGGCGCGGGCAGCGGCAAGACCACGGTCCTGATCGATCGGATCGCCAATTTGATCCGGTTCGGCTCCGGCAGTGATACCGACTTTGTCGCCCCCTATGTGACGCAGGAGGACGTGTCCTTCCTTGAGGGACTGACCCGGCCCCTGGATGAAGCGGACCGCCTTCGGGCGGACCGGCTGTGCGCGGTAGACCCTGCGGCGCCCTGGAGCATCCTGGCGATCACGTTTACCAACAAAGCCGCCAATGAATTGAAGGAGCGGCTCGGAAACATCCTTGGATCTGATGGGGATGGGGTATGGGCCATGACCTTTCACGCCGCCTGCTGCCGGATCCTGCGGCGGGACATCGAACGACTGGGCTACACCAGCCATTTCACCATTTATGATACCAACGACTCCGAACGTCTTATGAAGGATGTCCTGAAAGAGATGGATCTGGACGAGAAGACCTTCCCGCCCAAGTATGTCCTGGGGGCGATCAGCCGGCGGAAGGATAGCTATACCACCCCTGAGGCCATGCTGGAACAGGCGGAGGAAGTCAACGATATCAAGTCCATCCACATCGCCCGGGCATACCAGACCTACCAGAAGCGGCTGAAAGACAACAACGCTTTGGATTTTGATGACATCATCTTCCTGACGGTGAAGCTCCTGCAGGAGCACCAGGACATCCTTGCCTATTACCAGAACAAGTTCAAGTATGTGCTGGTGGATGAGTACCAGGACACCAACCATATGCAGTACTTACTGACCAGTCTTCTGGCAGGAGGATATCGGAACATCTGCGTAGTAGGCGATGAAGATCAGAGCATCTATCGCTTCCGGGGAGCCACCATCGAAAACATCCTGGATTTTGAGAAGCAGTATCCTGACTGCCGGACCATCCGCCTGGAACAGAATTACCGCTCCACCCAGTCGATCCTGGACGCGGCCAACGCGGTGATCGCGCATAACCTGGCCCGGAAGGGCAAGCGGCTGTGGACCTCCAACGGCGTGGGGGACCCGATCACGGTGTACGAGGCGGCGGACCAGGACGGGGAGGCCAACTTCGTGGCCGGTCAGATCCTGGCCCATGCCAGGAAGGAAGGGTTTGGAAGCTGTGCGGTCCTTTATCGCACCAACGCCCAGTCCAACGCTTTGGAATATGCCATGAAGCGCAACGGCATCCCTTATCGGATGATCGGCGGCACCAAGTTTTTTGAACGGCTGGAGATCCGGGATATGCTGGGGTATCTGAGCGTCATCAATGACCGCTCGGATGATATGCGGCTGAAGCGGATCGTCAACCAGCCGCCCCGGGGGCTGGGCGCCAAGACCATGGAAACGGTGGAGCGGCTGGCCCGGGCCGAGGGGGTGGGGCTATACCGGGTGATATCGGATCCCTACTCCTACGGTCCTCTGGAAAAGTCTGCCGTGAAGCTGATGAAGTTCACGGTGCTGATCGAAGAGCTGGCTCAGCTGCTGGAGGATGGTATGCCTTTGCCGGAGTTCTACGATCAGGTGATGACCCGTACAGGCTATGTGGATATGCTGGAGAGCAAGCCCACCGAGGAGAACCTGGGCAGACTGGAGAATATCCGGGAGCTGCGCTCCAATATCCAGGCTTATGTGGATAACAATGAAGATCCCACCCTGGCAGGCTTTTTGGAGGAGATCGCTCTGTATACCGACCTGGAGCAATACCAGGAAGGGGAGGAAGCGATCGTGATGATGACCATGCACTCGGCCAAGGGCCTGGAATTTCCCCATGTGTTCCTGGTGGGCTTCGAGGACGGCCTGTTCCCCGGGATGCGGGCCATCGGGGACACGGAGGAGATGGAGGAGGAACGGCGGCTGTGCTATGTGGCGATCACCCGGGCCAAGAAGACCCTCTCGATCAGCTACGCCCGCCAGCGGCTCCTCTACGGCCGGACCAGCGCCACCATGGCCTCCCGGTTCCTGCGGGAGATCCCGGAGGACCATGTGGTCCGCAAAGGGGGCTACCATCCGCCGCAGACCAGCCGCCAGCCCGTTTTCACCGGCCAGCAGATGCCTACCCGCAGTCCTCTGCGGGCCTTGGAGCGGCCTGCCGCCGCCAGGAACACATACCTGGAACTGAACAAAGGGGATATGGTGGAGCACTCCGGCTTTGGCCGGGGGATGGTGCTCTCCGTGATCCGGATGGGCGGCGACGCCCTGCTGGAGATCGCCTTCGATAATATCGGCACCAAAAAGCTCATGGCAAAGACCGCTTCTGCTTATATGAAAAAGCTGTGATCGTTTTTCCCCGCCTGGCATAGGCTCCTACGGGAGGATATTCCCGTAGGAGGGGTCCATGAGGCGTTTTGGAAGAAGATCGGTCCGGGTCATTGCGCTGCTGACGGTGATCGTCACCTTGCTCATGATGCTTTTTCGCAGGAAATACAACGAACCGATCCAGGAGCTGGCCCAGGTCCAGATCATGAACTGCACTTCGGACCTGATCAACGACGCGATCGACCGACAGATCGAAGAAGGTCAGATCAACTATGACCGGATCGTGTATTTTGAAAAAGATCTCAACGGCCGGATCACCGCTTTGAAGACCAATATGAGTGAGGTCAACCGGCTGAAGACCAACACCCTGGACACGATCAACGACGAGATCCTGGCCCTGGACGCCACGGACCTGGGGATCCCTTTGGGCAGCTTGTTCCTTCCCGAGTTCCTGTCCGGCAAAGGACCGGCGATCCCGGTGCAGATCATTGCCATCCGCAATTCTGATGCCAGCTTTTCCAGCAGCTTCAGCCATGCGGGCATCAATCAGACGCTGCACCAGCTTTCCATGGCTGTGAGCGTGGATGTATCGGTGCTGGTCTTAGGCGAAACTGCCAGCTTCACCATCAGCAGCGAGGTGGTGGTGGCGGAAACGATCATCGTGGGAGATGTACCTGATACTTTTTTTCAAACCGGAGGAAACTATGGAAGCAAAGAATAGGATCTTGGAGCTGAACCAGATCCTGAAGGAAGCAAATTACCGCTACTATGTTCTGGATGATCCTAAAATGCCGGACTATGAATACGACCGTCTTCTCCGGGAGCTGGAAGAACTGGAGCAGGCCCACCCGGCGCTGGTGCTGCCGGACAGCCCCACCCAGCGGGTAGGGGGGGAGGCGCTGAGCCAGTTCGAGAAAGTGACCCACCCGGTGCCGCTGATGAGCCTTCAGGACGTGTTCTCCCAGGAAGAGCTGAAGGATTTTCTGGAAAAGGTGACGCAGTCCCATCCCGAGGCGGACTTTTCCGTAGAACCTAAGATCGACGGACTGTCCGTGGCGCTGGAATATGTGGACGGCCGGTTCGTTCGGGGCGCTACCCGGGGCGACGGCGTCACCGGGGAAGATGTGACCGAGAACCTGAAGACCATCCGCTCCATCCCGCTGACCCTTTCCAACGCCCCCGCCCGGCTGATCGTGCGGGGAGAGGTCTTTATGCCTAAGAAGCGGTTTGAAGCGCTGAACACCCGGCAGGAGGCTCTTGGCAAGCCGTTGTTCGCCAATCCGCGCAACGCCGCCGCCGGATCATTGCGCCAGCTCGACCCAAAGATCGCCGCTGAGCGGGGACTGGATATCTATATCTTCAACCTCCAGCTGGCGGAGGGCGTGACTTTTCAGACCCATGAGGAAACGCTGGAATATCTAAGATCCCTGCGCTTCAAGGTGATCCCTTACTGGCTGTTTCACTCGGCCAAAGAGGTCACCCGGCAGGTCCTGTCCATCGGAGAGGACCGGGAGGCCCTGGCCTGCGATATCGACGGCGCGGTGGTAAAGGTCAACGATCTGTCCCTCCGGGAGCTCCTCGGATCCACCGCGAAATTCCCCCGCTGGGCGGCCGCCTATAAATACCCGCCGGAGATCAAGGATACGGTGGTGGAGGACATCCTTGTACAGGTGGGACGGACCGGCGTGCTCACCCCCAAAGCGGTGGTCCGGCCGGTCCGCCTGGCCGGTACCACAGTGACCAACGCCACGCTGCACAATCAGGATTTTATCATCCAGCGGGACATCCGGATCGGTGACACGGTCCGGATCCGAAAAGCCGGGGAGATCATCCCGGAGATCTTGGAGGTGGACCTTTCCAAGCGTCCGGCAGGGGCGGTGCCTTATGTGCTGCCCGGGGCCTGCCCGGTCTGCGGCGCGCCTACGGAAAAAGACCCGGACGGCGCTTTCCTGCGCTGTACCGGCGTAGAGTGTCCGGCCCAGCTGGCCAGGAACATCTCCCATTTCGTCAGCCGGGATGCCATGGACATCGACGGCCTGGGCAGCGCGATCGTGGAAGCCCTGGTGGAAAAGGGGGATGTTCGTTCTCCGGCGGATATTTATCATCTGACCCTGGATCAGCTGAAAGGGCTTTGGAAGTCCGGCGAAACGGCGGCAAAGAAGCTTCTGGCCGCCATCGAAGAGAGCAAGGGACAAGACCTGAGCCGGCTGATCTATGCCCTGGGGATCCGGCAGGTGGGGGCAAAGACCGGCAAGGTCCTGGCCGCCCATTTCAAAACTTTGGACGCGCTGATGGCCGCGACGGAGGAGGAGCTTACCAATATCTGCGATGTTGGCCCGGTGACTGCCCATTATATCGCCGATTGGTTCCGCCAGGGCCAGTCATGCCACATGATCGAGCGGCTCCGTGAAGCCGGGGTGAACTTCCAAAGTACGCAGACGGTCCAGGACGATCGTTTTGCCGGTATGACCTTCGTGCTCACCGGCGCGTTGACCAAGTTTACCCGGGAGGAGGCCACCGCCCAGATCGAAGGGTTTGGTGGGAAGGCCGCAGGGTCCGTTTCCAGGAAGACCACCTATGTAGTGGCAGGGGAGAACGCAGGCTCCAAGGAGCGCAAGGCCCGGGAGCTGGGCATCCCGATCCTGACAGAGGATCAGTTCCTGGAGATGCTGACTTGATAAGCACAACGGCACGACCGCTCCAGGCAGTCGTGCCGTTGATTCATAGTGAGAAATCCTGCTGATCGTACCGGCTGGTGTCCAGGGCCTTGGGCTTGACAGGGATCCGCTTGCAGGGGTCGTAGCGAAATTTGCGGCATTTTTCCCGCTCTGTCACCATGCCTCGCTTGGCGCACAGGATCTGGTCCTCTTCCAGCACCGTCCCGTGGGCGCAATAGCGGCAAGACGGGGGGATCTTCTTTCTGAACAGCATAAAAACGACCTCTCTATCCGTGTTTTTCCCATTATACACCGATCCCATGGTAAATGCTACACCTTTTTTCCGCCCGCTTGAGATACGCCCCCAGGATCGTCCCGGCGGTGACAGCCACCGCCAGGATGGTACGGCCCAGTCCGCCCCAGATCAGCTGTCCCGCGATCCAGGCTAAAGATGTGGCGATACAGCATTGGAGCAGTTTTCCCAGGAAATAATCGGTCTTGTTCAGCGCCGGACTGGTCACCGCGCAGGTCTGCATGGATACGCAAGCGCCGCCAAAGCTCATGAGCCCGGCGCAGATCAGAAATCTCATGGCCGGGTCGGATGCCTCCATCAGGACGATACAGCCATTGGACAGCTCCAGTATCCCCTCCGTCACCGCCCGGACCGGCACCGAAGCCCGGTCCAGCCCCCAGCGTTCCAAAAATCCCAGCGCCACCCGGAAGAGCACCACCCACCCGCAGACCGTTCCCATGACCTTCACTCCGTTTTCCAGGGCTTGGGGGAAGGAGATCGGCTGGGTCCTGCCGCCGGGGATCAGGCCCGATCTCTTTGTCAGAAGCGCGCCTGCGATCCCGGCGCTCAGCAGCAAGATCGCCCACAGGAGCCAGCAGGCCCATCCCCGGCCCAGTATCTGATGCCCCACCCCAAACAGGAAGGCCGGTCCGCACTGGTTGCACGCCACCAGCATCCGCTGGGCCTGCCCTTTGGAGAGCCTGCCGGATCTGTACGCCTGGTCCACCACCTTCGCCCCTACCGGGTAGCCTCCCAGCCATCCGGCAAGGATCAAGCTCCCATCCAAAGCGCCGGTGAGATAGATGCCCAGGACCATCATGGGAAACAGGGAGGGGATCAGGGTCTGAAGGCAGGTCCCGATCCCCTGTCTGGCCCCTTCCATGGCCGTCACCGGGTCCAAGATCAGAAGCACCATGCCGATCGCCGCCGCCGCGGCGCCCATCTTCCCGGACATACCATCACCTCGGAAGATACTATGCGCCCAAGTGATCGATCATCCTCCCGATTCATATCCTTTGGAAAAGGGGGTGCTTCCATGAAGCAGCGCAACTGGTCGGATCGGCTGGCTTTGGCCGCGGATCTGGACACGGAACCGCTGCCCGGTCAACCGTTGGTCGAACTGTTGGGAGATGGCCGGGCAGTGGTGGAAAATCACAAAGGGGTCACGGAATACGGGCCGGAGCGGATCTGTGTCCGGGTGCGATACGGGTCCTTATGCATCTGTGGATGCGGCTTGGAGCTGGCCCGTATGACGGCGGAACAGCTGGTGATCACCGGCAGGATCGATGGCATCAGCGTGATCAGGAGGTGTTGAGCATGGGCCTGTATGGATCGCTGTGGGGGATGGTCCAGGTCCGGCTGATCAGCGCCGATCCCCAGGGCGCCCTGGCGGCGGTGAACCGGCGTGCCATCTCCATCTATCACCTTGCGTACAAAGACCCCCTGACCGTTGAGTTCCTGGCCGCCAGTTCAGATCGGAAGGCCCTTCAGTCGATCGCGGACAGGAGAGGCGACCGGATCGCCTTTCTGCAAAAGCACGGGCTGTACGCCTGGATCCCACGGATCCTTTCACGGCCTGTATTGCTGGCGGCCGCCGCCCTTATCCTGATACTGACGATCTATCTTCCCACCAAAGTATTCTTTTTGGAAGTGGAGGGGAACGTTTCTGTTCCCACGAGCCTGATCTTGTCCGTGGCCGAGGAGCATGGCATCTGTTTCGGCGCGGACCGCAGTCAGATCCGCAGCGAGCGGCTGAAAAACGTGCTTTTACAGCAGATCCCGGATCTGAAATGGGCGGGGGTGAACACCTACGGCTGCCGGGCGGTGATCAGTGTCCGGGAGCGGACGCAAACGCCCCGTCAAGATCTCTTCCTCGGGATCAGCAGCATCGTGGCCGCTCATGACGCGCTGATCGGTCAGGTGGTGGTGACCCGTGGCACCGCGGTCTGCCAAGTGGGGCAGTCCGTAAAGAAAGGACAACTGCTGATCTCGGGCTATACCGACTTAGGGCTTTGTATCCGGGGGGAACACGCCCAGGGGGAAGTCTATGGGGAAACTTTGCGGGATCTGCGCCTGATCATGCCCTCCCAGCAGCAATACCGGGGCGATGTGGAGGAGGAAAGCGGGTGCTTGAGCATCATCATCGGAAAAAAACGCATAAATCTCTTTAAAGGTAGTGGAATTTCCCCTACCACTTGTGATAAAATGTATCAGGAGTATAGTGTCACATTGCCGGGAGGTTTTCGCCTGCCCATCACCTTCGTGGTGGAGCGGTGGACCGAGCGTGACCTCACGGTCTCCGAAATAAGCCCGGATCAGGCACAGCCATGGCTGGAGCAGCACGCCAGGGACTATCTCACCGGCCATATGATCGCGGGCCGGATCCTTGATGAAAAGGCCCAGCTCTGCCAGGTCGATGGCGGGATCTGTTTGGATGGCGCGTACGCCTGCTATGAAATGATCGGAAGGACACGGCAAGAGGAGATGATAGACGGATATGAAGATCGCTGAAAGAACAGTCAACGCGGAGCGAGTGGAGCACCTGATCTCGGTGTTCGGCTCCTTCGATGAGAATATCAGGAAGATCGAGGAAGCTTTGGCGGTATCCATCGTGAACAGAGGCACCGAGCTGAAGATCACCGGGGATGAGGAGGCGGCGGATAAAGCCGCCAGGACCCTGGAGGGACTGCTGGCCCTGGCGGCCAAGGGAGAGACCATCGATGAGCAGCGGGTCCGATACCTGATCACCCTGGTAAAAGAGGGCAATGACGCGCAGGTGTCCCAGATCGCCAAAGATGTGGTCTGCATCACCGCCAAGGGAAAGCCCATCAAGGCCAAGACCGTTGGCCAGCAGCAGTATATGAAAGCGATCCAGCACAACACCATCACCATCGGCGTAGGCCCTGCCGGTACCGGCAAGACCTACCTGGCGGTGGCCGCTGCGGTGGCGGCTTTCCGGGAGCGGACGGTGAACCGGATCATCCTCACTCGTCCGGCGGTGGAGGCCGGAGAGCGGCTGGGTTATCTTCCCGGGGATCTGCAAAACAAGGTCGATCCGTATCTGCGGCCGCTGTACGACGCCCTGTATGATATGCTGGGGCCGGAGACCTTCCAGAAATACCAGGAGCGTGGCTCTATCGAGGTAGCGCCTCTGGCCTATATGCGTGGGCGGACCCTGGATGACAGCTTCATCATCCTGGACGAGGCCCAGAACACCACCAAGGAGCAGATGAAAATGTTCCTGACACGTCTTGGCTTCGGCTCCAAGGTGGTGATCACCGGCGACGTGACCCAGATCGATCTGCCTGACGATAAGACCTCCGGGCTGAAAGACGCGATCCGGGTACTGGAGGGGATCGAGGACATCGCCATCTGCAAGCTCACCTCCGCCGATGTGGTCCGCCATGCCCTGGTCCAGCAGATCATCAACGCTTACGAAAAAGCCGCTCGAAAGGCGGAAGAAAAGCGGTCCGGCCCCAAAGCCCAGACACGCTGGCAAAGGAAGAAATGATATGAAAGCAAAGATCAATATGAGCTTTGACGGCTATGCGCTCCAGCGGCTGGCCATCAGTTCGATCATCCGCAAATGCATCCAGGCGGTCCTGGACGCCGAGCGCGTCCAGGTGGGGTGCGAGATCAATGTCCTGGTTACCAACGATCTGGGCATCCAGGCGATCAACAAAGCCAGCCGGGGCCTGGATAAGCCCACCGATGTGCTCAGCTTCCCCATGTTCGATCTGGCCCCCGGTACGCCGCCCACGGCGGAGAACGGGTCTGTGGACCCCGAAACAGGTCTTTGCCCCCTGGGGGATATGTGCATCAGCCTGGAGCGTGCCATAGAGCAGGCGAAGACCTTCGGCCACAGCGTGAAGCGGGAAGTGGGCTACCTGACGATCCACTCCATGCTCCATCTGCTGGGCTACGACCACCTGGACGAAGGCCCGGAAAAAGCCCGGATGCGGGCCAGGGAAGAGGCCATCGCCGGGACCATCCCCGGCATGAGCCGGAATTGACAGATCATACTTAGGAGAATACCATGGATACTAAAACCGCAATGATCACGATCGCCGGACGGCCCAATGTAGGCAAGTCCACCCTGACCAACTATCTTGTGGGGGAGAAGATCGCCATCGTTTCCAACAAGCCCCAGACCACCCGGAACCGCATCTGCGGCATCCTCACCCGGGGGGACACCCAGTTCGTCTTCGTGGACACCCCCGGATATCACCGTGCCCGGACCAAGCTGGGAGATTATATGGTCCATGTGGCCCGGGAGTCGATCGCCGACGTGGATCTGACGATCCTGGTGGTGGAGCCGATCCCCTCCATCGGGCCTCAGGAGGAAGCGCTCATCCAGAAGATCCGGGGCAGTCGTTGTCCGGCCGTGCTGGCGATCAACAAGATCGACACGGTGGAAAAAGAAAAGCTCCTGGAAGTGATCGCCGTCTATTCTCAGGCGGCCCAGTTCCAGGCGATCGTGCCGATCAGTGCCAAGACCGGCGACGGGGTGGAGCAGCTGCTCCAGGTCTGCCAGAAGTACGCGGCGGAAGGCGCCTTCCTGTTCCCGGAGGATATGACCACCGACCAGCCGGAGCGGCAAGTGATGGCGGAGATCATCCGGGAGAAGCTGCTGTGGTGTCTGGAGCGGGAAGTGCCTCATGGTACCGCCGTGGAGATCACCACTTTTTCCGAGCGGGACAATGGGATCATCGATATCGACGCCACCATCTATTGCGAAAAGGCCAGCCACAAGGGCATCATCATCGGCAAGCACGGCGCTATGCTCAAGAAGATCTCCTCCATGGCCCGGGAAGACTGCGAGCGCTTCATGGGCACCAAGGTGTATTTGACCACTTGGGTAAAAGTGAAGGAGAATTGGCGGGACAGCGATATGCTGGTCCGCAACTTCGGCTATAGTGAATGATCTCCAGGGTTGATCCGCCGGACTGCCGCAAAAACTATCCCCGGAGGGATGGCTATGGACGCGAAGGATTATTGGCAGCTTTTCATGGAGACCGGCGTGCCGGAATACTATATGATGTACAGCAAAGCATCACGAGGGGAGGGCGTCCATGTATCTGACGACGCGTGCCCTGGTGCTGCGGGCCACAGACTACAATGACCGGGATCGACTGCTCACCCTGCTGACCCCAGACCACGGGAAGCTGACAGCCAAAGCCCGGGGACTGCGGCGGAAGAATTCACCGCTGACAGCCCCCTGTCAACTGCTGGCCTACGGGGAATACACCCTGTTTGAATACCGGGGGATGTATACCATCAACGAAGCCAGCTCCATCGAGCTGTTCAAAGGGCTCCACAGGGATCTGATCAAATTCTCTCTGGGAAGCTACTTTTCCCAGGTGGCGGAATTCGTTTCTCAGGAGGAGCTTCCAAACCCGGAGCTGCTGAGCCTGACGCTCAACTGCCTCCACGCGCTGGACAAGCTGGACCTGCCGCCGTCAATGATCAAATCGGTCTTTGAATTGCGCTGTGCCGCTATCGCCGGATTTGCCCCGGACCTTTTTGGCTGCCATGTCTGCGGCAGTCAGGCCCCTTCCGTGCTGGACCTGTCCGGCGGCACCGTGCTGTGCGAAAAATGCCAGCACACAGCCTCAGGACTGCGGATGCCCCTGGACCCGGCCATGCTGGAAGCCATGCGCTACATCGTTTACTGCGACCCCAAAAAGCTGTTTGGATTTACCTTGTCCCCGGAAGGGCTGCAGCGGCTCTCCGGCTGTACTGAGGCGTATTTGACCACCCAATTGGAGCACGGATTTTCCACTTTAGACCTTTACAGATCTTTACTTATCTAGGAGACGATCATGTCCGATCTATACGAACGTTCATTTAACAAACTGGAATTGGACCAGGTGCTGGAGCTGCTGGCCGAGTGTGCCGGCAGTTCCCAGGGAAAGGAGCGGTGCCGCCTGCTGCGGCCCACCGACGACCTGGAGGAAGTACAGACCCTGCTGGGCCAGACCACGGCCGCTTCCGAGCTTTCCACCAAGAAGGGCTATCCCAGCTTCTCGGAGATCTGGGATGTTTCCCCATCCCTGGAGCGGGCAGATCGGGGCGGTACGCTCCAGCCTGTGGAGCTGCTCCGGATCGGCGCCATCTTACGCAGCGCCCGGACGGTCAAAAGCTATGTTTCGGAAGACGAACAGCCCACCGTGCTGACGCCTCTGTTCAACGCCCTGACCCCCAACAAATATCTGGAGGACCGGATCTTCGGCGCCATCTTGTCAGAAGAAGAGATCGCCGACACCGCCAGCACCGCCCTGGCGGATATCCGCCGGCATATGCGGGTCCAGTCCGCCAAGATCCGGGACACCCTGCAAAAGGTGATCTCCTCTCCGGCCTACAGCAAATTTCTCCGGGAACCGATCATCACCATTCGTCAGGGCCGATATGTGGTGCCGGTAAAGTCCGAGTGCCGCAACGATGTGCCGGGCCTGGTCCACGATGTGTCCGCCACCGGCTCCACCTATTTCGTGGAGCCTATGTCGGCGGTGAACGCCAACAATGCCCTGCGGGAGCTGGAGATCAAGGAAAAGAAGGAGATCGAGCGGATCCTGGCAGAGCTGTCGGCGGAAGCCGCCGGCCATCGGGAGGACATCCAGCTCGATCACGAGATGCTGGTACAGCTGGACGTGATCTTCGCCAAGGCCCGTCTGGGCTATCGGATGGATGCCTGGGCGCCGCTGATGAACGATCAGGGCCGGGTGGAGCTTCGGAAGGCCCGGCATCCGCTGATCGATCCCAAGCAGGTGGTCCCGATCTCTCTGCGCCTGGGGACGGATTTTGACACCATGATCATCACCGGCCCCAATACCGGCGGTAAGACTGTAACTTTGAAGACCGTTGGTCTTTTGACCCTGATGGCTGAGTGCGGTCTTCATGTGCCGGCAGGGGAGGGCAGTCAGCTGTCCACCTTCCACGCGATCCTGGCGGACATCGGCGACGAGCAGTCCATCGCGCAAAGCCTTTCCACCTTCTCCAGCCATATGCGCACCATCGTGGATGTAGTAGAGCAGTGTGACGATCGGACCCTGGTGCTGTTTGATGAGCTGGGCGCGGGCACGGATCCGGCAGAGGGCGCTGCCCTTGCCATGGCGATCATCGAGTTTTGCCGGAAGATGAGCTCCCGGGTGGTGGCCACCACCCACTATGCCGAGCTGAAGCTCTATGCCATGCGGACCAAGGGCGTGATCAACGCCTCTTGCGAGTTCGATGTGGAAACGCTGCGTCCCACCTACAAACTGCTGATCGGCATCCCGGGCAAGTCCAACGCTTTCGCCATCTCCCGAAAGCTGGGGCTGGCGGAAGAGATCTTGAAACAGGCCGGGGATCTGGTAAGCAAAAACGACAAGGACCTGGAGGATGTGCTCTCACAGCTGGAGCAGCAGCGCCAGCAGATGGAAGCCGCTCGGATCGAGGCGGAGCAGCTGCGCCTGGAAACGCAGAAGATCAAGGAGAAAAACCAGGAATACCACGACCAACTGCGCCGGGAGAAGGAGCGGGCAATGGAAGCGGCTCGCAGAGAAGCGCAGGAGCTGATCGAAGATGCCCGACGCACCGCCAACGCCGCCACGGAGGAGATCAAGGCGATCAAAAAACAGCTGGCAGACTCTGCCGATACCGCCGGGATCAACCAGCGGCAGTCGGAGGTACGCCGGTCGCTGAATGAAGCCCAGAGCAAGCTCCGTTCCGACCGGCCCAAGCAGAACCGTCCCGCCCCCTCCCGTGAACCGATGGTGGGGGACACGGTGGAACTGTTAAAACTCGGGACCAGGGCCAGTATCATCGCCATCAACAAAGACGGCTCCTATCTGCTCCAGGCAGGCATCCTGAAGGTGACCGCCAAGAAAGATGAGATCTTTCTTTTGGAGCAGACAGATCCGTACAAGGAAAAGCACGTCCGTCCCGCCCATTCCGGCCGGGAGATGAAGATGACCGCCACCGCTTCCGAGCTGGACCTGAGAGGTATGGATACCATCGAGGCCGTCTGCGTGCTGGAGCGGTATTTGGATGAGGCCATGCGCTCCGGCCTAAAGTCCGTGCGGATCATCCACGGCAAAGGCACCGGGGCCGTCCGCAGCGCGGTCCACCAGGCCCTGCGTAAGACCAAATATGTTAAGACCTTCCGCCTGGGCGTTTACGGAGAGGGCGAGGATGGGGTCACCATCGCCGAGCTGAGCTGAGCGGTCAAGGTAAGGTAAAGTTTTTGAATTTACCGAATGTTTATTGACAATTTGTGCTCAGTTGGTTATCATATACACAGAATGTCCCGCCTGTGACCAGGGCGCGGCGAATAAGGAGTGTATGGAATGTTCAATAAAGAGATCGTGGTTCGGTGTGAGTCCGGGCTTCATAATCGTCAGGCTACATATTTCGTACAGAAGGCAAATGAGTTCGAGAGCAGCATTTGGCTGGAGTCCCTTGGCCGGAAGATGAACGCTAAGAGCCTTCTGGGGATCATGTCCCTGGGAATCGTCACAGGTGCCACCGTCACTCTCAGCGCCGTAGGTCCTGACGCGGAGCAGGCTGTGACCGCTTTGGAGGCCCTGCTGCAGCGCGACGTTTACTAAGCAAGTTTTTTTCATCTCCGCCTCAGTGCCGCGCATTGAGGCGGTCCTTTTTGGGTGGGTCAAATGGGTATCGAGGAATTGAAGGAGAAGGCGTTGTCGCTCCCGCTGGCGCCGGGCGTATACATCATGCGGGACAAAAACGACAAGCCGATCTATGTAGGGAAAGCGAAAAAGCTGAAAAACCGGGTGACCCAGTATTTTCAGGATACCGCCTCCCATACGCCCAAGACCCGGCTGATGGTCAGCCATGTGGATCATTTCGATGTGATCGTCGCCGCTTCGGAATTTGAGGCCCTTGTGCTGGAATGTTCCCTGATCAAGCGGTATCTTCCCAAGTACAACATCCTGTTAAAGGACGATAAAGGGTATCCTTACCTGCGGCTGGATATGGAAGAGCCTTACCCCAAGATCACCATGGTCAATAAGCTCAGCAAAGACCGGGCATCCTATTTCGGACCTTACGGAAGCAGGAGCGTGACCAGAAACGCGTTGCAGGCCCTGAGCAACGCCCTCAAGCTGCCCACCTGCGGCAAGCAGTTCCCCCGAGATATCGGCAAGGAACGGCCGTGTCTGAACTACCACATGGGCCAATGCGAAGGCTGGTGTCAGCCAAGCCATACCCAGCAGCAGTACAGGGATCGGGTGGAGGAGGCGAAACAGCTCCTCTCCGGCAACTATCGGGAGGTATCCGAGCAGATCCGGCAGCAGATGCTGGCTGCGTCGGAAGGCTTGGATTTTGAGCTTGCGGCCAGCCTTCGGGACCGGATGAACGCGGTGCAGACGCTGGGCCAGCGTCAGCTGGTCACCGCCGGATCTCTGGCGGATACGGATGTGATCGGCTATGCCCAGACCGAGGCCAAAGCCTGCTTCACGGTCCTCCATTTCTCCGGCGGCAATTTACTGGATAAGGACTTTACAGTCCTGCCGATCCCTGACGACCGGGAAGCGGCGGTGTCCAGCCTGATGAAACAGTATTACCTCAGCCGCGGGGTTGCCCCCAAAGTGGTCCTTCTGCCGTTCCCGATCGAAGACAGTCTGCTGTTCAGCCAGCTCCTGGAGCAGCAGCTGGGCCGCAAGACCAGTCTGAAGGTCCCCCAGCGGGGAGATAATGTGCGCCTGGTGGAGCTTGCGGTAAAGAACGCGTTCGAGGAAGCCCAGCGGGTCACCTCCAAAGAGGAGAAGACCTCCGCGTCCCTGATCCGGCTGGGGAAGATCCTTTCCATGGAGCTGCCTCAGCGGATCGAGTCCTTTGATATCTCCAATATCTCCGGCACGGACATCGTCGCCAGCATGGTGGTCTTCCAATGCGGCCGTCCGAAGAAAAGCGACTATAAGCGCTTTAAGGTGGAGGGCCTAAGCGGCCAGGACGATCTTGCCAGCATGGAGCAGGTGGTCAGAAGACGGTTCCTCCATTATCAGGCGGGAGACCCTGGTTTCGCCGAAGCGCCATCTATGCTGCTGATCGACGGCGGCGCCAACCACGCCCAAGCGGCCCGCCAGGTCCTGACCCAGCTGGGGATGTCTTTCCCCGTCTTTGGTATGGTGAAGGATGACCGGCACCGTACCAGAGCCTTGGTGACGCCTGACGGTCAGGACATCCAGATCGATCACGATCCGGGGGTCTTCTCTCTGGTCGGCAATATCCAGGAAGAGACCCATCGTTTCGCGGTCACTTACCACCGCCAGCTGCGGAACAAACGCCTTCGTTACTCGGAGCTGGACCAGATCGAAGGCATCGGTCCCAAGCGAAAGCAGGAGCTTTTGAAGACCTTCAAGTCCCTGCAGGGCATTGGCAGCGCCACGCTGCCGGAGCTGGAGCGGATCTTGCCAAGAGATGCGGCTATGGCGGTATATCAGCATTTCCAAAAGAAGAAGGAGGGATGACGGATGCGTGTGATCACCGGGACAGCCAGAGGCGTGTCCTTGAAAACGCCGGAGGGTCTTGTGACCCGTCCCACCACCGACCGGGTGAAAGAGGCGCTGTTCAGCATCATCCAGTTCCAGGTCCCCGGCGCCAGCGTGCTGGATCTGTTCGGCGGCACCGGCCAGCTGGGCATCGAGGCTTTGAGCCGGGGCGCGTCCAGCGCGGTATTCGTAGACCAGCGGGAGGAAGCCTGCCGGCTGATTCGGGAGAACCTGCGCCGGACCAAGCTGGAGCGGGGCGCGCAGGTCGTTCGCGGCGACTATATGGCCTATCTGAAACGCTGTCGGGACAAGTTCGATATCATCTTTTTAGATCCGCCATACGCGGAAAGTTTTCTGGAAAATTCACTAAAAGAGATAACGGAAATTGACATTTTGCGAGATGATGGTATAATAGTCGCAGAACGTCCCTTGGGGAAGGAGCTTTCCTGGGACTATCCGGGCTATACCCGCTCCAAAGACTATAAATACGGGAAGATCCTGTTGACTATATTCCGTAAGGATGTGCCTGCTACCGGGCTTTGACGGCTCTGGCAGGGAAGAGGCCCAACACCTTTCCCCACCGATCTACTACGTCCAAATTCCAAGGAGGAGATAGAAATGAACGAGAAGCATGTTGAAGATATCATCACCGCTTTGTATGACATGGTGCAAGACGCCAGATCCATGCCCCTAGCATCTGACAAGTGCATCCTGGAGCGGGAAAAGGCCCTGGATATGCTCGATGAGATCATCGCCCAGCTGCCTGCGGAACTGAAGCAGTCCCGCACCATCGTGGAAAATCGGGGCGAGCTGATCGGCCAGGCCCGGCGTGAAGCTGAAGCCATCATCAAGAACGCCCAGGAGGAGGCCGAGCGGCTGGTGGCCAAGGAAGCCATCGTCGCCGAGGCCAAGCGCCGCTGCGCGGAGATGGTCCACCAGACCCAGTCCCAGATCGCCAGCCTGCGGAAAGTCAGCAACGAGTACATGGACGAGTCCCTTCGCCGGACCGAAGAGGCCATTGCCCAGTCCCTGGCTGAGGTCAAGGACACCCGGGCCAAGTTCAACCAGCTGGCCGCCGCCCAGATGAAGAAGGACGAAGAAGCCCTGCAGAGCAACGCCTGATATCATAAACCAACAGCTCAAAAGAAGTTCCTTTTGAGCTGTTTTTGTAAATGGAGGTATCTTAAATGGACTATTTAGAACGCTATCGATCCTGGTGCCAGGCAGATCTGCCTGTGGAAGTGAAGCAGGAGCTGTCTTCCATCGAGCATGATACCGAGGAATTGAAGGGGCGCTTCGGCGGCGAGCTGCAGTTCGGCACCGCCGGTATGCGGGGCATCATGGGCGCCGGCAGCAACCGGCTGAACCGCTATACCGTCCGCAGGGCCGCCCAAGGCATGGCCGCCTGGCTGGCCTCCACCGACCTGCCCCAGAAGGCCGCCATCGGCTACGATTCCCGGCACAACTCCCAGCTGTTCGCGGAGGTCTGCGCCGTAGCCTTTGCGGAAGCCGGTATCCACACCTGGCTGTATGACCGTCTTGCCCCCACACCTATGCTCTCCTTTGCCGTCCGGGAGCTGGGCTGCGGCTGCGGCATCGTGATCTCCGCCAGCCACAACGCCGGCGCTTACAACGGCGTCAAATGCTATGGCCCGGACGGCTGTCAGATGACCGATGAGCCTGCCGCCATCGTCACCGAAAAGATCGGCACCATCCCCTTCTTCGTGCCTGAGAGCAAGACCTTCCAGGAGTACATGGAAGAAGGGATGATCTGCTACATCAGCCAGGACCTGTGGGAGAAGTACTACGACACGGTGATCGCCGAAGCGGTAGATCCTGAGATGCTCAGCTCCGCCGGGCTGAACATCGTCTACACCCCTCTGTGTGGCACCGGTATGGAGCCTGTCCGCACCGTTCTGGGCCGCCTGGGAGTGAACATCACCACCGTGGCGTGCCAGGCCAAGCCTGACGGCGATTTCAAGACCTGTGAGTACCCCAACCCTGAAACGGACGCGGCGCTGGCTGAGAGCTATAAAGTGGCCCGCACCGTCCCCTGCGACGTGATCCTGGGCACCGACCCGGATGCGGACCGGGTGGCCATCGCTGTGCCTGACGGCACCGGCGGCTTTGTCAAGCTCTCCGGCAACGAGCTGGGCTTCATGCTGCTGGACTATATCCTCAAGGCTCGTACCGCCAAGCAGGACATCCCGGAAGGCGCCATCACCGTTCGCTCCATCGTGTCCTCGCCCCTGGCCGACCGGATCGCCGAGCACTATGGCGTGACCATGAAAGCGGTCCTCACCGGCTTCAAGTATATCGGCGGCCAGATCCTGGAGCTGGAGCAGGCAGGCCATCCCGAGAAGTTCATCTTTGGCTTTGAAGAGAGCTGCGGCTACCTGAAAGGCACTTACGCCCGGGATAAGGACGCGGTCGTCGCCTCCATGCTGGTGTGTGAGCTGTCGGCCAGCCTGAAAAAGCAGGGCAGAAACATCCTGGACGCCCTGAACGAGATCTACCAGACCTACGGCTATTACCTGTCCTACGTCCAGAGCATCGAGCTGACCGGCGCGGATGCCATGGAGAAGGCGGCCAAGATGATGGCAGACCTTCGCACCCAGGCCCCCGCCTCCATCGGCGGTGCCGCCGTGATCGGCGTCCGGGACTACAAGTCCGGCATCGCCAGGGACCTGGTCAGCGGTCAGGAAACGCCGATCGCGCTGCCTAAGTCCAATGTTCTGGAGTTCCTGCTGGAAGGGAAGGGCAGCGTGATCGCCCGGCCTTCCGGCACCGAGCCCAAGGTCAAGTTCTATTATACCGCCGTTGGCCGCTCCAGAGAGGATGCAAAAGCCCTGCTTGACGCCATGGTGGCCCAGATGTCCAACTGATATCCCTTTTCTCCATGCCCGAAGCGGACCGATGGTCCGCTTCGGTTCTTTTTTATGCCATCAGGAACATATGCTTGAGGGAAAGGGGAGAGGTATATGCGAAAGCAAACAAAAGTCACCGGAAGGTCCATGTCCATGCTGGCCGGTTCCGCCTTGGGCCTGGCTGTGGAAATGGCCATCACGCTGGTCCTGTGCGCCATCTTGGCCGACCAGGTACTCAAAGAGAGCATATCCCAGGGGGCGGTGGGATACTGGTCCATCGCGATCGTTGCCCTGGCCGCGGCCGCCGGGGCCGCTGTATCCGCCTGGTCCATCAAACGCCGCTGGGGCATGGTCTGTTTGATCGCAGGGGCGCTGTATTTTCTGACCCTGCTGGCGATCACCGCGTTCTGCTTCGGAGGGGAATATCAAGGCTTTTGGGCCACCGGGGCAACGATCCTCATCGCCGTATCCGCCGTGGCCGCGTTGGGCCTGCGGCGCAAAAGAGGCCCTCGCTTGCCTTTGAAAAAATTAAATTATCGTTAACTTGTACAGATCTCATGTACAAATGAACGGATCCCAGGTAACGGGAAATATTTTGCAAGAAATCCTGCATATCAATATTTTGTGGATGGGCCGGGCGGGGAAGGACTAGATGTTGTTGATCCATCATTGTTTCGCACAATTATGCAGTGATCGCATATAAAGTTGACATAATGACGTTAACATAAAAATCAGCATAATTTACAAAGATCGTAAAATTATCCAAAACCGCTTGAAAAAAATCGGGTTATGGAGTATAGTATTCAAGCAATGTTGCTCAAGGGGCTGTCGTGCCCTTTTTTACATTTGACTGTCTTACTTTACTCCGCTGCTTTGGCCTGGATGGTCTTTAGGAGGTCAAATGGTGAAAACGACTTGTTTTCGTTCTTCCAGAACGGGCAACAGCTGCAAGTTCACCGCCTTATTTCTTGCGTTTTCATGGTTTGGCGGTCTGATCCTTGGTATGATGTTCGTCAAGGCCACAGCCACGTTTTTCGTTCCCTTGATGCGCGGTGCCGCTGCCGGTACTGTGTCGATCTGCGGTCTGCTGGCCTCGGCATTTTTGCCTTTCTTCCTGTCCGGTCTGGCGGCGCTCTATTGTCGTCCGCTTGTTTACTTTATCTGTTTTCTTAAGGCCTTTTCCTATGGGTGCAATGTACACGGCGTTGCGCTGGCCTTTGGAAACAGCAGCTGGCTGATCCGGCCCCTGCTCCTGTTTTCTGACAGCCTCCTGGTACCGATCTTGTATCTGTACTGGCTTCGGGTGTTGTCAGGTGATCACGGTCTTCGGGCGCGGGAACTGGGTATGTCGCTTATTTGGACAGCCGCTGTAGTAACGCTGGACCTGTCATTCGTTTCGCCGTTTCTGACGGGACTTATGCGAAAGTAAGAGGAAAGGTATGCTCGGCCCATGTTGGATCTCATCTGCGCTTATGAAAATTACCTGTCTAAGGTAAAGCTGGCATCCTCCAACACCGTATCCTCCTATCTGCGGGACATTCGGCAGTTCGCCCAGTGGCTCCAGAGCACGGAGGATCTGTCCGTTGTGGATGCGACACAACAGAATATCCGGGATTATTTGTCCGAGCTGGAAGCCCAGGGGCGGTCCGGGGCAACGATCTCCAGGAACTTGGCGAGCCTTAAGAATTTCTACGCCTATCTGATCTCCTCCGGCTTTCTGGAGCAGTCCCCGGTGTACGATATCCATGTGGACAGGGGAGAGAAGAAGCTCCCCCAGATCCTCACCGAACGGGAGATCGAGCTTCTGCTGTCCCAGCCGGTCTGTGTGGATGCCAAGGGTTTTCGGGACAAGGCCATGCTGGAATTGATGTACGCCACCGGCATCCGGGTGTCGGAGCTGATCGATCTGGATGTGGATGACGTGAACCTGGAGCAGGGCATCATCAAATGTTCCAGCGGCAAAAAGGTGCGCTCGATCCCCTTGTATCCGGCGGCCCTGCGGGCCTTGACCGTCTATATGCGGGAGTTTCGGGACACCCTGGTGGCCGATCAGAGCGAACGGGCTTTGTTTGTCAATGTGATCGGCTCCAGGATGAGCCGGCAGGGCTTCTGGAAGATCCTGAAGCATTACCAGACCACCGCCCATATCGAAAAGGATATCACCCCCCACACGCTGCGTCATAGCTTTGCGGTCCACCTTTTGGAGAACGGGGCGGACCTTGGCTCTCTCCAGGAGCTTATGGGCCATAGTGATATCTCTTCCACTCAGATGTACACACACATGGTAGGCCAGAACCAGAAGCTAAAGGCGGTATATGAAAAGTGCCATCCCAAAGCTTAAGACCGGTCCGCTCCAGGAGCAGGCCGGTCTTTATCATGGATCAAATGGTGAAAGCCCAGCCCCGTTGGGGGGCCGGGCTTAAAAACAAGCAGGGAAGAGGGGTCAAATGCCGGTCATGGCGGCCAGAACATTGACCTCCATTTGCTGGATGCTTTTCTTCATCGCCAGACCTTCATCGATATCCACGTCCACAAATCCGCCTTCGTGGGTGCAGACGATCCGGTTGGTCTTGCCGGCCAGCAGCAGCTCCACGGCAAGATATCCCATCTTGGTGGCGTTCACCCGGTCGCGGCCGGTGGGAACACCACCGCGCTGGATGTGTCCGAGCACCGTGACCCGGGGATCCAGGTCGATGGTCTCCTTGATCTGGGCGGCAATGCCTGCGGCAGACCCGGCGCCCTCGGCCACCACGATCATATAGTGGGTAAAGCCATTGAGCCGCGCCTGGCGGATCTTCTCGATCACGTCCCGCTCGAAATCGATCGGTTCCTCCGGCACGAGGACGGCGGTAGCGCCTACGGCCAGGCCCACATACATGGCCAGGAAACCGGCGTTGCGGCCCATGACCTCCACCACAGAGCAGCGCTCATGGGACTGCATGGTATCCCGGAGCTTGTCGATGCACTCGATGGCTGTATTGGCAGCGGTATCGAAACCGATGCAGTAGTTGGTGCAGCCGATATCGTTATCGATCGTGCCTGGGATGCCGATCACGTTGATCCCATACTTGGACAGCGCCCGGGCGCCCCGGAACGTGCCGTCGCCGCCAATGGCGATGATGCTGTCCAGACCCAGGAATTTACAGGTGGACACCGCCTTGCGCTGACCTTCCTCAGTCATAAACTCTTTGCTGCGAGCGGTATACAAAATGGTACCGCCGCGATTGATGGTATGAGAAACGCTTTTCTCATCCAGCTTGACGATATCTCCGGAGATCAGGCCATTCCAGCCACGGCGGATGCCATAACACTCCAGGCCATGATACAGCGCGGTACGGACTACGGCGCGAACACAAGCATTCATACCCGGCGCGTCACCGCCGCTGGTGAGTACACCGATACGTTTGATAGCCATAATGATACCTCCTGAAAATATTACATAGCGCCTATGGACATTTTATATCGAGATCACCAAAATGTAAAGATATTTTTCCGACCGATCTGTGCGTGGTCCATAGTCCCAGGCGAACGCCGGACGGCCCGGGGAGGATCTATTGGGGCGGCACAGCATAGGTCTTGACACCACGCCCCTTTTGTGGTATAGTTCTGGTATGCGAACGCAACAAAATTTTTATTTTGTTGCGTTCGGAGGAGCCAGGGATGGAGGGATCTTGCCAGGGCTTTCCGCCCCTTTAAGCCCTCCCCCGGGGCGGCGGAACCGTCCCCAGCCCATATCATATTGGAGGATGATATCATGCGCCAGCGCTATCAGGACTGCCCCCAGATCCTTCGGGATTTTCTGGCCTATCACGAAACGATCAAAGGACAATCCCCTTTGACCATCTCTGAATACTATTTGGACCTGCGGATGTTCCTTCGGTTCATCAAGCTCATGCGCTGCGATATGCCGATCGACACGCCGCTGGAGGATGTGCCGATCAAAGACATCGACCTTCAGTTCATCCGGGAGATCACCACATCGGATGTTTTTGATTTTCTATCCTATCTCACCAGCGAACGGGTGTCCGATCCGAATGCCGCCGTACAGGAGCACGGTATCAGCCCCTCTGCCCGGGCCAGGAAATTGTCCGCAATCAAATCCTTTTATAAGTATCTGACCGTCCGGACTAAGCTGCTGGATGAAAACCCTGTGGCGGAGCTGGAGTATCCAAAGCTCCGCAAGAGCCTTCCTAAGTACCTGACTCTGGAGCAGTCCGCCGCCCTCCTTCGGGCGGTGAGCGGCCCAAACCAGAAGCGGGACTATGCCATTTTGATGATCTTTCTCAACTGTGGCATCCGGCGCAGCGAGTTGGTGGGGCTTGACCGTACCGACGTCTATGAAGACCGGATCCGGGTGGTGGGCAAAGGCAACAAAGAACGCTTCGTCTATTTTGGCACCCCCTGCCGGAAGGCCATCGATGCCTACCTGGTCGAACGCAACAAAAAAACACTCTCGGATGACCGGGCGCTGTTTGGATCCAGGAACGGCAACCGGATCAGCGTGGAAGCCGTCCATCGCCTGGTAAAAAAAGCCTTGCTCCAGGCCGGACTGGACGCCAGCCAGTTCTCCGCCCATAAGTTGCGGCATACCGCCGCTACCATGATGCTCTCCGGCGGTGTGGATGTAAAGACCGTTCAGGAGGTGCTGGGTCATGAAAATCTGAACACCACCCAGATCTACACCCACATCGAAAATACGGAGCTGAAGATCGCCGCGGAGGCCAATCCCCTTTCCAAATTGGATCTGACGGAAGGATGAGTTCTATCCCCCCAAAAAAACAAAAAATGGAGGCTGATGCAGCAACTTGTTACACCAGCCTCCGTGTTCCACTTCCCTGCCCTGGGGCTGTCACAGCGCCACGGCGATTGCTTCCAGCAGATCGCGGACACGATAGACGGTCAGTCCCACAGGAATATCCAACTTTTCAGAATTGTTTTTTGGGATCATACATTTTTTAAACCCCAATCTTGAAACTTCCTGCAGTCTTTGCCCCAGCTGGGATACGCTGCGGATCTCCCCTGTCAGTCCCACCTCTCCGATCGCCGCCAGGTCCGGGTCGATCGGCCGGTCCCGATAGCTGGAAGCCACCGCCAAGACCACCGGCAGGTCCGCGCCAGGTTCATCCAGACGAAGACCGCCGATCACGTTGATATAAGCGTCAAAGAGGCTCAGCTTCATCCCTGCCCGCCGCTCAGCCACTGCCAGGAGCAGCACCGCCCGGTTGAAATCAAAGCCATCCGCAGCCCGCTTGGGTACATTAAAGGTGGTCTTGCACACCAGCGCCTGGACCTCCGCAAGTACCGGGCGAGTGCCTTCCATCACGCAAGCCACACAGGTGCCCGGCGCCCCTTCCGGCCGGCCCTCCAGGAGCATCTGAGAAGGGTTTGGTACCTCCGCCAAGCCGGTATCCAGCATTTCAAAAACGCCGATCTCATTGGTAGAGCCGAACCGGTTCTTGGCTGCCCGGAGCATCCGATAGTTGGAATTGGGATCTCCTTCAAAATACAGCACACAGTCCACCATATGCTCCAAGACCTTCGGCCCGGCGATCGCGCCGTCTTTGTTTATGTGGCCGACCACGAACACCGTGATGCCCTGGGCTTTGGATAGCTGCATCATGGCCATGGTACAGTCCTTTACCTGAGAAACGCTGCCAGGCGCGGACTCATTTTCTTCGTGGTACATCGTCTGGATCGAGTCCACGATCAAAATATCCGGCTTCAATTCATCCGCCGACTCCAGGACATCCGAGAGCCTGGTCTCCGAAAGGACGAACAGCCGGTCGCTGTCCACCCCCAGCCGCAGGGCGCGCATCTTCAGCTGCCGCTCGCTCTCCTCGCCGGAAACATACAGCACGGTCCGGTCCCTGCACAGGCAGCTGCATATCTGGAGCAACAAGGTGGATTTGCCGATCCCCGGCGCGCCGCCTACCAGCACCAAACTCCCAGCCACCGCGCCGCCGCCAAGGACCCGGTCCAGCTCGCCCATGCCGGTCAGGAAGCGGATCTGGGCGTCCGTATCTACTTCCGGAAGAGGCTGCGGTCTGCGGCTCATGCCTACCGGCGCGGACCGAGCCTTTCCGGGGGTCGCCGGTTTTTCGATATGCTCCTGCAGGGTGTTCCACGCGCCGCACGCCGGGCATCGGCCCACCCATTTGGCAGACTCATTGCCGCAGGCGGTGCAGTAAAATACGCTTTTCGCTTTCGCCATTGGTGCCTCTCCCTTTTCTATAAACGGTATAGTCATTATATCAGCGGCACAGTCCCCGGTCAAGAGCCACAGCGTCCCGGCTAGATATCCATGGCCGGATTCATGAAATACACGTTCTTCCGGTCCAGCTTTTCCCGAAGGAGCTGGATCGCTTCACCAAAGCGCTGGAAATGGACCACTTCCCTGGCTCGAAGGAATTTTATCACATCGTTCACATCGGGGTCATCGGACAGACGCAGGATGTTGTCGTATGTGACCCGGGCCTTCTGCTCCGCCGCCAGGTCCTCCGTCAGATCCGCGATCGGATCGCCCTTCACCGCCATGCTGGCAGCGCTCCAGGGGAAGCCGGAAGCCGCGGTGGGATAGACACCGGCGGTATGATCGACGAAATAGGGTGCGAAGGCCGGGTCACGGTACTGTTCATCCTTCATGTTCCGGGTGAGCTGATGGACGATCGCCCCGATCATCTCCAAATGCCCAAGTTCCTCCGTTCCGATGTCGGTGAGCAGGCCCTTGAGTTCGTCAAAGGGCATGGAATAGCGCTGGGACAGATATCGCAGGGAAGCGCCCAGCTCCCCATCCGGGCCGCCGTACTGAGAGATGATCAGCGCCGCCAATCTGGGGTTTGGGCGTGCGATCTTCACCGGGTATTGGAGCTTCTTCTCATATACGAACATACTCAGGCCTCCTTATTGGCACAGTATTCCCACGGCCAGGGGTCATCCAGCCATTGATAGCTCCCCTCCCCTGGGCTGAAATGGTCCATAGGGCCGATGGTGTCGGCGTATTCCATCTTGCATTGATGATATCGCCGCTGGTACTCCCGATACATCTCCAAGGCCCTGGCATCGTCCCGGTGGGTATCCAAATACATGGCCAGCTCCTGGATCACGAAAGCCAAGGTCTGAAGCTGTGTCTTCGGGGTGGTGTTTCGCTCCCGCTTGTTCACCATCCCCATGAATGGAAGGTCCAGACCCTGGTACATCGTCCCTCGTATCAGCCCCTTGGGCGGCTCATACATCGGCGGATCTTCCAGCTGGAACGGTACATAGGGGTTGGCCAGAGGCGCTCTGGCGGGAAGACGCCCCTTCCGGCCTGTGGGCCGTTTTGTCGCATCCAAAGATCATCACTCCTTGCTTGATCAAGTCGGAACCTGTTGTTCCGGCTCATCCTATGCCGGAGGAACGCGGATGGTTCATTTTGTCCTCCTTCGGGCATATCCTTTCCAGGGGAGGGATCGGATGTGCGGTTTCGCAGGTTCTTTGCGATCTATTTGGCCGTTGTACTGGCTGTGTTGTATCTGGCCCATTGGGGCAGTCAGGCAGTGACCACCTGGGTAGAGGACCGATCCATGGACGAACGGGTCTGCTTCATCATCGATCCGGGCCACGGCGGCATCGATGGCGGCGCCACTTCCTGCACCGGGATGCTGGAGAGCCACCTGAACTTGCGGATCGCTCTGCGGCTGGATGATCTGCTCCATTTCCTGGGATATCAAACGCAGATGGTCCGAAGTACGGATACGTCCATCTACACGGAAGGCGATACCATCGCCGCTCAGAAAGTATCGGATCTGAAAAACCGGGTAAAGCTGGTCAATTCAACAGCCAACGCCATCTTGGTGAGCATCCACCAAAATACCTTTTCAGACAGCCGCTACAGCGGCGCACAAGTATTTTACGCGGGTGACGACTGGAGCCGGTCCCTGGGCCAGCAGATGCAGTCCGCATTGATGGCCCATTTGTCCCCGGACATCAAGCGGCAGGCCAAGCCCTCCAAGGGGATCTATCTGATGCAGCACATCGAAAGGCCCGGGATCTTGGTGGAATGTGGATTTCTCTCCAACCCGGAGGAGGATGCCAAGCTGAAAGATCCGGCTTATCAAAAAAAGCTGATCTGCGTGATCGGCACCTGCCTGGCAGAATACATTAAGATCGCCCCTCTCGACTGAGAGGGGCGAT
>CALXFQ010000009.1 GCA_944387625.1 uncultured Oscillospiraceae bacterium
AGGGGGAGGCAAGTGGGTCAGCATAATTTGGAAAGATGGCACAAAACCCCCAAGGGGTCTTTTGACAGTCTGGAGCCTCCCCTTCCGGGGAGGCTTTTTATAGGGGCGTGTCAGTTTTTCAGGCTTTGCAGTGGGGCGGGGATCCGGCCGCCCCGGGCGATGAAGGCTTCGGCGCTTTGGTCATGGACCGGCATCACCGGGGCGCTGCCCAGCAGACCGCCCATCTCCACCCGGTCCCCCACCACCTTGCCGGGGGCGGGGATGATCCGAACAGCGGTGGTCTTGGAGTTGACCATGCCGATCGCCGCCTCGTCGGCAATGATCGCGGAGATCGTGGCGGCGGAGGTGTCCCCAGGCACCGCGATCATGTCCAGGCCCACAGAGCAGACGCAGGTCATGGCTTCCAGCTTGTCCAGGGTCAGTACCCCGGCTTCCGCCGCGGCGATCATGCCCTCGTCCTCGGACACGGGGATGAAGGCGCCGGACAGGCCCCCTACATGGTTGGTGGCCATGACGCCGCCCTTTTTCACCGCGTCGTTGAGCAGGGCCAGGGCGGCGGTGGTGCCGTGGGTGCCGCAGACTTCCAGGCCCATCTCCTCCAAGATCCGGGCCACGCTGTCGCCCACCACCGGGGTGGGGGCCAGGCTCAGGTCCAGGATGCCAAACGGCACGTTCAGCCGCCGGGAGGCTTCCACCCCCACGATCTGGCCCATCCGGGTGATCTGGAAGGCGGTGCGCTTCACCGTTTCCGCCACCACATCAAAGGGCTGGCCCTTCACCTTCTGCAGGGCGTGATACACCACGCCGGGGCCGGACACGCCTACGTTGAGCACGCACTCCGGCTCTCCCGGGCCGTGGAAGGCCCCGGCCATAAAGGGGTTATCCTCCACCGCGTTGGCAAAGACCACCAGCTTGGCACAGCCCAGGCCGTCATCGTCGGCGGTGATCTGCGCCGTCCGCTTGATGATCCGGCCCATCTCCGCCACCGCGTCCATGTTGATGCCGGCCTTGGTAGAGCCAACGTTCACGCTGGCGCAGACCCGCTGGGTGGCGGCCATGGCTTCCGGGATGGATAAGATCAATTTCCAGTCGCTTTCCGTACAGCCCTTTTGCACCAGGGCGGAGAAGCCGCCGATGAAGTTCACCCCCACCTCCTGGGCGGCCCGGTCCAGGGCCTGGGCCAGGGGGACATAGGTATCCGTCTTGCAGGCGGCCCCCACCATGGCGATCGGGGTGACGGAGATCCGCTTGTTCACGATCGGGATGCCAAACTCCCACTCGATGTCCCGGCCCACCTTTACCAGATCCGCCGCCCGGCGGCAGATCTTGTCGTAGATCTTTTGGGCGCAGACCTGGATGTCCTCATGGGCGCAGTCCAGCAGAGAGATGCCCATGGTGATCGTCCGCACGTCCAGGTGGCGCTTGTCGATCATGTCCAGGGTCTGAAAAATATCCTGTTTGCTCAGCATAGCCTACCTCACACCCGGTGCATGGCCTGGAAGATGTCCTCCCGCTGGACCCGGATGGACAGGCCCATCTCCTGGCCCTTGGCGTCCATCACCTGGCACAGCTGGGCCAGGGGCACCTTACAGCCGGACACATCCACCGCCATCATCATGGTGAAATACCCCTGCATAACGGTCTGGCTGATGTCCAGCACGTTCACTTGATAGGAGGCAAGCTCGGTGCATACCTGGGCGATGATGCCCACCCGGTCCTTGCCCACCACAGTCACGATCGCTTTCATCTTTTACACCTCATAATCCGCCGCCACCCGGCTGTCCAGCAGGTGGAAGAACTGTTCCTTGGCCGCCAGGTGCAGGGGATGCTCCGCATACGCCCCAAGCGCCTGGGCGCTTTCAAACTCCGAATACAGGCAGTAGTCCATGCCTCCCTGGAAGCAGGGGCGGACCTCCAGCTTCAGCAGGCCCGGGATCTGGCCCACCAGCGGCTCCAGCGATCCCCGGATCTTCTCCACGGCAGGTGCCTTCTCTACCCCCTGCCGGAAGGTGTAGGAAACGATGTGCTTGACCATGTAAATACCCTCCTTTATGTGCGAATACCGAGGCCAGCCATGGCCAGCCCCGGTATGTTTTGAAATTACTCCGCGTCCTCAGCGGTGTCTTCCTCCAGCAGAGCACGGATGGACAGGCTGATCCGCTTGTTCTCGGCGTCCACATCGGTGATCTTCACCTGGACCTCCTGGCCCTCGGCCAGCACATCCTCGGGCTTGCCGATCCGGCGGTCCGCGATCTGGGAGATGTGGATCAGGCCGTCCACACCGGGGATGATCTCAGCGAATGCGCCGAAGGTCATCAGCTTCACGATCTTGGCATCCACCACGTCGCCCACGGAGAACTTGCTCATGAACTGGTTCCAGGGGTTCATCTCGGCGGTCTTGTAGCCCAGGGAGATCTTGTGCTTCTCAGGATCGAAGCCGATCACGTACACATCGATCTCGTCGCCCACCTTCACCACATCCGCGGGGGTCTTGATCCGATTCCAGCTCAGCTCGGACACATGGACCATGCCGTCCACGCCGCCGATGTCCACGAAAGCGCCGTAGGAAGTCAGGGATTTGACCACGCCGTGGTACTGCTTGCCCACTTCGATCTCGGCCCAGATCTTCTCCCGGTTGGCCTTCCGCTCCTCGGCGGCCACAGCCCGGATGGAGCCGATCACACGGCGGCGGGCACGGTTGACCTCGGTGATCTTCAGCTTCACGGTCTGGCCCTTCAGGCCGGTCATGTCGCCGCCCTTGGCGATGCCGGACTGGGAAGCGGGGATGAACACCCGGACGCCCTTGACATTGGCCACCAGGCCGCCCTTGTTGTCCTCGGTGATCACGCCTTCCACGGTGGTCTTGTCTTCCACATAGGCGGCCATCTCGTCCCAGACCTTCATGCCGTCCAGCTTCTTCTTGGACAGCTGAACGGTGCCCTCCTGGTCGTTGACCCGGACCACGAAGACCTCGATCTCGTCGCCCACCTTCAGGACATCCTCAGGCTTCACAGAAGGATCGGTGCTGATCTCATCGTAAGGGATGTAACCGGCGTGCTTGGTGCCCAGGTCCACCTGGACTTCGGTGTTACCGATGCAGGTAACGATACCAACGACCTTATCTCCTGTATTTAAAGTCTTGATGGACTGTTCCAGAAGCTCGGCAAAGTTCTCCTCCTGTACAGTCTCAACATTCGTAATTTCGCTCATCGTCTTGTTGACCTCCTTTATTATCCACGCCGGTGTAGAAGCACCGGCCGTGATTCCAACATGGGATACGCCGCAGAAAAAAGCCGGGTCCAGCTCGGCGGCGTTGTCCACCAGAGCCACCCGGGGGCAGTGTTCCCGGCATATGCTCGCGAGGCGGCCGGTGTTGGAGCTGGTGGGATCGCCCACCACCACCATGGCCTGGCAGGCGGCGCTCAAAACTGCCGCTTCCGACTGCCTATCTTCCGTCGCTTTGCATATTGTATCAAATATTTTCAAGTTAGTAAACTGTTTTTTTGCAAAAATAGAACATTTTTTCCATAGGGCCTCGGTGGATGTGGTCTGGGAGACCATACAGATGGGGGCGTCCTTGTCCACTTCCCCGGACATGGCCCAGCGCTCCAGCTCTTCCAGGTCCTCGAAAACATGACACTTGCCGCACCAGCCGGCGATCCCCTCCACCTCCGGGTGGGAACGGGTGCCGATGATCACCGGCACTCGCCCCTCCTCCTCCGCCCGGGATACGATGCCGTGGATCCGCTTGACGAAGGGACAGGTGGCGTCCACCACCTTTGCGCCGGTGGCTTCCAGCGCCTGCATCACCTGCCGGGAGACCCCATGGGACCGAACGACCACCGTCATACCGGCGGTGGCTTCCGCCGCGGATCCGATCACCCGGACGCCCAGGGCCTGGAACCGGGCCACCACATGGCGGTTGTGGATGATCGGGCCAAGGGTCGCCACCTGGCCGCCCTGGGCCGCGGCCTGCTCCACCAGCTCCACCGCCCGGGACACGCCGAAGCAGAACCCGGCGCTTTTGGCTACGGTCACGCTCATTTACCGATCTTCTCCTTTACGATCTGGCGGATGGCCGCCACCACAGCGTCGATGTCCAGGCAGGTGGTGTCCACCTTCACCGCGTCCTTGGCTTGCTTCAGCGGAGCCACCGCCCGGTGGGTGTCTTGGTAGTCCCGCTGCTCCACTTCCTTCAAAATGGTGGAAAGATCTGCCTTCTGGCCCTTGGCGATCAGCTCGTCATACCGCCGCCGCGCCCGGACCTGGGGATCGGCGGTGAGGAAGATCTTCACATCCGCCTGGGGCAGCACCACGGTGCCAATGTCCCGGCCGTCCATGATCACGTCATACTGCCGGGCCACCTCCCGCTGCATATCCAGCAGTACCTCCCGGACCACCTTGTGGGCGGACACCAGGGAGGCCTTCTGGGAGATGTCCTGGGTCCGGATCTCTCCTGTAACATCCATGCCGTTCATGATCATATGCTGGATGCCCTCTTCATCATACCCGATGCCGATCGTCAGCTCGTCGATGTAGCGCTCCACGCCGTCCGCGTCCTTGGGGCTGATGCCCAGCAGGTCCAGAAAATAGGCCACGGTCCGATAGATCGCGCCGGTATCCACATATCGAAAGCCCAGTTCCCCGGCCAGCCGCTTGGCGATGGTGCTCTTGCCTGCCCCGGCAGGGCCGTCGATGGCGATGGAATAAGTTTTAGCCATATTCAGTATCCCTCTTTCTGCTCTGATCAGCCGTTTTTTCTCATTTTTGCCAGGGCGGCGGCCTCCCGGGCCACCACCTCTTCCGGGGTCAGGCCCAGACGGCGGCCGGTCTCCTCGGAAGACAGGGGCTTGCCCCCTTCCAGGCCGAACCGCAGGGAAAGCACTTGCCGGTCCTGTTCGTCCAGGCCGGTCATCAGCTCTCCGATCCGCTGGCGGGCCTGGAAGTAGGCGGTATCCTCCACCGCCTGATCCTCCTCTTCCGGCCGCTCCTCCTGCTCCTGGGGGCGCTTGGCCTGGGCAAGGTCCCGGGCGCTCTCCAGCATATCCGCCACGGCGGCGGTGGCCTCCCGGGTCATGTGCAGTTCCTGGGCGATCTCCTCCAGGGTGGGGTTGCGGCCCAGTTCGGACAGCAGCCGCTCGTCCACCGCCCGGTAGTCCTCCAGGGCCTGGCGGAGCCGCTGGCCCACGCCGCAGCTGCGGGCCTGCATGGTCACCGCCACCGCCATGGCGGAGCGGATGTATCGGAGGCAGTGGGCCTGAAGGTCCCCCTCCCGGTAGGCCAAAATGCCCCGCCACAGGCCCAGACTGCCCTCCTGGATCAGATCCTGGAGCAGGACCCCCCGGCCCACCAGGCCGTATGCCTCGTGGAGCACCTGGCTGAGCATCAAACTGGCGATCTGCTCCACCACCTGCCGGTCCCCCTGGCGCAGACGGTGGGCCAGCGCCTCCAGATCTCCAAAGGCCGGGATCTGGGCCAGCTCCTCCAAATACA
Organism: uncultured Oscillospiraceae bacterium; assembly: GCA_944387625.1. Taxonomy (GTDB): domain Bacteria; phylum Bacillota; class Clostridia; order Oscillospirales; family Oscillospiraceae; genus Faecousia. Next base: position 5,494 of record CALXFQ010000009.1, read on the forward strand.
GCCGCAGAGGGTCGTTCTCTTCCAAACATTCCAACAGCCGGTGTTCCTTCACCAGCTCCTCCTCCCGGCGCAAGCGCACAGCCGCCTCCCCGCCGGGATACCGGGGCAGATCGCGCACATCCAGCCAGATCTGTTTTTCCTCCAGCAGATCCAGGGCCTGTTCCAGCGCGTCCTCTTCCTCCCCTTCCATCAGCGTCAGGAACCGGGCGGCGGAGAGGGCCGCGCCCGGTGTCAACTCTTCCAAAGCCTGCTCCCAGGGGGCAGGCTCGAATACAAACCCAAGCATTATAAAAAATCCTCCAATCCCATGCTCCGGCCCTGGACCTTCAGCTTGTCCATGGCCTGGTGCTGGATCTGTCTGGCCCGCTCCTTGGAGATCCCCAGCTGCTGGCCGATCTGCTCCAAGGAATGGCAGGTGCCGTCGGCCATGCCGAACCGCAGGCGGAGCACCTGGCGCTGCCGGTCCGTCAGGGTGGACATGAGCTGTTCCATGGTCCTCTCCAGCTCCTCCCGGACCAGCCGCTCCTGGGGGGAGGGGGCGTTGGTATCCTCCAACAGCGTCCCCAGGCCCTGATCCTGGTCCCCGGCAGGGGCGTCCAGGGAGCAGACCTCCGGGGCCAGCCGGAGCAGTTTGCGGACCTTGTCCGCCGAAAGGCCGCACCGCTGCCCGATCTGCTCCAGATCCGGCTCTGCGCCCAGCTCCTGGGCCAGCTCCTGCCGGGCGGTATGGACCTGGCGGATCAGGGCCGCGGTGTGCTTTGGCACCCGGATCAAAGCCCCATGGTCCTGTAAGCACCGGCCGATCCCCTGGCGGATCCATTTGGTGGCGTAAGTAGAAAAGCGCAGGTCCCGGGTGTGGTCGAACTTCCTGGCGGCCGCCAGCAGTCCGATGCTCCCCTCCTGGATCAGGTCCATCAGCGGCACGCCCCGGCCGGCGTACTCCCGGGCCACGGACACCACCAGCCGAAGGTTGGCGCTGACCATCTGGCGGATGGCCTCCTCGTCCCCCTGGGCGCACCGCTGGGCCAAGGCCCGCTCCTCCTCCGGCGTCAGCAGGGGGTAGCGGCGGATCTCCCGGAGATACTGCTGTACGTCCTCCTCGCCGGTCTTCACCGGGGCAGCCGGGTCTTGATAGGCGATGGTCATATCTTCATTCCTTTTCTGTCCTTGATCTGGTCCCGGAAGGCCAGCAGATCCTGGTCTGAATCCACGGTGGTCTTCCGATGCTCCGCCTGGATCCGGCGGACGCAGTCTTTCAGGGCCTCCTCGTTCACCGGCCCGTCCTGGCGCTGGCTGATCAGGGCCAGGTGGGACATCTCCTCATCGGTCATGTCCGTGAGCACCCCCAGCCGCACCTCCAGCCCCTGGCTGTAGCGCCGCAGGAGCTGGTCATAAGCCCGGCCCAGCAGGGGCGATGAAAATTCCTGGGCGCTCAGGCCCTTGGTCTGCTCCAGCAGGGCCGGCTCCTTTAAGATCATGGCCAGCACCTGCTCCTCCGCCATGGCGGAGCGGATGTTGTCGTAGCGGATCGACCGGCTCTTGGGCTGGAGGTTCCGGGCCGGGGCCAGGTCGATCTTCTCCTGGCGGCGCTTCTCCTTGCCGATCCGCTGTTCGAAGGCCTTGTCCACCTCCATTTTCAGCGCCTCGTAGGAGATCTGCGCGGCCTCCGCCACCCGGTGACCGTAGACCTCCCGCTGAACGGGGCTGGACAGGGTGGACAGGAGCTGGGCAGACTCCTGGATATAGCGGATCTTCTCCTCATCCACACGGATATCGTATTTTTTTCGGATCGCGGTGAGCTGATACTCCACCCGGTCGGCGGACTCCTCCAGCAGGAGCTTGAATCGATCCGCGCCGAACTTTTTCAGAAATTCGTCCGGGTCCTTGGCGTCCCGCATCTTCAGCACCTTCACCTGCAGGCCGGTCTTTTCCAGGATCGGGATCGCCCGCTGGGTGGCCCGCTGGCCCGCCTCGTCTCCATCGTAGATCAGCACCACCTGGTCGGTGTATTTGCTGAGCAGGGCGGCCCCGTCCTCGGTCAGGGCCGTGCCCAGGGAGGCCACGGCGCAGTCGAAGCCGTATTGGTGCAGGGCGATGGCGTCCATATATCCCTCCACCAGGATCAGATGGCCGGCCTTGCTCTTTTTGGCGATGTTCAGGGCGAACAGGTTCTTCCGTTTGTTGAAGATCAGGGTCTCCGGGGAGTTCAGGTATTTGGCCGCTTCCTCGTCCTTTTTCATGATCCGGCCTCCAAAGCCGATCACGTTCCCCCGGACGTCGATGATCGGGAACATGAGCCGGTCCCGGAACCGGTCCACCAGGTTCCCTTTTTTGGTCACATTGGTCAGCCCGGACTGGCGCAGTTCCTCCTGGGTATAGCCCTTTTGCAGGAGCGCGTCTGTCAGATCGGACCAGCTGTCCGGGGCGTAGCCCAGGCCGAAGATGGTCATGGTGTTCTTGGACAGGCCCCGGCCCAGGGCATATTCCAGGGCGTGGCGGCCCTCCGGGGCGTAGAGCTTACTGTGGAAGAACCGGGCCGCCTCCTTATGGATGGCCCACAGCCGCTCCTGCTGATGGTAGCGGCTCTGGTACTGCTCGTCCTCCGGCACCGCCATACCACAGCGCTTGGCAAGGTAGCGGACGGAATCTCCATAGTCCAGCCCCTCGATCTGGGAGATGAAATTGATCACCCCGCCGCCTTTGTGACAGCCGAAGCAGTAGAACATCCCCTTGTCCGGGGTCACGGAAAAGGAGGGGGTCTTCTCCCCATGGAACGGGCAAAGCCCGAACAGGTTGGAGCCGGAACGGCGCAGGGACACATATTGGCTCACCACCTCGTCGATGGGGTTGCGGGCGATCAGTTCGTCGATAAATGCCTCGGGAAACGCCATGCCGGATCCTCCTTTCCTTTTTTATGTTATGATCTGATCAGTGGAGCTCCAGCCGGGGGCCTTGCTTTTCCTGGACCTCCTGGGGCATCTTGGTCAGGGCGTAGGCCGCCAGACACTGGACGCACAGCAGCAGCGCCGGGATCACGTTGGGGATCACCCGGGGCATGGACTGGAGCAGGATCGGCAGTGTGCCGCAGAAAATGGCGGCAAAGGACACGCCGATGATCCGCTTGAGCCACTTCTGCTTCCGTCCCATCAGGTACACCACCGCCAGCACGACGGCCGCGATGGTGAACACCGCCGCCAGCAGCGTCCAATACCAGGCGGTATCCTCCGGCAGCAGGGTGAAATAGTTATACCGCTCCACCTTTTGCTCGGCCCGCAGCACCTGGACCGTGCCGGGCAGGGCCTCCACCACCGCCGCGGCGATGGCCGGGGCGGCCAACAGGAAATTCCAGATCTTTCTTTTGTTCACTATCGATCTCTCCCTATGTTTTATTGATCTATGTATTATACCACATCATCCCCGGACATTCCACCCCGCCGGGATGAAAATTTCCGTGTATTTGTCCACGGCGTACTTGTCGGTCATCCCGGCGATGTAGTCGCACACCGTCCGCTCCATGCCGTCGAAGGACAGCTGGGGCTGGAAATCCTCCGGCAGGGCCTCGGGATGGCGGCAGTAGTATTCAAACATCCGCTGGAGCATCCCCTTGGCCTTGCTCTCCTCGCCCTTGGCCACCGGGTTGCGGTACACCCGGTCGAACATGAACGCCCGCAGATCCGCCAGGGCCTGGTCCACCGCCGGGGACAGCACCACCGCCCCCGCCTCCCGGGAGCTGAAGATCAGGTCGCTGACCAGGGTATCGATCCGCTCCCGGTGGCTGTGGCCCAAAACTTCCGAGATGCTGTTGGGGATGTCCTCGTTGGTCAAGATCCCCGCCCGGATCGCGTCGTCGATGTCGTGGTTGACATAGGCGATCTGGTCCGACCGGCGGACGATCTGGCCTTCCAGGGTCTCCGGCACCCGGGGGCCGGTGTGGCCCAATATCCCCATGCGGACCTCGTAAGTCAGGTTCAGGCCCCGGCCGTCGTTTTCCAGCACATCCACCACCCGCAGGCTCTGCTCGTTGTGGCGGAAGGGCTTGCCCAGGCACTCGGAAAGGGCCGCCTCTCCGGCGTGGCCGAAGGGGGTGTGGCCCAGGTCGTGGCCCATGGCGATCCCCTCCGCCAGATCTTCGTTCAGCCCCAAGTCCCGGGCGATGGTCCTGGCGATCCGGGCCACCTCGATGGTGTGGGTCATCCGGGTCCGATAGTGGTCCCCCTCAGGCCGCAAAAATACCTGGGTCTTGTGCATCAGCCGCCGGAAGGCCTTGGAGTGAACGATCCGGTCCGTATCCCGCTGATAGCAGGTCCGCACGTCATTTCCCCGTGGCTCTTCCGGCGTGGGCCGGCCCTTGCTCTCATCGGAGAAGGCCGCCAGGGGATTGAGCCGCTTGTGTTCCAGCCGTTCCAGTTCTTCCCGGACCGTCATCGATCACCACTCCTTATATAAATATGTGTTATATGGGGAACGCCCGGTATTCCTGGCCGATCTCCATCCCCTCCACCGTGCCTGCGGTCATGTCCGTCAGCCGGTCCAGGAAGGGCTTGGCCCGGTCCTGGGGGAAGAGAAGCTCCAGCTCCACCTCCGCCCCGAACTGGACGTCCCGGAGGATGCCGCCAAAGGCGGCCACCTCCAATTTTACCCGCTCATAGTAATTGTAGGGGCATGGCACATACAGCGCCGTCCACACCCGCTTCATGGACTTGCCCGCCGCGTCCACGGCGATCTTGGCGCCCTTGGTGTAGGCCCGGACCAGCCCCCCCGCGCCCAGCAGGATGCCGCCGAAGTACCGGGTGACCACGCACACCACATTATAAAGCCCCTCCCGCCGGAGCACCTGGAGCATGGGCATCCCGGCGGTGCCGCCAGGCTCTCCGTCATCGGAGAAGCGCACCGGGCCGTCCCGGAGGATGTAGGCCCAGCAGTTGTGGGTGGCGTCGTAGTGCCGCTTTTTCATGGCCTGGATCTTCTCCAGGGCCTGCTCCTCCGTTTCCACCGGCCAGATCCGGCCGATGAAACGGGACTTTTTCTCGTAAAACTCGTCCTCACCGAAGCCGGTGGGTACCAGATATTCGTCCACGCTCAAAGCTCCTTCACCACATACGTCCGCAGGCGGCCATAGAGGATGTCGTCCAGCACCGCCTCCACCTCGATCCCGTCGCCGGTGTAGTCCACCCGGCGGACGGTGGTGTTTTTGTGGAGGGTGTCCACCAGGCCGCCCTGGGCGTAGGGCAGCAGCAGCACCACCGGGTGGCGGCTGGGGGCCACCAGACGCTCGATGGCTTTCAGCAGTTCCTCCATCCCCAGGCCCAGTTTGGCGGAGATCTTCACCACGTCCTGGCCCACCGGGATGTCGGTGGCCGGGACCAGATCCGCCTTGTTGTACACCTGGAGCACCTGCGCCCCAGGCCGGGCCAGCTTGGCGATCAGCCGTTCCACCACCTGGATATGCTCCTGCCGGTCCGGGTCGGAAGCGTCGATCACATGGAGCAGCACATCGGCGTACTCCAATTCCTCCAATGTGGCCCGGAAGGCGTCCACCAGGTGATGGGGCAGCTTGGAGATGAAGCCTACCGTGTCCGAGATCACCACGTCCAGATCCTCCGCCACGGTCAGCCGCCGGGAGGTGGTGTCCAGCGTGTCGAAGAGCCGGTCATTGGCAGGGATCCCGGCGTCGGTGAGCCGGTTGAGCAGGGTGGATTTGCCCGCGTTGGTATAGCCGACGATGGCCACCACCGGCACGGAATTTTTCATCCGCCGCTCCCGCTGGACCCCCCGGACCTGCCGGACCTGCTGCAGCTCCTGCTTCAGCCGGGAGATTCGCTCCCGGATGTGTCGCCGGTCCGATTCCAGCTTGGTCTCGCCGGGGCCACGGGTGCCGATGCCGCCGCCCTGGCGGCTCAGGCTCTTGCCCATGCCGGAGAGCCGGGGCAGCAGATACTGATACTGGGCAAGCTCCACCTGGAGCCGCCCCTCCCGGGTCTGGGCCCGCTGGGCGAAAATGTCCAAGATCAGGGCGGACCGGTCCAGCACCGTCACCCCCAGGATCTCCTCCAACGCCCCGATATTCCCCGGGGAAAGCTCGTTGTCAAAGACCACCATGGTGGAAGCGGTGGCCTCCACCAGCATCTTCACCTCCAGGGCCTTGCCCTCGCCGATGAAGCTGTGGGGGTCCGGGGCGTGGCGGTTTTGCAGCACCTTGCCGGTGCAAAAGCCCCCGGCGGTCTCCAGCAGGGCCTCCAGTTCCTCCAGGCTCCGATCGGTGGCGGTCTGGGCCTGGGTGAAGCAGTCGGCGTTCAGGCCCACCAGCACCGCCCGCTCCTGGATGTGTTCTTCAAAATTTTCTGCCATATATCCTCCAAAAAAGCCTTAAAAACAGAAAAAAGCCCGCACCACGTTCACGCAGTGCGAGCTTTCGTCTTACTTCAGGCCAAAACGCTTGTTGAACCGATCAACACGTCCACCGGTATCGACCAGCTTCTGCTTGCCGGTATAGAAAGGGTGGCACTTGGAGCAGATCTCAACGCGGATGTCCTTCTTCGTGGAACCGGTCGTAAAGACGTTGCCACAGGCACAGCGGATGGTGGTCTGTTCGTAGTTGGGATGGATGCCTTCTCTCATGTCGTTCACCTCTTTCTTATCAGTTAAAGGGCGTAATTACCCCAGCAATTTCAATCGCCCGGATATCATAGCATACCCGGGGAGAAAATGCAAGTATTTTTTCTAAAAATATGCTTTTATGCTTTTTCGCTCCCGGTAAGACCTATGACACCGCCACGGCAAACGCCCCCGGCTGAGCCGGGGGCGTGAACGACAGTACCGGGGGCCTTACCCCCGCAGGGCGATCTCCCGTTCCACGATCTGGACGAAGGCATCCTGCCAGCCGGCGGGGATGGTCTTGTAGTCCGGCTGTTCGTCGTTGCCCAGGGCGCTCACCACCACTCCATCGGTGATCCAGACACGGATGAAATAGGCGGAGTTGTATTTCCCTTCCATAAGCATCACCCCATCGGGGGACGTTTCCGGGATCTGGCTCTCTTCCGCCGCCGTGGCCTGGATCAGCGCCAGCACGATGGTATGCACATCGTCCTGTGCAAGGGGCTCAGCCCCCAAAAAATCGTAGCCGAGACCGGACTCACCCTCCCGGATCGCGCCGATGACGATCTCCAGGTCCGGCTCATTGGCCTTTTGGATGAACCACACATTGCTGACGATCAGCAGGACCATCAGAAGGCACATCACAGACAGTGCTATCTTTTTACCCATATCGTTCTCCTTAGAATGATCCATCTGCAGATCAGGTCGTATGCGGATAGATCATGCTTTTCACGGATCCTCCTTTTGGGCATGGACGATCCGTTTTTCCGTCTGTTGGTCTTGTGGATATCGTCTTCTCAGATCGTACTTTGTATCGTGACATGAGCCAATATCAGACCTCCCTCCTTATCCGGCGCTTCCGTTCCCGGTCAGAACGCCCAGTTGCCCTGGCGGAAGATCGGGACCACGGATCCGTCGGCGCGGACGGCGTCGATGTCCATGGTGTCACAGCCGATCATAAAGTCCACATGGATCATGGAGTCGTTCAGGCCCAGCGCCCTGCACTCCTCCAAAGACTTTTCCTGGAAGCCCTGGATCGTGTCCGCGTAGCCCCGGCCCATGGCCAGGTGGCAGGAGGCGTTCTCATCGAAAAGGGTGTTGTAAAACAGCAGGCCGCCCCGGGCGATCGGGCTGTCCTGAGGCACCAGGGCGCACTCTCCCAGGTAGGCCGCTCCCTCGTCCATGGAGAGCATGGTCTTTAAAAGCTCCGCTCCCTGCTCCGCCCCGGACTCCACCGCCCGGCCCTCCCGGAACCGGATCCAGAATTTGTCGATGATCGAGCCTTGGTAGCTCAGGGGCATGGTGGCGTAGACGATGCCCTCCGCCAGGCCCCGCTTGGGGGAGATGAAGCACTCCTCCGTGGGGATGTTGGGGGCGAAGGAGATCCCCTGGAGGCTGGTGTCCCGGCCGCCGCAGAACCGGCCCTCCGCCATCATGCCCACGGTCAGGTCCGTGCCGTTGGCGGCGGTGTAGTGGAGCTGGCAGATCCCCAGGCTGTTAAGATAGGCGCACCGGGCCTTCAGGTCGGCGTCATGATCCGCCCAGGCCCGTACCGCGTCCCCCTCCACCCGGGCGGCGGACAAGATCGCTTCCCACAGCTTTTCCATAGCCGCGCCGGTCCGCAGACCGGGGAAGACCTTCTTCGCCCAGGCCGCGCCGGGAACGGCGGCGATGCACCACTGCTGCCGGTTCTCCCGGGCCTCGCTGTAGGGCTTTAAGATGGGATATCTCAGCTCCTGGGCCTGGGCCACCTTGGCCATGTCCATGCCCTTGAGGCCGTCCGGGTCGGCGCTGGTGAGGAAGAGGGTACACGGCAGGGTGTCGCAGTAATACTGCTGCCGGGCCTTCTCCCACTCCTTCACCGTGCCCAACTGCTCCACCGACTGATAGCGGTTGTGGAGCTTGCTCAGAGGCTGGTGCTCAAACTGGACCGTGACCTCCCTGGCCCCGGCCTTGTAGCACTGCTCCACCACCAGCTCCACGAAAGCGGGCTGGTCCAGGCCCGCCCGGATCACCACGTCCTGGCCCTTTTGCACGTTCATGCCGGCGCGGACGATCAAACGGGCGTACTCTTTTAATACCGTCTTTTTCATAAGCGCTTCTCCTATTTTCTTTATTTTCTTTAGTTATATCAGATACGGAAGACCGTGTCAATGTTGCATTTGGGACGGGAAGGGATTATAATGGGACTACATCTGATCCAAGGAGGACCGCCATGCTCACCAAAGGACAGTTCCACCAGAAGCTCGCCCAGGGCCTCCGCTTCCTGGACGGGGCCACCGGCACCGCCCTGCAAAAGGCAGGGATGCCCCGGGGCTGCTGCACCGAGCGCTGGGTGCTGGAAAACCCCCAGGCATTGATCCATCTCCAGGAGCAGTATGCCCAGGCCGGCGCCCAGATCATCTACGCCCCCACCTTCCAGGCCCAGCCGCTGGCGCTGGGGGACCTGGCGGATCGGACCGAGCAGATCAACGAAAAGCTGGTGGCCCTGAGCCGGTCCGCCGCCCCGGACTGCCTGATCGCCGGGGACCTGACCACCATGGCCGCCTTTCTGGACAGCTTCGACGAGTGCAATTTCGACCGCATGGTGGAGGCCTATCAGCGCCAGATCCGGGGGCTGATCCACGGCGGGGCGGACCTGCTGGCCGCTGAGACCCTGATGTACCCTCTGGAGGCGGACGCGATCCTCACCGCCGCCGAGCTGGAGGGGGCGGGGGCGGTGCTCTACACCTTCACCATGCAGTCTGATGGCTCCCTGTTCTCCGGCCGGGATGCCGGGCCGGTGCTGCGGCACCTGGAAGAGGCGGGGGCCGCCGCGGTGGGCTTCAACTGTGTGGCGGCGGACGATATGACCCCGCACCTGGTGACCCGGCTCCGGCGGACGGTGCGGGGGCCGCTGGTGTGCAAGCCCAATGCCGGGGTGCCGGCGATCGGGGCCGACGGCCTGGCCCACTACCCTATGGGGCCGGAAGAATTTGCCCAGATCGGCGCCCGGTGCGCCGATGCCGGGGCGGCACTGCTGGGAGGCTGCTGCGGCACTTCCCCGGACCACATCGCCGCCCTGAAAAAGGCGGTGGACCGATGAAGGACCAGATCCTGGCCTGCCTCCCCCCGGACCACCCCTGGCGGGACACGATCGACTGCCACGCCGCCATCGGCTCCACCAACACCCAGGCCAAGGCCCTGGCGGCCCAGGGCGCGCCGGAAGGGACGGTGGTGATCGCGGATATGCAGACCGGGGGCCGGGGACGGCTGGGCCGGTCCTTCCACTCCCCTGCCGGGCTGGGGCTGTATATGTCCGTGATCCTCCGGCCCCAGCGTCCGGCCACGGAGCTGATGCACCTGACCTGCGCGGTGGCGGTGGCGGCGTGTGACGCGGTAGCGGAGGTCTGCGGCTTCCGGCCGGGGATCAAATGGATCAACGACCTGGTGGCCCACGGCAAAAAGCTGGCCGGGATCCTGACTGAGCTGTCGATCGGCCCTGACGGGCTGGTCCAATACGCCGTGGTGGGGATCGGGGTGAACGTGGGCCAGCAGGACTTCCCGGAGGGATTGCAGGACCTGGCCATCTCCGCCGCCATGGCATCAGGCCGTCCCATAGACCGGACCGCCCTGGCCGCCGCCATGATCTGCCGCCTGGAAAAGCTGGACCTGGCGGACCGGCCCGGGATCTTGGAACGCTACCGCCGCCAATGCGTCACCCTGGGACGGCCGGTGACGGTGATCCAGGGGGACCGCCGCTGGGAAGCCACCGCCCTGTCCGTGGACCAGGAAGGCGGGCTGGTGGTCCGGCGCTGTGACGGCACCGTGGAGACCGTCCAGGCCGGCGAGGTGAGCGTCCGGGGCCTGGCAGGCTATATTTGATCCCCACCGGCGCAAATAATGTAAAAAACCGGTTGCTTTTCCCGTGCCCTTTGGATATAATAGTTCTGGACTACTATTAGGAGGTTACGCCACTATGAAAGCTGTTAAGATCATCCTGAAGATCCTGACCGCCCTGGCCGCCGTTGCCGGTGCTGTCTATGTGATCGCCAAATACGGTGACAAGATCGTGTCCTGGGCCAAGGGCCTGCTTGGCTGTGACGAAGACGAGTGCGAGTGCTGCGAAGACTGCGACGGCGCGTGCTGCAAGGAGTGCGAGTGCGCCGACGAGTGCGTCTGCGCCCAGAACGCCGACCGGGCCGACGAGGACGTGACCGTGGAGGAAGTGCCTGTAGAGGAAGCGCCGGAAGAAGGCGTAGTAGCCTCCGAGGCAGATTTTGAAGGCTGATAAACACCCTGAAAAGACGGCAGCGGAAAGCTGCCGTCTTCCTTTTTTCCGCCCAGGGGCAATGTAAAGGGCCGCTGCTTCCGCAGCGGCCCTTTTATGAGCAAGGGAACACATCTATCACAGCCGGTTCAATCTGCTGACACAGCTCCGGCACACATTCTTGCCGTTAAAGAACACCAAGTCATCGGAGGAATTGCAAAAAACGCAGATATTCTCCGGTTTTCGCAATATGATGCGGTCCTGGTCCATGTAGATCTCCAGCTCATCCCGCTCGGTGATGCCCAAGCTCCGGCGCAGCTCTATCGGCAGCACGATCCGGCCCAGTTCATCCACTCTGCGGACGATACCAGTAGACTTCATGACGTCGTTTTCCTCCTTTCCATGCAGGGGGCCATCGTTTCTTTTACAAAGATCGATAACGTATGATTTTTTTCATCATCATTATAATCATCATTCGTATCGATGTCAAATGTTTTTTGTCCGGCTGTAGCATTTTGTTACTTTTCAAAGGCGCAGGCATGGCCCGGAGGGGCGGGGCATAGGCTGGAAGGAAAGGAGGGATGTCCATGCTGCTGGGCTGGATCTGGACCGTTTTTTTGCTGCTGTCCCTTGTGTTTTCCTTTTTCTCCAAGGAGCCGGTGTCTTTGTCTTCCGCCATCGCCCAGGGCGCGCAGTCGGGGATCACCCTGGGGATCTCCCTGGCCGGGTCGGTATGTCTTTGGTGCGGGGTGGGCCGGGTCCTGGAGCGGGCAGGGATCAGCGACGCTTTGGCCCGGCTGTTCCGGCCGGTGCTGGGCAGGCTCTTCCCGGATATGGATACGGACCCGGCGCTGGCCGGACATTTGAGCGGAAATTTCTGCGCCAATCTTCTGGGCCTGGGCAACGCCGCCACCCCCATGGGGATCCGGGCGGCCCAGGCCCTGGCCCGGGGGGACACCGCCACGGACCAGCTTTGCCGGCTGGTGGTGCTCAACACCGCCTCGATCCAGCTGATCCCCACCACCGTGGCGGCGGTCCGGGCGGCCCAGGGCTGTGCCACCCCCTTCGACATCCTGCCAGCGGTGTGGACCGCCAGCTTCTGCTCCGCCGGGGCGGGCCTGGCCGCCGCCTGGATCCTGGGAAAGCTATGGCCCCGTTGACCGACTATCTGGTGCCACTGGTGCTGCTGTGCGGCAGCGTCCTGGCGCTGAGGCGGAAGGAGGACGCCTACGGCCTGCTCACCCAGGGGGCCGCCGAAGGGCTGAAGCTGATCGGCCAGATCATCCCCACCCTGGTGGTGCTGATGACCGCCATCTCCGCCCTCCGGGCCTCAGGCGCGGTGGACGCCCTGAGCCGGGCCTGCGCCCCGGTGTTTCGGTGGCTGGGGGTGCCTCCGGAAACTGCCATGCTGGTGCTGATCCGGCCGATCAGCGGCAGCGCCGCCCTGGCGGTGGGGGCGGAGCTGATCGGGCAGTATGGTCCCGACTCCCTGATCGGCCGGACGGTGGCGGTGATGCTTGGCTCCACCGAGACCACCTTCTATACGATCGGCGTCTATTTCGGCGCCGCCGGGATCCACAAGACCCGCTACACCCTCCCTGCCGCCCTGATCGCGGATATGACCGGGTTTTTGATGGCCGCCTGGGCTGTCCACTGGTTTTTCTGACGGCTGAAAATTCTTTTATTCGTACATGATCCATTCACAACTCCATGATACGATCGTGTACATAGAAACATCCAACAGGAGGCCATCATGGATACCTACGAAGAACCCCGTCTGGACCCGGAGAACGGCGCGCCGGACGCGTCCGCCCAGGACCCCGCGCCGGAAGCTGCCTGGCAGCAGCCCCGGACAAACGACTATGCCCCTCCAGAGCCCCCACAGGCCCCCAAGCGCGCCCGGTCACGGACCGTGCTTTGCCTGGCGCTGTGCCTGGTGATGGTGGTGGTGGGCTGCGGCATCACCGGGGCGGTGGTCAGCCGCCATTGGCAGGAGGAGAACCGGCTCCTGCAGCTCAACTTCCAGGACCGGCTGGACGCCCTCCAGTCCCAGATCGACCAGGCCCCCGGCGACGGCACCGGCGATTCCACCTCCGGCACCCCCAATACCGGCACCGAAGGCGGCCTGACCCCTGCCCAGGTCTTTGCCCGGAACGTTCAGAGCGTGGTGGCGATCAAGACCACCGGCACCAACACGGACAGCGGCCTGCCGGTGACCTTCTCGTCCTCCGGCTCCGGCTTCATCCTCACCCAGGACGGCTTTATCGCCACCAACTACCATGTGGTGGAGGGGGCCAGCCAGATCACCGTGGCCCTGGCCGACGGCACCGAGCATAACGCCTCCTATATCGGTGGGGACCAGTCCAACGACATCGCCCTGCTGAAGATCGAGCTGTCCGGCCTGCAGCCGGTGACCATCGGCCGCTCCAGCGAGCTGATCGTAGGCGACCAGGTGGCCGCGATCGGCGACCCCTTGGGCGAGCTGTCCAGCACCCTGACCGTGGGCTTCGTCAGCGCCAAGGACCGCCTTGTATCCGCGGAAGGCACCCGTATCAACATGATCCAGACCGACGCGGCGATCAACTCCGGCAACTCCGGCGGTCCTCTGTTCAACATGAAGGGCCAGGTGATCGGCATCACCACCGCCAAATACTCCGGCACCTCCACCTCCGGCGCCACCATCGAGGGCATCGGCTTCGCCATCCCGATCGATGACGTGTATGGGATGCTGGAGGATCTGCGGCAGTTCGGCTATATCACCGGCGCCTACCTGGGCGTCACGGTCTCGGACATGGACCCCACCCACGCGGCCCTTTATGGTCTGCCCATGGGCGCCCTGGTCCGGGAGGTGACCGACGGCAGCTGCGCCCAGGCCGGCGGCATCCAGGCGCAGGACATCATCGTGGAGCTGGGCGGCTACAAGATCGAAAGCCTGAACGACCTGACCCGGGCCTTGCGGCAGTTCAAAGCCGGGGATGAGATCTCGGTGGTGGTCTACCGGCACAGCCAGGGCGGCCAGAAGATCTTGTCGGTGACCCTGGACGAAAAGCCCCGCCCCCAGTCCTGACAAGTCTTTTTCCCAGTGCGCTGTCCCCTCCCGGGGACAGCGCATTAGATCAACCTGTCGAACCCCCCCTCGGGTCTTTTGTACCAAGCCCCAACATTTTGCCCACCCACTTGCCTCCCCCTTTGGGGGCTGAGCGAAGCGAAGTCGCGGTAGTGAATGACGGTCCAGTGGACCGTCAGAGCCGCGACCGGGGCGCGCCGCAGCGCGCTGGCACGGCGAACGCCGTGACGGAGAGGGTGCCAGCGTTGGTTCTTGCATAGCGTCCCCAAAATACGGAACGCCGCGACCCTCTCAGTCACGGCCCCTGCGGGTCCGTGCCAGCTCTCCCAAAGGGAGAGCCAAGGGCGTTGGGTGGGATGGTGAACGTAATACAACGGCCCATCAGGGCGGGGCCGAGCCTGTTCCCTCCCGGGGACAGCGCATTTTTTGACCTTGATTTTGAAGAAAGATCGTCGTATGATAAAAGAAAATGATTTTTGGAGGCGTTCTCCATGGAAAAGAAGAAAATGCCCCGTTGGGCGAAGATCGTGCTGATCGTGATCGCGGCGATCCTGGCTTTGCTGATGATCCTGGCCGGCGCGGCGGCGATCTATATAGACGCGCTGCTGGGCAAGATCAACTATCGGACCACCCATCCCTCCCTGACGCCTGAGGAAGCCTCCTCGGTGGCCCAGGAGAACTGGGAAACGATCCCCTCCGACGACACCACCCCCATGGCTGACGATGTCACCGAACCCACGGCCCCCACCGCCACCGACCCGGTGGAGGAGGATCCGGATATGTCCCACATCGTCAACATCCTGCTGATCGGCCAGGACCGCCGCCCTGGAGAAGGGACCCAGCGGTCCGACTCCATGATCTTGGTGACCTTCAACAAGAGCACCGGCAACATCACCCTGACCTCGATCATGCGGGACCAGAACGTCCACATCCCCGGCTACGGCAGTGACAAGCTCAACCACGCCTACCAGTACGGCGGTATGCCTCTGCTGGACCAGACCCTGTACGATCACTTCGGCATCGTGGTGGACGGCAACGTGGAGGTGGACTTCTCCGGCTTCCAGCAGGTGATCGACCTGCTGGGCGGTGTGGACGTGACGCTGACGGAGGCGGAAGCGGAATACCTGCGTAACGGCTGTAAAATGGACGTGCAGGCAGGCTTGAACCACCTGGATGGCGCCGGGGCCTTGAACTACGCCCGGCTCCGGGAGATCGACAGCGACTACCGCCGGGCCAGCCGCCAGCGGAACGTGCTGATCGCCATCTTTGAAAAGTACAAGTCCAAGGACCTGGCCACCATGCTCTCCCTGATGGACCAGATCCTGCCCCTGCTCACCACGGACCTGTCCAAGGACCAGATCGTGGGCCTTGCTCTGGAGGTCTTCCCCATGCTCGCCGGCGCTCAGATCGATACCCTCCGCATCCCGGCGGACGGCACCTTCCAAAGCGGCTATGTCCAGGTCTCCCCCACCTATCGCACCTGGTATCAGTACAACATCGATTTCGAGGCCAACCGCAAGCTCCTGGAGGAGATCTTCGCCCCCTGATCCGAACAATATTGAAAAAATGTTTGTGTTCCTCCCCAAAGCAATTGACAATTCCTGCCAAAAACGGTATAATAGTCAGGTAAGGGAGGGAGAACACGATGGAATTGACAAAAAGCGAGCTGGAGATCATGGACGTGTTCTGGTCTGTAGACGCCCCGCTATCCCGGTCCGACCTGCTGGAACACAGTGCCGACAGGTCCTGGAAGGACAGCTCCATCCACATCCTGCTCAACGGTCTGCTGAATAAGGGCGCGATCCGGGAAGCCGGGTTCGTCCGCCGGACCAAGACCTACGGCCGCACCTTCCTGCCCACCATGACCCGGGAGGAATACTACGCCGCCTCGATCTTCAGCCATCGCCACAAGCCCCAGCTCCCCGGCCTGTTCGCCGCACTGCTTTCCCGGCCGGAGGTAGACCATGAAGCGCTGCTGTCCCTGCAGCACATGGTCGATCAAAAGATCCAGCGATAAGACCCCCGCGCCGTGCCTGGTCCCAGGCACGGTGCTTTTATACGCGAAAAGACCATGGCGGCGACGCCATGGTCTTTTGTATGGTTTGGTGGCTTACTTGGCAGCTTTGACCAGCTCGGCGGTGTCCTGGGCGATCATCAGCTCCTCGTTGGTGGGGATGACCCAGACCTGGACCTTGGAGTTGGGGGTGGAGATGCAGATCTCCTGGCCCCGGATGCTGTTCTTCTCGTCGTCGATCTCCACGCCCATGAAGGTCAGGTAACTGCAGATGGCCTTCCGGGTGTCCTTGCCGTTCTCACCCACACCGGCGGTGAAGGTCAGCACGTCGATGCCGTTGAGGGCGGCGGCGTAAGCGCCTACATACTTGGCCACCTCGTAGTAGAACTTCTCCAGCGCCAGCTTGCAGGCCTCGTCGCCCTTGGAGGCGCCGTCCTCCAGATCCCGGAAGTCGCTGGACAGGCCGTTGGACAGGGCCAGCACGCCGGACTTCTTGTTGAGCATGGTCAGGCACTCGTCCACGGTCATGCCGTACTTGTTGCACAGGAACTGGACCACGCAGGCGTCGATATCGCCGCAGCGAGTGCCCATGGGCACGCCGGCCAGGGGGGACAGGCCCATGGAGGTATCCATGCACTTGCCGTCCTTCACCGCGGACAGGGAGGAACCGTTGCCCAGGTGGCAGTTGACCATCTTGAACTCGGTCTTGCCGATCAGGGCGGCGGCCCGGCGGGCGATATACTTGTGGGAGGTGCCGTGGAAGCCGTAGCGGCGGATGTCGTCGTTCTCAAAGTACTCGGTGGGGATGGCGTAGCGGTAAGCCTTGGGGGGCATGGTCATGTGGAAGGCCGTGTCGAATACCGCCACCTGGGGGGTGCTGGGCATGACCGCCTGGCAGGCCTCGATGCCCATCAGGTTGGCCGGGTTGTGGAGGGGCCCCAGAGGGATGCACTTCTTGATGGCCTTGATCACGTCCTCATTGATGATGCAGGACTCGGAAAACTCCATGCCGCCGTGGAGGACCCGGTGGCCCACCGCGTCGATCTCGTCCACGGAGGCGATCACGCCGTCCGCCGGATCCATCAGGATGTTCAGCGTGGCGGTGATAGCCTCGGAGTGGGTGGGCATGGGGATGTCCTTGACCACCTTGCGGCCGTGGGCGTTGTGGTTGAGCCGGCCGTCCAGGCCGATACGCTCGCACAGGCCCTTGGCGGACACCACGCCGGTGTCAGGGTCCATCAGCTGGTACTTCAGGGACGAAGAACCGGCGTTGATGATCAGAATGTTCATGGGGATCTCCTCCTAATCAAATAACAAATTCATGTTTCCATTTTGCTCCGCTTATGGTATGATACGGATAGCTGTGTCTATTTTATCCTATCGTGGGCCAGATCGCAAGCCCTCGCCGGTATTTTTTTCAGGAAAGGAGGGGCTCTTTTGCAGATCGTAGGCATTATTTGCGAATATGACCCCCTCCATTTGGGCCATGAGAAGCAGCTGGGCCTGGCCCGGCAGGCCCTGGGGCCGGATACCGCCCTGGTGTGCATGATGAGCGGGGACTTCGTCCAGCGGGGCAAGCCCGCCATCGTCCACAAGTCGGTCCGGGCCAGGGCCGCGATCCTCAGTGGGGCGGATCTGGTGCTGGAGCTGCCGGTCACCGGGTCCTTGTCCTCCGCCGAGGGCTTTGCCGCCCAGGCCGTGGCCCTGCTGGGGGCCTGGTGCACCCATCTGTGCTTCGGGGCGGAAGATCCGGACCCCGGCCCTCTGATGGCCACCGCCCAGGCCCTGCTGTCGGACCAGTTTCCCCCGGCTGTGCGCCAGGCGCTCCAAAAGGGCCTGTCCTTCCCTGCCGCCCGGGCCGCCGCTCTGGAGGCCATGGGCCTGGACCCGAAGCTGGTATCCTCCCCCAACGATATCCTGGGGGTGGAATACTGCAAGGCGATCATATCCCAGGGCGTTCCCATGATCCCCATGCCGATCCACCGGCCGGGCAGCTACCACGACCAGGTCCCCAGCCCTACGGACCCCTCCGCCACCGCGGTGCGGCGGCTCATGCTCTCCGGGGAGGACTACCGGCCCTATCTGCCGCCCCAGACGGCGCGCCTGTATGAAAACGCCTCCCTCCACGCCCTGTCCGCCGGTGAGCGGGCCGTGCTGGCAAGGCTGCGGACCATGACCGAAGAGGCGTTCCAAGCCCTGCCCTACGGCTCCGAGGGCCTGTGGCGCAAGCTGATGCACGCCGCCCGCCGGGAGGCCACTTTGGAGGCCGTGGCCGCCGCGGTCAAATCCAAGCGCTACGCCCGGAGCCGGATCGACCGGATGATCGCCTGCGCCTTCCTGGGCCTGACGGCGGAGGACCTGGCCGCTCCCGCCCCCTATGCCCGGGTGTTGGCCCTGAACGACCGGGGCCGGACGGTGCTGTCCCTGGCCCGGGAACACGGCCTTTACCCCAACCTGGGGCAAAAGCTGGACTGCCCCTATGAGCAGATCGAGGACCGGGCCGCCGCCCTCTACGGTCTGTTCGCCCTGGACGGCCCGGAACCGCCGCCCAAAAAACAGCGGCCGGTGTATATCCCATAAAGATCCCCCGGAACGAATGTTCCGGGGGGATCTTTCATTTGTCGCTGCCCCGCAGTTCGATGATCTGGTCCCGGAGGACGGCGGCGTATTCGAACTCCATCATCCTGGCCGCTTCCTTCATCTGCTTTTCCAGCCGGGCGATCTCCCGCTCCTTCTCCGCCTTGGTCATCTTCACCCCGGTGCGGCCCTTCCGCTCGGGGGTGGGAGAGGAGATCTCGATCAGGTCCCGGACGGACTTGACCACGGTCTTCGGCACGATGCCGTGGGCCTGGTTGTATTCGTCCTGGATCTTCCGCCGCCGCTCCGTTTCCCGGATCGCCCGGGCCATAGAGTCGGTGACGTTGTCGGCGTACATGATCACCCGGCCGTCGGCGTTCCGGGCCGCCCGGCCGATGGTCTGGATCAAGCTGGTCTCACTGCGAAGGAAGCCTTCCTTGTCCGCGTCCAGGATCGCCACCAGGCTCACCTCCGGCAGGTCCAGTCCCTCCCGAAGGAGGTTGATCCCCACCAGCACCTGGAATTTGCCCATCCGCAGGTCCCGGATGATCTCCATGCGCTCCATAGCGCCGATGTCCGAGTGCATATAGCGGACCTTGATCCCGGCCTTTTGCAGATACACCGTCAGGTCCTCCGCCATCTTTTTGGTCAGGGTGGTCACCAGCACCCGCTCGTCCCGGGCGGCACGGTCGTTGATCTGGCCGATCAGATCGTCGATCTGGCCTTCGATGGGCCGGACCTCCACGATCGGATCCAGCAGGCCCGTGGGCCGGATCACCTGCTCCACGATCTGGCCGGACCGCTCCTTCTCAAAGTCCCCAGGCGTGGCGGAAACGTAGATCGCCTGGCCGATCTTGCTGTCGAATTCCTGGAAGTTCAGCGGCCGGTTATCGTAGGCCGAGGGCAGGCGGAAGCCATAGTTGACCAGGGCCTCCTTTCGGCTGCGGTCCCCGGCGTACATGGCCCGGCACTGAGGAAGCGTCACATGGCTCTCGTCCACGAAGAGCAAAAAGTCCTCCGGGAAATAGTCTAACAGCGTGGTAGGCGGCGTTCCCGGCGCCCGGCCCTGGATCACCCGGGAGTAGTTCTCGATGCCGTTGCAGAAGCCGATCTGGGTGAGCATCTCCAGATCGTAGGCGGTCCGCTGGGCGATCCGCTGGGCTTCGATCAGCTTGTTCTGGGCCTGGAAGAAGGCCACCTGCTGATCGCACTCCCGGGATATCTCCGCCATGGCCCGCTGGAGTTTCTCCTGGGAGGCCACATAGTGGCTGGCCGGATAAATGGCCACGTGCTCCAAATACCGCTGGGCCATGCCGGACACCGGGTCGATCTGGGATATCCGGTCGATCTCGTCCCCGAAAAACTCCACCCGGATCGCCTTCCCGGCCCAGTAGGCCGGATAGATCTCCAGCGTGTCCCCCCGAAGGCGGAAACGGTTCCGGGAGAAGTCCAGGTCGTTGCGCTGGTAACGGATCTCGGTGAGCTTGCGTAGGATGTCATCCAGGGGCCGCTCCTGGCCCACCCGAAGGGACACCACCATGGACTTATAGTCGATCGGGTCCCCCAGGCCGTACAAACAGCTCACGGAAGACACCACGATCACGTCCCGCCGCTCGAACAGGGCCGAGGTGGCGCTGTGGCGGAGCCGGTCGATCTCCTCGTTCACCGCGGCGTCTTTTTCGATATAGGTATCCGTGTGGGCGATATAGGCCTCCGGCTGATAGTAGTCGTAGTAGGAGATGAAATACTCCACCGCGTTGTCCGGGAAGAACTCCCGGAACTCCGAGCACAGCTGGGCCGCCAGGGTCTTGTTGTGGGCCAGGACCAGGGTGGGCCTGTTCAGCTTCTCGATCACCGAGGCCATGGTAAAGGTCTTGCCGGAGCCGGTGACGCCCAGCAGGGTCTGCTCCCGCAGGCCCCAGTTTGCCCCATTGACCAGGGCCTCGATCGCCGCCGGCTGGTCGCCGGTGGGCTTGTAGGGAGATACCAGCTTAAAATGGTCCATAGTTCCTCCTAGTAGCAGATCTTGCACTCCTCCGGCCGGTAATAGCCGGACTGGAGCAGGGATACGAAGTCCCCATCCGCCACCACCAGATGGTCCGCCAGACATACCTCCACGGCGTTCAGCGCCGCCGCCACCCGGCGGGTGGTGGTGATGTCCTCATGGGAGGGAAGGGCCAGACCGCTGGGATGGTTGTGGGCCAGGACCACCGTGGTGGCATTGGCCCCCAGGGCCGCCTCCACCACCCGGCGGATCGGCACCCCGGCGGAGTTGACGCCTCCTTCCCCGATCTTGGGACAGCACAGGGGCTTGCACTTGGCGTCCAGGCATAGCAGGTACACCGTTTCGTTGCTGTGTCCGTGGAACCGTTCCAGCAGATACCTGCCGCAGTCCTCGGTGGTGAGCAGCGGCCGGTCTCCACGCTGGCTTCGGTCCACGGCGTAGTACCGCCCTGCCGCCGGGATCAGCTTCAGGAAGGTGGCGGCGCTTGCCCCGATGCCCGGGACCTGCCGCAGCTCCTCATAGCCCGTATCCAGCACCTGGGAGAGGCTTCCGAACCGCTCCAGCAGCCGGTGGGCCAGCACATTGGTATCCTGCCGGGGGATGCAGTAGAACAGCAGCAGTTCCAGCACCTGGATATCGGAAAAATGGTCCAGGCCCTCTGCCCGGAACCGCTGGCGCAGCCGTTCCCGGTGGCCGTCGTGGATCGATGTGGTCATTTTTTCACCCTCTTGGCCCGGATCATACTTGCTATTTTTCCGGGCAGCAGTTAGAATAGTTATCGAATAATGTCGAGAGCTCGGTGGAAAGGACCACCGTTTTCTGCGCATGATATACCCAAGGAGGTTTGTCATGGAAGAACAGAAAGATATGGAAAGGCTCCTGGGGCTGCTGCCCCATCCGGCCTTCTTTGCCCAGGATGATACCGTGCGGCTGGTCAACGACGCCGCCGCCCGGCTGCTTTTGGAACCGGGCCAGCCGGTGTCGGCGCTGCTGGGCGAAGCGGCCCAGGACCACGCCCTGCTGGACCGGGGCGCGTTGTTCCTGCCCGGGGTCCTGGAGGGCTACGCCGCCACCGCCACCGCCGTTTCCGGCGGAGAGCTGTTCGTACTGGAGGCGGACCGGGATCAGCCGGTGCTGCAAGCCCTGGCCCTGGCCTCCCAAACGATACGCCAGCCTTTGGCGGACCTGATCTCCAGGCTCTCCCTGCTCCATCCCGACCGGAAGGAGACGGGCATGGCCCAGCTGGACCGGGATCTTCTCCGGCTCCAGCGGCTGGTGTGCAATATGTCCGACGCGGCCCGCTACGCCCAGGAGCCGGTATCCAAGCTGGTGTCCATGGACGTGTGCAGCGTGGTGGATGAGATCATGGAGCGGGCCGCCGTCCTGGTGGCCCAAGGCGGCTGGACCCTGGAGTGGCATTGCCCCCGGGAGCCGGCGGTCACCCTGGTGGACCGGGAGAAATTGGAGCGGGGTCTGCACAATATGCTCTCCAACGCCTTGAAAGCCGCCCCCAAAGGCTCGGTCCTGTATTTCAGTATGACCCGCCGGGACCGGCGGCTGTACCTGACCCTCCGCGATCAGGGACCGGGGATCGAAGAGGGGGCTATGGGCCGGCTCTTTGCCCGGTATCTCCGCCAGCCCGGCCTGGAAGATCCCCAAAACGGCCTGGGCCTGGGGATGAGCCTGATCTGCGCCGCCGCCAGCGTCCATGGCGGCACGGTGCTGGTGACCCGGCCCCCGGAAGGAGGCACCCAGGTGACCATGAGCATGGCCCTCCGGCGGTCCGGCGGCGACACGATCCGCGCCCAGTCCCTGCCCTTCGACTATGCCGGCGAGCAGGACCACGCTCTGCTGGAGCTGGCGGATGTACTGCCCCCTGAAAGCTATCTGTAAAATACCATGGAAGCAGGCGCGGCCAGGTCCCCCAAGGGACCGGGCCGGGCCTGTTTTGTTTTACTTGCGGATGAACAGGATGCCCAGGGTGCCGGGGCCGCAGTGGCAGGATATGGTACACCCGGCGTCGGTCTCATACACGGTCTTGAACCGGCCGTGCTCCCGGACCGCCTCCATCACCGCCTGGTAGGCGGCATCCGACACCGGCGTCTTGGTGACGAAGATGGTCCCCTCGTCCAGGTCCGTCCGGCCTGCCAGCCGGTCCTTTACATACATGGGCAGGCATTTTTCAAAATTGCCCCGGTACTTCTTCACCACCACCATCTTGCCGTCCTTCACCTCGATGCAGGGCTTCAGGTTCAGCATATTGGCGCCCAGGGCCGCCACCATGGAGCACCGGCCGCCTTTGACCATGTACTCCAGCCGGCTCAGGAGGAAGCTGGCCTCCACCCGGCCGGTAAAGGCCCGCAGTTCTTCCGCCAAAGCGTCCAGGTCCGTGGCGGTCTTGGCCAGCCGGACCGCCTCCAGCACCACCAGGCCCTGGCCGGTGGACAGGTTCATGGAGTCCACCACCCGCACATTGGGGAAGTCCTGGGCCGCCAGGCAGGCGTTTTGATAGCAGGAAGAAAAGCCCGAACCGATGGTGACGAGGATCGCCCCGTCGCAAGTATCGGCATAGCGGCTGAACAGGGCCTGGTACTCCTCCACGTTGTTGGCGGTGGTGGAGCACAAGGCCCCGCCGTTGGCTACGTGCTGGAAAATGTCCGCCGGGACGATGGTCACCCCGTCTTTGTACTCTTTCCCGTCCTTGATCACCGTCAGCGGCGCCAGGTCGATATCAAACTCTTTCAGGAGCTGGGGGGACAGGTCACAGGTGCTGTCGGAGAGGATCTTGATGTTCATATTGGATCTTTTTCCTTTCTTCTTTTCAAGTGTTTTGGGCCAGGGGATCGGTGCGGACCATGAAGCAGTCCGGCTCCATGGCCTTGGAGCGGAGATATTCCACGCCCCAGTCCCGCATCGCCACCAGCAGGGGCATCATGCTCCGGCCCAGGTCCGTGAGGGAGTACTCCACCTTGGGCGGCACCACCGGGAACACCTCCCGATGGACCAGGGTGCTGGCCTCCAGCTCCCGCAGCTGCTGGGTGAGCATCTTGGGGGTGACGCCCTGGATCTGCTCCCGAAGCTGGGAGAAGCGCAGCTTGCCCCCGGACAGGTGCCAGAGGATCAAAGCCTTATACTTCCCGCCGATCAGCTCCAGCGTGGCTTCCACAGGGCAGTTGACGTTGTGCATAGCTGCCTCCTATCAGTATCCTTTTGGGTAGTATGGCACAAAAAAGTGCATACTTGTTTTTTGGAAATAAACCGGTATGAT
The DNA here is from genome assembly GCA_944387625.1 of uncultured Oscillospiraceae bacterium. Classification (GTDB taxonomy): domain Bacteria; phylum Bacillota; class Clostridia; order Oscillospirales; family Oscillospiraceae; genus Faecousia. The sequence continues at coordinate 29,268 of CALXFQ010000009.1, forward strand.
AGTATCATAAAGATACTATGCTGTCAACCACAGATGGATCGGAGGGATCTGATGAAACTCAAATTCGATGTGACCGGCATGACCTGCGCCGCCTGCTCCGCCCGGGTAGAGAAGGTGACGTCGGCGGTGCCGGGGGTGGAGAATGTGGCTGTGGACCTGCTCCACGGCTCCATGACCGTAGAGGCGGAAAGCGAAAACGTCTGCGCCGCCATCCAGACCGCGGTGAGCAACGCCGGGTACGCCGCCGCGCCTGCGGGGCAGAAGAAGGCCCCCGCCCCGGCGGAGGATGGCCTGAAGGCCATGAAGACCAGGATCTGCTGGTCCGCCGCTTTTTTGATCGTGTTGATGTACTTCACCATGGGCCATATGGCGGGCCTGCCGGTGCCGGACTGGTACCACGGCGACCAAAACGTGATGGTGGCCGGACTGCTGCAGCTGGTGCTGACGTTGCCGGTGCTGTGGCTGAACCAGAGCTACTACACCCGGGGCCTGAAAGCCCTGTGGCACCGCGCCCCCAATATGGACTCCCTGATCGCGGTAGGGTCCGGGGCGGCGCTGGTATACAGCGTAGCCATGCTCTTCCTCATGGCCCGGGACCTGGGCCGGGGGGACCTGGCCGGGGCGGCGGCCCGGGGCCACGACCTGTACTTTGAGTCCGCCGCCATGATCGTGACCCTGGTGACCCTGGGCAAATTCCTGGAGGCCCGGGCCAAAGGCCGCACCGGGGACGCGGTACGCAAGCTCATGGACCTGCGGCCCCAGACCGCCACGGTCCTGAAAGACGGTTCGGAAGCCACCGTGCCGGTCGATCAGGTCCGGCCTGGCGATATCCTGGTGGTCCGCTCCGGCGGCAGCATCCCGGTGGACGGGGTGGTGGTGGAGGGCCGGTGCGCCATGGACCAGAGCGCCCTTACCGGGGAGAGCGTGCCGGTGGAGAAAGGCCCCGGGGACCAGGTGGCCGCCGCCACCACGGTGACCGAAGGCTACATCCGCTTCCGGGCGGAGAAGGTGGGGGAAGACACCACCTTGTCCCAGATCATTCGGATGGTGGAGGAGGCCGGCGGTTCCAAGGCCCCGATCGCCCGGCTGGCGGACAAGATCTCCGGCATCTTCGTGCCGGTGGTCATGACCATCGCCCTGGCGGCCTTCCTCATCTGGCTGGCCCTGGGCGAGAGCGTGTCCACCGCCCTGACCTTCGCCGTGTCGGTGCTGGTGATCAGCTGCCCCTGCGCTTTGGGCCTGGCCACCCCGGTGGCGATCATGGTCGGCACAGGCCGGGGGGCCAGGATGGGGGTGCTGTTCAAAAACGCCGCCGCTTTGGAAGACCTCCACCATGTGGACACGGTGGTGCTGGACAAGACCGGCACCCTGACCACCGGCAAGCCGGAGGTCACCGACGTGCTCAGCCAGGACCCGGACCTGCTGCCGGTGGCGGCGGCGCTGGAGGCCCGGTCCGAGCATCCCTTCGCCAAGGCGATCGCGGCCCATTGGGGCGACCGGCCCTTCCCGGAGGCAGAGCAGTTCCAGAGCCTGCCCGGCCGGGGGGTCACCGGCGTGGTGGAAGGGAAACGCTGCCACGGCGGCAACCGGCGGCTAATGGAAGAGCTTGGGATCGACGTGCCTGAATACCCGGACCTGCGCGCCCAGGGGAAGACCCCGCTGTACTTCGCCGCCGATGGAAAGTACCTGGGCGCGATCGCCGCCGCCGACGTGCTCAAGCCCGACTCTGCCCAGGCGGTGGCGGCCCTGACCAAACTGGGGCTTGACGTGGTGATGCTCACCGGCGATAATGAAGGCACGGCCCAGGCGGTGGCGGACAAGGCCGGGATCGGCCATGTGGTGGCCGATGTGCTCCCCGGAGATAAGGCCGCGGTGGTCCGGGACCTGCAGGGAAAAGGCCGGCGGGTGCTGATGGTAGGCGACGGGATCAACGACGCCCCGGCGCTGGTGACCGCCGACGTGGGCATGGCCCTGGGGGCAGGCACGGACATCGCCATGGACTCGGCGGACGTGGTGCTGATGACCGGCTCTCTGGCTGGCGTCAGCGGCGCGGTGGAGCTGAGCCGGGCCACCCTGCGGACCATCAAGCAGGGCCTGTTCTGGGCCTTCTTCTACAACGCTCTGTGCATCCCGGTGGCCGCCGGTGTGCTCTACCCTGCGTTTCAGTGGCAACTCAGCCCCATGCTGGGGGCGGCGGCTATGAGCCTTAGCTCAGTGTTCGTGGTGACCAACGCCCTGCGGCTGCGGTCCTTTAAACCTAAGACCCTGGCCGCCCCCGCGGCCCAGGCCCCTAAGATCAAGGAGGAAGTAAATATGAAAACTGTGATCTATGTCAACGGCATGATGTGCGCCCACTGCAAAGCCATGGTGGAGAAGGTCTGCCAGGCGGTCCCCGGCGTCACCGACGCGGTGGTGGACCTGCAGGCCAAGAATGTCACCGTCACCGGCGACGCCGACCTGGAGGCGGTCCGCAAGGCGATCTCCGACGCGGGCTACGAAGTGGTGTAATTAGTACGTTTTATTGGACATACCGCCTTGTAAGATATGGTCAAAGAGCAACGAAAGGATGATGACCATGTTCTCCATGCGGTATGTCCAGGGCCATGTGCAAGTATACGATCAGGACGGAAAGTTCCTGTTCTCCGCTGATAATGTGCAGGAGGCCAGGAAGGAATTGGAGGACTATGCGTAATATACGCCTTGACCTGTGCTATGACGGCACCCGGTACCGGGGCTGGCAGCGGCTGCCCGGAACGGAGGACACGATCCAGGGCAAGCTGGAGCAGGCCCTCTCCCGGATCTTGGACGAGCAGATCCAGGTCTGCGGCAGCGGCCGGACGGACGCCGGGGCCCACGCTCTGGGCCAGGTGGCCAATTTCCACTGCCAGAGCCAAATGCCGGCGGACCAGATCCTGGAGGCGCTACGCCGGTATCTGCCGGAGGATGTGGGCATATATTCCTGTAAGGAGTGCGCCCAGCGGTTCCACGCCCGGCTGAACGCCGCCGCCAAGACCTACCGCTACCGGATCTGGAACAGCCAGGACCCCTGTGTGTTCCAGCGGCGGTATGTGACGGTGATGCCGGAGGCGCTGGATCTTTCTGCCATGGAGCAGGCGGCGGCCCATTTGATCGGGGAGCACGACTTCTCCGCCTTCTGCGCCGCCAAGTCCAGGAAAAAGTCCACCCTGCGGCGGCTGGATCAGATCCAGATCTGCCGCCAGGGGCCGGAGCTGTGGCTGGACTTCACCGGCAACGGCTTTCTGTACAACATGGCACGGATCCTGGCAGGGACCCTGGTGGAGGTGGGCCTGGGCCGGCGGGAAGCGGATACCATCCCCGCCCTCTTCGGCGCTCCACGCTCGGCCGCCGGTCCCCTGCTGCCTGCCCGGGGCCTGTGCCTGATGGAGGTGCGATATTGAACATCCAGATCTTCGGCAAAAGCAAATGCTTCGACACCAAAAAGGCGGAACGGTGGTTCAAGGAGCGGCGGATCAAGTTCCAGAGCATCGACCTGCTTCGGTTCGGTATGTCCGGCAAGGAATTTGACAGCGTGCTCCGGGCGGTGGGCGGCATCGATCAGCTGATCGACTGGGACGGCAAGTCCGACCAGATCGCCCTGCTGCGGTACATGGACGACCCTGCCGCCAAGGAAGATAAGGTCTTCGACGACCCGGGGCTGATGAAGTCCCCGATCGTCCGCAACGGCAAACAGGCCACCGTGGGCTACCGCCCGGAGGTCTGGGCCACCTGGGAATAAGCCCTACGAAAGCAGTCCCCCACTCGGGGGCTGCTTTTTCGTGTCTTTGGAGAAAAACGAAGTTTTTCCTTGCATACAGCAGGGAATGATGGTATGCTAGGGAGGTATCATGGGAGGATTTCTGGATACGGTGTATAAGCTCGTCTGGGGCGTCCCGGCGCTGCTGCTGATCTTGGGGGTGGGGATCTATCTGGCCTTCAGGACCCGGTGGGTCCAGCTCCGGCTGTTCCCTGCCGCCTGTAAAGATCTCTGGCGGCGGCTCACCGGCAGGGACCGGCGGACCGGCGGCGTGTCCTCCTTTCAGGCCCTGTGTACCGCCCTGGCGGCTACCGTCGGCACCGGGAACCTGGCCGGCGTGGCCGGCGCCCTGGCGATCGGCGGTCCCGGCGCGATCTTCTGGATGTGGGTGTGCGGCCTGCTGGGCATGGGACTGAAGCTGGCGGAGGCCACCCTGGCGGTGCGCTACCGGGTGGTGGAAGACGGCCAGGTCCTGGGCGGGCCTATGTATGTGATCAGCCAGGGCTTAGGCCCTGCCTGGCGGCCTCTGGCGGCGGTGTACAGCTTTTTCGGGGTCATCGCCGCCTTCGGGGTGGGCTGTGCCACCCAGGTGGACGCCCTGCTCACTTCCGTCCGGGACCTGCTGGGCCACTACGGCCACCCCCTCTCCCCCAACGGGGAGCTGGTGCTGGGACTGGTCCTGGCCGTCACCGTGCTGATCCTCCTCTCCGGCGGCGCCAGGCGCATCGGCCGGGCGGCGGAGCGGCTGGTGCCGGTGGCGGCGGCAGGCTACCTGGTCTTAGGGGGCCTGGTGCTGATCGTTCGGGCCGGACAGATCCCGGAGGCGCTTTTGTCGATCGTCCAGGGGGCCTTCGCGCCCCAGGCCGTCACCGGCGGGCTGGTCGGATCCGCCCTGACCACCCTGCGGATCGGCGTGTCCCGGGGGGTATTCACCAATGAGGCCGGGATGGGCACCGCGGGGATGGCCCACGGCAGCGCCCAGGTCGATCACCCGGTGGAGCAGGGGCTCATGGGGATCATGGAGGTGTTTTTGGACACGATCGTGATCTGCACCCTCACCGCCCTGGTGATCTTGTGCAGTGGGATCCCGGTGCCTTATGGCGGCGAAGCCGGTATGGAGCTGACGGCGGCGGCCTTCTCCCAGGTGCTGGGCGGCAGCGCCCGGATCTTCCTGACGGCGGCGCTGTGCCTGTTCGCCTTCGCCACCATGCTGGGCTGGGGGATGTACGGCGCCCGGTGCGCCCAATATCTCCTGGGCAGACAGGTCTGGAGATGGATCCCCTGGCTCCAGGCGCTGACGGTGGTGCTGGGCACCATCCTCAGCTCCGGCATGGTGTGGCATCTGGCGGAGATCGTCAACGGCCTGATGGCCCTGCCTGGCCTGATCGCCCTGGCGGCCACCGCCCCGGAGCTGTGCCGCCTGATAAAAGACTACGAAAGAAAGACCGGCAGATCTGCCGGTGGAGGTACAATATGCAGATCTCTATCAACGCCAACCGCTGTGAGCCATCGCCCATGCGGAAATTCCACCCCTACGCGGTGCAGGCCCAAAAGGCGGGCAAACGGATCTTTCACCTGAACATCGGCCAGCCGGACCTGCCCACCCCCCGGGCCTACTACGAGGCGGTGCGGCGCTTCGATGCCCGGACCTTGGAATATGAAGCCTCCCCGGGCATGCCGGTGCTGATCGACGCGATCCGGGACTACTACCGCCAGCTGGGGGTGGCTCTGGACCCTGACGAGATCCTGATCACCACCGGCGGCAGCGAGGCGCTGCTGCTGACCTGCCTGTCGATCCTGGACCCCTACACCGAGGTGATCATCCCCGAGCCTTACTATCCCAACTACACCACCTTCGTCCACGCCGCCGGCGGCGTGATCCGGGCCTTGCCCACCAACCCCTGGGAGGGCTACCGATACGCCCAGCGGGAGCGGATCGAGAGCCTGATCACCAAGAACACCCGGGCGATCCTGATCACCAACCCAGGCAACCCCACCGGCGTGGTGCTCAGCGAGCAGGAGATGCGGATGATCGCGGACATCGCCAAAAAGCACGACCTGTTCCTGATCTGCGACGAGGTGTACCGGGAGTTCTGCTACGATGACAAATTCGGCGTGCCCACCATGGCCCGCTTCCGGGACATCGACGAGAACCTGGTGATCATCGACTCGGTGTCCAAGCGTTTCTCCGCCTGCGGCGCCCGGGTGGGGTGCGTCGTCACCCGGAACAAGGAGCTTCAGGCGGCGCTGCTGAAGTTCTGCCAGTCCCGGCTGTCGGTGGCCACCATCGACCAGGTAGGCGCGGCGGCGCTGTACGATGTGGACCATGATTTCTTCCGCCGGAGCAAGGAGGAATACCGGCGGCGGCGGGACACGGTGGTATCCCGGCTGCGGCTGATCCCCGGGGTGGTGGTGGAAGAGCCGATGGGCGCGTTCTACCTGATGGCCAGCCTGCCGGTGGACGACGCGGACAAATTCCAGCAGTGGCTGCTGGAGCGGTTCGACGACCAGGGGGACACGGTGATGTTCGCCCCCGGCGCTCCCTTCTACGAAACGCCGGGCAAGGGGATCAACGAGGTCCGGATCGCCTATGTGCTCAAGCAAGACGACCTGGAGCGGGCCATGGACATCCTGGCCAAGGGCATCGCCCAGTACCAGCGGGAAGTGATGAAGCACGGACAGCCAAGACGCTGAACTGTTAAGGCCGCGGCAGCCGCCGCGGCCATTTTTCTGGCAGTTTTTCCCCTTGTAGCAGGGCTTCATTCGTGGTATGATGATAAGAGCGACACAAAAAGGAAGGTGCTGTGCATGAGCGATACGATCCGGGTCCGGGGGGCCAGAGAGAACAATCTGAAAAACGTGGACCTGACCATCCCCCGGGACAAGCTGGTGGTGTTCACCGGAGTCTCCGGCTCCGGCAAGTCCAGCCTGGCCTTCGATACGATCTTCGCCGAGGGCCAGCGCCGGTATGTGGAGAGCCTGAGCTCCTACGCCCGGCAGTTCCTGGGACAGATGGACAAGCCGGACGTGGACGCCATCGATGGATTGTCCCCGGCGATCTCCATCGACCAGAAGACCACCTCCCGGAACCCCCGGTCCACCGTAGGCACGGTAACGGAGATATATGACTATCTGCGCCTGCTCTGGGCCAGGGTAGGCGTTCCCCACTGCCCCAAGTGCGGCAAGGAGATCCACCGCCAGACCATCGACCAGATCGTGGACCGGGTGGAGGCCCTGCCGCCTGGGACCAGGTTCATGGTCCTCTCCCCGGTGATCCGGGGCAAGAAAGGCGAGCACCAGAAGGTCTTCGAGGATGCCCGGCGGGGGGGCTTCTCCCGGGTCCGGGTAGACGGGATCGGCTATGAGCTCCAGGAGGAGATCCGGCCGGAGAAGAACAAAAAGCACACCATCGAGCTGGTGGTGGACCGGCTCTCCGCCAAGGAGGGCCAGCGGCGGCGGCTCACCGACTCTATCGAGACCGCCTGCGCCCATTCCGGGGGCGTGGTGACGATCCACCTCCCTGCCACGGAGGAGGACCTGACCTTCTCCCAGAATTTTGCCTGTGAGGACTGCGGAGTGTCTATGCCTGACCTGGAGCCGCGGATGTTCTCCTTCAACGACCCCTCCGGGGCCTGTCCCCACTGCACCGGCCTGGGCTTCCGGCTGGTGGCGGACCCGGACCTGGTGATCCCGGACAAGGACAAGTCGATCTTCGGCGGAGCGATCGCCGTGTCCGGCTGGAACGCCGCCCGGACCGACTCGATCTTTCGAATGTATTTCGAGGCCCTGGCCCAAAAATATCGCTTCTCCCTTACCGCACCGGTAAAGGATCTGCCGCCCAAGGCCCTGGACGTGATCTTGAACGGCACAGGAGAGGAAAAGCTTCGGATGACCTATGACCGGGGCAACGGCATGGGGGTGCTGGAACAGCCCTTCGAGGGGATCTTGAACAACATCAGCCGCCGGTACAAGCAGACCCAGTCCGAGTCCGCCCGGAAGGAGCTGGAGAGCTGTATGTCCTCCGCCCCCTGCCCCCACTGCCACGGGGACCGGCTCTCGGACATTGCCCGGGCGGTGACCGTGGGGGGCATCGGCATCATGGACTTCTGCCGAATGAGCGTCCGGGAGGCCCTGGACTTTGTAGACGCTCTGAAGCTGGAGGGGAACATGGCGATCATCGCCCAGCAGATCCTCCGGGAGATCCGGTCCCGGCTCCAGTTTCTGACGGATGTGGGCCTGCAATATCTGACCCTCTCCCGGATGGCCGGGACCCTCTCCGGCGGAGAGGCCCAGCGGATCCGGCTGGCCACCCAGATCGGCTCCTCCCTGATGGGGGTGCTGTATATCCTGGACGAGCCTTCGATCGGCCTGCACCAGCGGGACAACGACAAGCTCCTGGCCACCTTGCGCCACCTGCGGGACCTGGGGAACACCCTGATCGTGGTGGAGCATGATGAGGACACGATCCGTTCCGCGGACTTTATCGTGGACGTCGGCCCAGGCGCCGGGTGCCACGGAGGGCAGATCGTGGCGGCAGGGACCCTGCCCCAGATCCTGGCAGAGCCTGCCTCCGTCACCGGCCAGTACCTGTCCGGCGTGAAAAAGGTCCCGGTGCCTGCCCACCGGCGTCCGGGGAACGGCCAGTATCTCACCGTCCGGGGGGCGGCGGAGAACAATCTGAAAAACATCGACGTGTCGATCCCCCTGGGGACCTTCACCTGCGTCACCGGGGTGTCCGGCTCCGGCAAGTCCAGCCTGGTAGGCGAGGTGCTGAACAAGACCCTGCTCACCAAGCTGAACCACGCCCGGATCCGGCCCGGCAAATGCCGGTGCGTGGAGGGCCTGGGGCATCTGGACAAGGTGATCGACATCGACCAAAGCCCGATCGGCCGGACCCCCCGGTCCAACCCGGCCACCTATACGGGCCTGTTCAACGACATCCGGGACCTGTTCGCCGCCACCAACGACGCCAAGATCCGGGGCTACGGCCCGGGCCGCTTCTCCTTCAATGTCAAGGGCGGCCGGTGCGAGGCCTGCGCCGGGGACGGCCTGGTGAAGATCGAGATGCACTTCCTGGCAGATGTGTATGTGCCCTGTGAGGTCTGCCATGGCGCCCGGTACGACCGGGAGACCCTGGAGGTCCATTACAAAGGCAAGAACATCGCCCAGGTGCTGGACATGACCGCTGAGGAGGCGTTGGAGTTCTTCGGGAACCTGCCCAAGATCCGCCGGAAGGTCCAGACCCTGGTGGACGTGGGCCTGGGCTATGTGAAGCTGGGCCAGGCCAGCACCACCTTGTCCGGCGGCGAAGCCCAGCGGGTGAAGCTGGCGACGGAGCTTGCCCGGGTATCCACCGGCCGGACGATCTACGTGCTGGACGAGCCTACCACCGGCCTGCACACCGCCGACGTCCACAAGCTCATCCAGATCCTCCACCAGCTGGTGGACGCGGGGAACACGGTGCTGGTGATCGAGCACAACCTGGACGTGATCAAGACCGCCGACCACATCATCGACTTAGGCCCTGAGGGCGGCGACCAGGGCGGCTATCTGGTGGCCCAGGGGACCCCGGAGGAAGTGGCCGCCGTGGAAGGAAGCTACACCGGCCAATACCTGCGGCATTATCTATAAAAGCGATCACACCGTGGCCCCGGCCCGGTGTGATCTTCCACATTTCTTGGACGGCGCTCTTGCTTTTCCCTCAGGCTGTGGTATACTTACGAGGTTATCCTGAACTTCTAAGGGGTGAAGATATGGAACACGATACCCTTTTGGATATGGCAACGGACCTGGGCTATGAGCTGGCTATGTGCGGCGCGGAGACCTTCCGGGTGGAGGAAACGGTCCAGCGGGTGATGGACGCCTACGGCTTCCGGGCGGAGGTCTTCGCCATCCCCAACTGCCTGATCGTGAGCATCGAAACAGACATCGGCAAGCCCCGGACCCGGATGCGCCGGATCGGCATCCACGGCAACGACCTGGACGGGGTGGAGCTGTTCTCCGGCCTGAGCCGGAAGATCTGCGCCCAGCGCCCCGCCCCGGCGGAGGCTGTGGCCTGGCTCTCAGAGGCCCGCGCCCGGCGGCGGTACTACCCCATCCCGATCCGCCTGCTGGGCCACTTTCTGGGGGCTTTCGGATTTAGTATGCTCTTCGGCGGCAGCGTGACCGATGGGCTGTGCAGCGGCCTGTGCGGCCTGCTGGTAGGCGCGGTGGCGCTGTTTCTGGACCGTCAGCAGGCCAGCCAATTTTTCAAGATCCTGGCCGCCTCCTTCCCCATGGCGTTGCTTGCCTATGCCCTGGCGGCGGTGGGGATCGCGGAAAACGCGGACATGGTAACGATCGGGGCGTTGATGCTCCTGGTGCCGGGACTGCTGTTCACCAACGCCATGCGGGACATCATCTTCGGGGACACCAACTCCGGCGTCAACCGGATCGTCCAGGTGGTGCTGATCGCGGTGGCGATCGGCCTGGGCACCGCCGCCGCCTGGAACGCCGCCGCCGCGCTGTGGGGCCCCCCGGTAAGCCCCCAGACCACCATGGGCGGCCCGATCACCGGCCTGGTCCCCTGCCTGATCGGATGCCTGGGCTTTTGTATCGTGTTCAACATCCACGGCTGGGGCATGGCCCTTTGTGCCGCCGGCGGGATCTTGTCCTGGGGGATCTACAGCGGTGCCGTGGGACTGGGGATGAACGACCTGGCCGCTTACTTCTGGGCCACCATCGCCGCCGGGGCGTACTCGGAGATCATGGCCCGGATCCGGAAATTCCCGGCGATCTCCTACCTGGTGGTGTCGATCTTTCCCCTGATCCCCGGTGCCGGGATCTACTTCGCCGTGGACCATGTGGTCCATGGGCAGATGCGGCTGTTCGTGGACCAGGCGATCCACACCGCCGCGGTAGCCGGTGTGATGGCGGTGGCGATATTGCTGGTGTCCACCCTGGCCCGCCTGCTCCTGTCCCAGCGACCCAAGAAAAAATGAGCGATGCTTGGCATCGCTCATTTTAGACTGTCGAAGACCCCCTTCGGGACTTTTGTACCACGCCTCGACATTCTGCCCACCCACTTGCCTCCCCCTTTGAGGGAGGTGGCAGGCCGAACGGCCTGACGGAGAGGGTGGCAACGTTCGTTTTTTTGTATAACGTTCCTCAAATGCGGAGCACCTCTACCCTCTCAGTCACGGCCCCTGCGGGTCCGTGCCAGCGCGCTGCGGCGCGCCCGGTCGCGGCTCTGACGGTCCACCGGACCGTCATTCACTACCGCGACTTCGCTTCGCTCACCCCCAAAGGGAGAGCCAAGGCCCCGCTTTGCGGGGCTCAGCCAGTCGAAAGACCCAGCATTTTTCTGGACTTTTTCGACAGGCTGATGCGCGATGCTTGGCATCGCTCATTTTTTTTGCAGGTCCTGGGTGAGCAGATGGAGGAAGGTC
>CALXFQ010000010.1 GCA_944387625.1 uncultured Oscillospiraceae bacterium
CCGGGGGCTTCACAGGTGGCAGTTTCGGTGCCGTCGCTGGTATAGGTGGCATCGTTGTTGTAGACGTAGTGGACGAAGCTGTGGGGGGACCGGCTCGTCTGTCTTCGTACAGCCCGGGCGGTCGCAGATGTGCCAATGTCCATGTTCATCATAGGCATCGAAGTCCCCGCTGAAATCGCAGGTGTGGGTGCTGGTGATGTTCAGAACATAGGTGTCACTGCCGATCGATACGGTAATGGCTGTTTCGTCCACACCGATGGGAACGGACAGGCTGTTGACCTTCTCCCCGTTGATGGTGACGGCCTCTCCGTCGCCGGAGATGGCGGTGACCAGCGTCTTTTCCGCCGTGACGCCGGAAATGGAATAGGTGTAGTTGCCCTCCGCGCCCTGGGTGAAGTCGCCGATGGACACCGGCAGTCCTTCAAAGATCAGAAGATCCTCGCCGGGCGCCGCCGCGTATACCACCACACGGCTGCCCAATTGGCTGAACTCCACGGTGACCGTCTGCCCGGTCTCCCCGTTGAGCGTGCCGGAAATACCGGTAGGTACCGTTTCCAGAAGCTGGTCGTTCTCGTCCAGCAGGGACGCCACCAGCGTGGCGGAGGTCAGCGGCTGGAGAGAATTGTTTCTGAGGGACACTCCGGCGGAGGTGACGGCGGCGTTGGTGAGCACCACCAAATCGCTCATGGTGTTGTCGGCATAGATCACACGGTAGGCGATCTCACAGTCCGCGGAGCTGTCGTTTTCGGGATCGCGGTCCAGGACGAACACCACGATGGCGTTGCCGCTGTGGATCATGGCGGCCTGCATGCCCTTCACGCTGCCAAGAGATCCGTTGTAGACCTCCTTCGCTTCGCTCCAGCTCCCGCCAAAATAGTCGTATCTGCTGAAGTCGATGGTGTCCTTGGTATCGAAGGAGGTCAGATCGTTCTCATCGGCGCCGTAAGTACTGCGCCAGAACACCGCCGCGTCTATGCCACAGGATACGGCTGCCGCTCTCCAAATAGGTGCGGGAGAGGAAGTGGTTGGTGGTGTCGCCGGTCAGTCTGCCGAAAAGGCCGATCTTCAGGGCCAGCAGGCTGTAGTCAAAGCCAACGCCGCCGAAGGCGTCGATATAGCCCTGGATACGCAGCGTGGTAAGATAGTCGTTCACCGAATCGCTGGCCAGCGCCTCAGCCGTCCAGCCGGCGGTGTCCGCCTGATCGGTGTAGACCGTGGCGGCCTTGAATTCCAGCTGCAGGGCCACGCCCGCGGCAAAGGTAGCGGTGACAGGCAGCGGACCTACCCAAGCGTTGACGTTGGCCTGGAAGCTGAGGCTGGCACCGGCGCTCATGCCGCCGCCTGTGGCACGGAACATCCACTCGCCCTGCTGACTGTCGTAGTAGAACTGGCCCTCATAGTAGCCTTGCAGCTGAGCGCCGATGTCCAGGCCGGAATTTCTGCCCATGAACTGGGCTTCACTCACGGACCCGGCAAAGTCATAGGTGCCTTTGGCCATATCGGTCAAGTCGCTCAGGGGCGGAACGCCGACGTTCAGGTCAGAGCTCATGTTGCCGTAGTCCAGGGTAAGACCGCTCTGGCTGTGGTCGAATTCGTCCATATTCCTTGTCCGGATCGTCGATGGCGTCGGCGACTTTAACATCCACATAGGCAAAGGGGGCGTGGGCGTTTTTTGTACGATCCAGCGCCACCCGGATGGTGGTATCCGCATTGATCTTTCGGAAGGCCTCCGGCACGGCAAGCTTGAATTTCACCTTGAAGGTATCGCCGGCCTCTAAGCTGATGGCGTTGGAGCGGACATAGTAGGAATCATATCCGTTGATGTTGCTGTCGCTCCCCTCCTGAGAGAACACCGGCACACTCACGGCGCTTCCGGAAGACTGGAGGGTGATGCCCGAGGACTGAAGCTGGGCCAGGAGGCGGTCCAGGTTCTCAAGCGCCTCCCCTTCAAAGGTCTGGCCGGTGAAGTACTTTTCCTGAAGGTACTCCAATTCCCGCTCAATGGCGATCACGGTCTTAAGGTCGCTGAGGCGGATGGGAACGCCGTCTACATATCCGACCTGGGTCAGATCCGTGTCCGGGGCGCTCAGCAGCGCCTCGATCTGGTCGAGGGTGTACTCTGCGCCGTTTAATACAAGTGTCTTGTCGGTGATGAGCTGCCCGTTCTCATCCAGCAGCCCCAGGGAGCGCAGCAGCTCGAAGGCCTCTTCGTAGCTGTCGCCGGTGAAGTTCTCCAGCCGCTCCAGGATGCTTTGGTTTTCCCGGGCGGTGTTTTTCGTCAAGTCGCCTATGGCGGCATAGGCCGAGGACGGCAGCGTGGCCGCGGTCACGCACAGGCAGAGCACCAGGGCGACCAACCGTTTGGCGGACGATCTTCTTTTCATCTCTTGATCCCTCCTACATTTCTCTACTGCATTGGGCAAAGGCTTTTCTCTCACAACTACTATGATAACAAAAATACCGGCTTTGACATCACCCGTTTCAGAGGGTAAAACGGGCAGTGTCAAAGCCGGTGCTTCGGCAAAGGGACTATTTGAGCATATATTCTTTCAGCTCCCGCCGCTGGCTGATGCCAAGCTTATGCAACGCGGTGGAAATGTGCCGCTTCACGGTATGGGCGGATATATTCATGTGCTGCGCGATCTCTTTATTCGTCCATCCCCGGGCCGCCAGCATGGCGGTAGCGAATTCCGTGGTGGTCAGATCGTCGGCAACATTGTGGCCGGTCACCGGGTTGTGGATCTTTCGCCATCCGGCAGAAAAGCTGTAAGTAATGGCGATGATCCGCTTAAAATCCTCCGGCCACCTGGGTATGATGACCGCTTCCAGCATCCCGCCCAGAAGACCGTGATGCTCCCCGAAGCCCTCGATCAGGTCATCGGGGCGGGCGATCTCCCAGGCCGCCAGAAGATGGACCTGCGCCCGGTCCAGCTGCTTCAAGCTGGTATAGTCCATCACCGCCACCAAATGCAGATAAATGGCCGGGATCGGATAGCCGGAAGCGCCCATGGCAAGGGTGGCTTCCGCCATCCCGGCGCTGTTGGCGTACGCACCTTTCAGATACAGATAGTGTGCCTGGACATACAGCGCGAAGGCCCGAAGGCCCTGGGGCAGCAGCGGCAGGAAATCTTCCGTGGCGGGCATCTTCTCCGGCAGGGGCAGATGCAGCAGTACCGCCGCCGCGAAGACGACGAATACCTCCATAGAGCGAACGGTGGGGTCCTTTTCGCCGCTGGCGGACAGAGTATTCTGGATCTGTCTCAGCGCATAGCGGGCGTGGTCGATCCGGTCCATGGACAAACAGGCATACGCGTAGATCCACCAGGCGGAGAGCCGGGCAGCCGTGTCCGGCGCGGTAAGATAGGCCGCCGTTGCCTGTATGGCTTTTTCCGCTCTGCCGCTGAAATAGTAGTACTCTGCCAGGGCAATGTCCTTTTTCGGCCCTTCGCTCATCTTCTCGATCGTTTCCACACAGCGCCCCGGCTCAAAGGACATATTCATCAGGGGCATCAAACACGCAAGGATCTCAGGATCGGCTTGCGCCGCCGCGGACTTTGTTTTCGTCTTTCCAGGGTCGCAGGGCTTTTGCGCGTCGGCAGGTATGGGCTCAGCGGCGGGCAAAGAGGTTTTGATCCTTTGCCTGCCTGTTTTGCCGCCAAAAGTCAAGGCGGCAGGACCGGGGCGCTGTCTTGTATTCAGGCGCAAAAAAGCTGTTACAGGCTTTCCGGCCCGTAACAGCTTTTCTTCATTTATGCCCGCAGGAACCAGTCGAAGGCCAGTTCCGCCGCCGACTGGATCGGCACGTCCGGCCCGGAACAGGACGGAAGCACCCGGATCGGCATGATCTCCCGCCGCAGCAGCCGCTGATTGATCTGCTTCTCCAGGGCAGAGGCGGTCAGGTCCGCCCGATAGAGCAGATCGCCTGCCAGCAAAACGGTGTCGATGCTGACAAGGTTGGCCATGTTCACGATGCCTACCGTCAGGTAGTCCATCTCCCGTTGGAAAAGCTCCTTGGCAAGAGCATCCTCCCGTCCGTCCATCACCTGCTTCCAGGTACTATAGCAGCTTCCCCGAAGCAGATTTGGAATGGACGCGTAGGCTTCCAGACAGCCGTTATTTCCGCAAATGCACGGTCTTCCGTTCAGGTCTATGGAAGTATGCCCCAACTCGCCGGTGAAGAAGCCCGCGCCCTTCAAGGTCTTTCCCCGGATCACCACACCAGAGCCCACACCGCTGTCCACCAGCAGGAGCAAATAGTTCTCGCTTCCCCCGGTCTCCTTCTTTCCCAGACAGTACTGCGCCATGCAGGCCGCGTCATTGGCAAGGTACACCGGCATATCCAGCCTGGAGCGCAGAGATCTTGTAATGTCTACATGGTGCCAGACTTCAAAGCCCGGAGGGTTCAGGATCTTACCGTTTTCCCCGTCCAGAGGGCCTGGCGCGGAGATCCCTGCCCCGACCACCTTCTCTTTCGGGATGCCATGGGCCTCGATCATGCGGCTGATGGCCTGGCTCAGAAGATCCATATGCTCCGGGGAGATCTGGGCCAGCTCCGTCTGCGCCAGCACCCTGCCCCGCATATCCACGATCCCCGCGCGGCAGCCGCTGCGGTTGAGATAGATGCCCACGGCGTAGGCGGCCGAGCCTATCAACTGCAGCGGCACAGGATTTCGACCCAGCGGTTTGTCGGTTGCGATCGTTTCCCGCACATATCCGCCTTCGATCATTTCTTCCGCGATCAGCGACGTGGCCGCGCGGGTCAAGCCAATACGCCTTGCGATCTCAGAGCGGGAAAGCGGTCCCGTGCGTAAAAGGCGCAGAAAAAGCTTCCGGTTATAATCCTTGGTATATTCAGCATTCCTAGCCGATCTGGCCATGATCGTGCCTCCCCCTTCTGTGATCGCGTTTTTATCATGGCCATTATACTACGATCATCCTTTATTTTCCACCCTTACAGCAAACGATTTGTATAATTTTTTTGGAATTTATCGTGCATTTGCCTACAGCGGCCGCAGGCAGGAAGAAATAATCGCCCTTTTTCAGTTTCCGCCGGGCGCCGCCCGCCGTGACCGTGCCGCTGCCTTCCGTGCAGATCCAGATCGAGGCAGGCTCGGATAGCACCAGCTCGCCATCGGTGAGATGATACCGTGTCATGGAGAAGCACGGAGTATCCTCCTCACCGATCAGCTGCTCAACACGCACGGAAGGCGTTTCCCACAGGAGCTTCGGCGTCTTTCTCGCCTGGTCCACCACCTGCTGGCCAAAAAGGGTGAAGTCAAAACACTCCAGCGCCTTTTCCTTGGGCAGGCCCAGATACATTTCCTGGCTGTTCAGGTGATACTCGCCGCACCAGTATTCCGGCTGGATGGTAAAGTCCGTGGGCTCCTGCACCTCCAGGATCAGGCATCCAGCGCCGATGGCGTGGATCACCCCGGCGTTGACGAAGAATACATCCCCGGTCCGCACCGGCACCCGATTGACAAAGGCGGTCATACATTCTTTATTGCGTTCGCTTTCTTCCACGGCAGCGGAAAACTCCTGGGGACTTACCTCCCGGGAAAAGCCCAGGTACAGGCAGGCATCAGGCCGGGTAGCCAAGATCAGCCAGGACTCAGCCTTGCCGTAGGGGCTGTGGAAATTCTCCCGGGAAAAGGCCCGGGTGGGGTGCACCTGCATTGGCAGACGAATGGCGCTGTCCAGATATTTCACCAGCACCCCCAGGTCTTTTCGGTCCCCCAGCAATTCCTTGGGGTGCGCCTCCAGCAACGCGGAGAAGGGCGCGCCGCTTTCGCAGATGGAGATCCCCTCCAAGGGGTCTGTATGGCCGGGGTTGATGGCCCTGACGCTGGAGCAGATCCACTCCTCAGGCTCAAACCCATCCTCCGCGGGATCTCCCAGAAAATCATGGAACAGATATCCTCCCTTGTAAACGCGGAAGACCCGGTTGCGGCGAAAGAAGATCGGACGCTCCCACGGAATAGCAGTATACATAGCTCGTCCCCCCATAAAAGTATATTTTGATTATATATCATCACACTTTCAATGTCAACCCGATTGACATTGAAATATATTTTTGTTATAGTATAGATGCAAGGCGTGGGGGCTGAACGGTGGAGCGTCAGCGCTTGCCCGCCTGCGCCTGGGATACGCTCCCGGCGCGAGCCGTTGCCACACACATAGATCGGCAGGGCGGGCTTGGGACGAAAAGGAGTTTACAGGCGGAACGGCAAGTTTGTCGCCATCCGGCCTGACCACCAAGGATAGGGAGGCGGACTATGCGTATTTTCCAAAAAGGGTTCAATTTTTCCCAGGATGGGCCGGGCAACCGGCTGGTCTATCATTTGCAGGGCTGCGATCTGCGCTGTCCCTGGTGCTCCAATCCCGAGGGGCTGACGGTAAACGGCGGGACGGAATACACCGTTGACCAGATCGAGGAGGAGGTGCTCCGTAGCCAAATGATGTTCTTCGATGGCGGCGGCGTGACCCTTACCGGCGGCGAAGTGACCATGCAGTTTGCCCAGGTCAAGGAACTGCTGACCCGTCTGCACAGCCGGAAGATCCACACCTGTATCGAGACCAACGGCCTGTGTACACGGCTCCCGGAGCTGTTCCCGGTGCTGGACCTGCTGATCATGGACATCAAGCACTATGACCCTGAAAAGCACAAGGCCGTCACCGGCGCTTCCAACGAAATGACTGTGCGTAATATCCGCCACGCTTTGGACGCCGGACAAGAGCTTGCACTGCGTATCCCGGTGATCGGCGGCTTCAACGCCGAAGAGGAGGATGCCCGGCAGTTTGCCGCCCTGCTCAGCGGCTTTGGCGGCGGCTTTACCCTGGAGCTCCTCGCCTACCACGAGTACGGCAAGGACAAATACAAGTCCCTGGGCATGGCGTACACCATGGGACCTGAAGCCAAAGTGTCCCGCCAGCGTTTGCAGGCATATTCGGACATTCTGAAAGCCAGCGGGCTTTCTCTGATCAAAACTTGATATTTGAAAGGATGGATCGCTATGAAACTGTTTTCTGTTATCGCCCCTGATCGTTTGACGGATATGGCAAAGGCCCTGTACCAGGAGGAACGGGTCAGCCATAAGATCCTCAACGGCTGGTTCTTAGCCAAGGAGATCGCGGCCGATGTGGACGACGCCACCACCCAGACCCACCCGGAGCTTCGGGCCGCCGAAGAGCTGGAGGCCATCATCGAAAAACTGCCCATCGAGATCAGTGACCACGCCATTCTGGCAGGCACCCAGCGGGACGCTTTTGCCGCCAGCTACGCCCTGATCAACCCCGCTTTCCAGGTAGAGACCTTCCGGGGCTACTGTGACCCTCTGGAGGTCTACGACTACGCCACCGCCCACGCCGATATCACCCAGGAGCGGATCGCCGCCATGCGCGCCCGCTACGCCAAAACGCCCTATGTAAAGGCGCTGAACAAGGTCTATCGTACATACGGCGAGTACACCGATGAAGTCGCCTTCTTCATCGAGCAGGTAACGGGCCACATGATCCCCGACTTCCAGCCGGCGCTGAAGCACGGTGTCCGGGCTTTGATGGAGGGCATCGACGCCAAGATCGAAGCAGGCGGCCTGTCCGAAAAGCAGGAGAAAAATCTTCTTGCCATGAAGCGGAGCCTGCAATGCGCCGTGAAGCTGGCCCACCGCTATGCCGATCTGGCCGAAGCCCAGATGTCTTCCGCCAACGATCAGCGCAAGGCCGAGCTGGCGCTGATGGCGCAAAATCTTCGCAAAGTCCCGGAATTCGGCGCGGAGGACCTTTACGAGGCCATGCAGTCGTATGTGCTTCTGTGGCAGGTCATGTGCCTGGAGCAGGCCCCCAATCCCTTCGCCTTCTCCGTGGGCAACGCGGACCGGATCTTTGAGCCGTACCGGGCCAAGGACGATCTGAGCCGGGAGCAGGCCGCCGCCTTGTTCAAGCACTTCCTGACCTTCTACAATGTGGGTGAGCGGAGCTGGGCCATTTCTCAGAACGTGCTGATCTCCGGCAGGGATGTGGACGGTACGGACCTGACCAACGAGATGAGCTACGCCATTTTGGATGCTTACTACGACATGAACCTGCCCCAGCCCATCCTGTCTGTAAAGGTCCATCAGAACACCCCACGAAAGCTCTACGAGGAGCTGGGCCGCTTCTTCTTCACCCCCGGCTGTCTGACCCCCTCCCTGTTCAACGACGACTCCCTGTTCCAGACTTTGAAGGAGAGCGGTGTGGACACGGAAGATCTGCCTCAGTACGCCGTGGCCGGCTGTCAGGAGCCGCTGATCATGGGCAAGGACAACGCCAACACCACCAACTCCTGGCTGAATATGGCCAAGGTCCTGGAGCTGACCCTTACCGGCGGCGTGTCCGCCATCACCGGCAAGCCCATCGGCCCCCAGTCCAGCCGGGATGCCAAGTACATTTTGGAGAACATCCGGCCTCTGTTCTATGAGAACCTGCAGTATTTCGCCCAGAAGATGGCCGACGCCGCCAACGGCGCCTCCAAGGCGCTGTCGCTGCTGCCGGTGCCTTTCCTGAGCTGTTTCGAGGGCGGTCTGGATACCGGCTACGACGTACGGGACACCGAGGACCAGGGCACCAAGTATAATGGAAGCGGCTGCCTGATCCATGGCCTATCCGTGATCGCCGACTCCTTCATCGCCATCGACCATTTGCTGGCAGAGCGTCCCGAGGACGCGGAGGACCTGATCGCCGCCTGCAAGTGTGATTTTGAGGGCTATGAGGAGCTGCGCGCTTATCTGAGGGCCTGTCCCAAGTTCGGAAACAACATTCCCGAGGTGGACAAAGAGACCGCCCAGATCGCCGACCGGGTCTCCGATATGGTGGCAGGGCTTAAAAACTACCTGGGCAATCCCTTCCGTCCCGACTGGTCCTCCCCTTCCACCCACCTGACCTATGGCTACTGGGTAGGCGCCACCCCCGACGGCCGGGGCGCCAGGGAGCAGATGAACTACGGCATCGACCCGCTGTTCAGCACCGCCGATTCCGGGCTGGGCTTCCGCACCCTGTCTACCATGCAGCTTCCTTTCCAGAAGATGAACGGCGGCTGTGCCAGCCATTTTGGCATCGACCCCAAGTACTTCACCGCCGACACCATGGAAGAAAAGGGCATCCAGTTCTACGACCGTGTGCTGCGGCCGCTGTTCTTCAACCCCGGCAACGACAAGCGCGCCCCCTTCTACCTGTATGTGAACGTGACCACCGCGGAGACCTTGCGGAAAGTCCTGGCCGAGCCTAAGAAGTACGCGCCAAACGGCGTGTATATCATGCGGATCCATGGCACCTTTGTCAACTTCCTGGACCTGAGCCCGGCCATCCAGGAGGACATCATCCTCCGGCTCGATCCCTGCTCCACCGCCTGCTGAGGTGCGCCTATGAAGCTGCTGGGATTGGATATCGGGACCACCACGGTCAGCGCCGTGGTGCTGGAGGGCGGAAAGGTCATTGCCAGCCGCACCCTGGATAACGGCGCATTTCTGCCCACGCCCAACGCCTGGGAGAAGATCCAGGATGTGTCCGCCATCCGCCGCGCCGCGTTTTCCGCCGTGGAAGAGCTTCTGGGCCTTTATCCCCAGATCGGGGCCATCGGTGTCACCGGGCAGATGCACGGCATCGTTTATCTGGATGGGGATGCCCAGCCTGTCAGCCCTCTGTATACCTGGCAGGACGGCAGAGGGGATCTGCCCTATGAAGACGATCGTTCCTACGCCGCATGGCTGCAGAGGCAGACCGGCTGGGCCGTTGCCACCGGCTACGGCCTGGTGACCCACTTCTACAATTTGAAAAACGGCCTGGTGCCGGAAGCCGCCGTCACCTTCTGCACGATCCACGACTATATCGCCATGCTCCTTTGCGGCAATGACCGGCCCCTCACCGATGTGAGCGACGCCGCCAGCTGGGGCTTCTTCGATGTGAAAGAGGGCCGCTTTGACACCGATGCCCTGAAAAAGGTGGGCATGGATCTATCCATCCTCCCCCAGATCGCCCAAGAGCCTCGGATCGGCTCCTATCAAAACATCCCTGTGTACGCGGCCATTGGCGACAACCAGGCCAGCTTTCTGGGGGCCACCGGCGGCGAACGAAACGCCATGCTGGTGAATGTCGGCACCGGCAGCCAGTTTTCCGCATACACACCGGCGTACATGGTCTGTCCCGGACTGGAGACCCGTCCCTTCCCCGGCGGCGGCTATCTGCTGGTAGGCGCGCCCCTGTGCGGCGGACGGGCCTACGCCCTGCTGGAGCGCTTCCTGCGCGCCGCCGCCCAGGCCATGACCGGCCAGGAGGTGGACAGCTGCTACAGCGCCATGGAGGCCCTGCTGGCCCAGGGCCGGCCGGCGGATCTCCCTACCGTAGATCCCCGGTTCCAGGGCACCCGGCAGGAGCCTGGCTTGCGGGGCAGTATCCAGGGCCTGAGCACCGAGAACTTCACCCCCCGGCACCTGATCTGGGCGCTGATGGAGGGCATGGCCCAGGAGCTGTGGCAGCTTTGCAGGCTGTACTTAAACGCCGGCGGCAGTACCGCCCCCCTCATCGGCTCCGGCAACGGACTGCGGAAAAATGTATACCTGCAGGACTGCTTCAGCCGTGCCTTTGGGCAGACGGTCAAAATGTCCGACTGCCGGGAAGAGGCCGCCGCCGGCGCCGCCATGTTCGCCGGCAGTCACCTGTAAACACCAGAAAAGGAGGACCGTATGCAGCTGAAAAATACCAAAATCAATTTCCTCGGTGACAGCATCACCGAAGGCTGCGGCACCAGCCGCCCGGAAAAACGCTTTCCTGACATCATAAGCCGGGAATACGGTCTGCTTTCCCGCAATTATGGGATCGGCGGCACCCGCTATGCCCGCCAGCGTTTTCCTTCCGCCGATCCTCAGAGCGACAAGGCGCTGTGTCTGCGCTGTAAGGAGATGGAGAAAGACGCGGACGCGGTGGTGGTCTTTGGCGGGACCAATGATTACGGTCACGGGGACGCGCCCTTTGGCTGTCTTGGGGACAACACCCCGGACAGCTTCTGCGGCGCTTGCAATGTGCTGTACAACGACCTGAAACGGCGGTTTCCCAAAGCGAAGATCCTGGTGGTCACACCGCTGCACCGGCTCAATGAACACAGCGCCAAGGGCGACGGATCTGCCAAAACGCCCCGCCAGCCTCTGTCTGATTATGTGGTCGCCATCAAGACCATCGCCAAGTATCATGGTCTGCCGGTCTTGGACCTGTATTCAGACCATACCCTAGATCCCCACGATCCGCAGATCTGCAAAAACTATGTTCCTGACGGTCTGCACCCTAACGACTTCGGCCATGAGATCCTGGCCGCCCGTATTGCCCAGGCACTGGAGGTCCTATGAACCAGATCTATAGCATCCAAAACGGATCCCTGTCCGTCAGCGCTTCCACACAGGGCGCTGAGCTGCGCTCCATCCGGGACAGCAGCGGCACGGAATACCTGTGGCAGGGAGGCCCTGCCTACTGGACGGACCGCAGCCCGGTGCTGTTCCCTTATGTAGGCCGTTTGACCGGCGGCAAGTATGTCCTGGACGGAAATACCTATCAGATGAAGATCCACGGCATCGCCCTGTATCTTCCGTTTGCCCTGGTGGAGCACGGACCTTCGTCTATGACCTTCCAGCTGCAAAGCGATGAAGGCACTTTGGGGCAGTATCCCAGAGCGTTTTGCTTCCGCATCCGCTATTTCCTGGAGGAGTCCACACTATACGTGGAATACACCGTGGAGAACCTGTCCGATAAGATCATGTACTTTGGTCTTGGCGGGCATCCCGGCTTCCGGGTCCCTCTGGAGCCCGGCCTGGCTTTTGAAGACTACGATCTGCGCTTTTGCGAAAAATGCGCGCCTACCCGGGTGGGCTTTGGCAAGACCTGCTTACGAAATGGCGCGGATGCCCCCTTCTCGCTGACGGAGGACCAGATCCTTCCCTTGCGGCACGACCTGTTCGACGATGACGCCATCGTTCTGGCGGACATCCCCCGGCAGATCACGCTGGAAGCGCCAGGCGGCCGGCGGAGCATTACCGTGTCCTTCCCCCAGATGCCCTATCTTGGCATCTGGCATGCCCCCGGCACCGACGCGCCCTATGTCTGCATCGAGCCATGGTGTTCCCTGCCCGCCTGGCAGGACAAGATCCCTGTCCTGGAGGAGCAGGAAGATCTTCTGTCCCTGTCCCCCGGCCAATGCTACCAAAACACCTGGCACATCCACATCCACAGGCCCTGACGGCGGCCTTCGTACCGCCTACACCATAACCACCAAAGGAACGAATGATGGATATTGCAACGACTACGATCAACGCCATCCGCGTACTCTCAGCGGAGGCGATACAAAAGGCCAATTCCGGCCATCCGGGCCTGCCCCTGGGAAGCGCCCCGATCGGATATACCCTTTTTGCGGACCACCTGAAATTTGACCCCACAGACCCGAAATGGGCGGATCGGGACCGCTTCGTCCTGTCCGCCGGTCATGGCTCCATGCTGCTCTACAGCCTGCTGTACCTGTTTGGATATGATCTGACTATGGAGGATCTGAAGAACTTCCGCCAGTTGGGCAGGACCCCCGGCCACCCGGAATACGGTGTGACCCCCGGCGTGGAGACCACCACCGGGCCTCTGGGCCAGGGCATCGCCAACGCCGTTGGCATGGCGGCCGCTGAGGCGCATCTGGCCGGGGTATTCAACCGGGAGGGCTTCCCGGTGGTGGACCACTACACCTATGTTCTGTGCGGCGATGGCTGCCTGGAGGAGGGGATCTCCTACGAGGCGTGCTCCTTTGCCGGTGCCCATAAGCTGGGCAAATTGATCTTGCTCTACGATGACAACGCGATCACCATCGAAGGCAGCACCCTGCACACCTTCAAGGAGGATGTGGCCAAACGCTTCCAGGCGCAGGAGTGGCAGGTCCTTTGCGTAGAGGACGGCAACGATATCCGCGCCATACACAGCGCGATCTCTGAGGCCAAAGCGGATACCACCCGGCCTTCCATCATCATCTGTAAGACCCAGATCGGCTATGGCGCCCCGGGCGCGGGCACCGCCAAGGTCCATGGCGCGCCGCTGGGCGAGGAAGGCATCGCCGCCCTGAAAAAGAACCTGAACTGGGATCACGGCCCCTTTGAGGTGCCTGACCAGGTCCTGGCGCATTGTGCCGAAGCCGGGAAACGAGGCCAAGCCCAGGCGGCGCGCTGGCACGCGCTTATGGAAGACTACCGCCGCGCCTACCCAGACCTTGCCCGGAAGTTCGCCGCTTACATGGACGATGAGCTGCCCGATCTGGAAAACATGGACGGTCTGTTTGCTTTCAGTAAGCCGGAGGCTACCCGCAATACCAGCCACATGGTCCTCAATAAGCTGGCCGCGCATATCCCCAACCTGTTCGGCGGTTCCGCCGACCTGGCCCCCTCCAACAAATCCGATATGAAGGACCGGGGCTTTTTCTCCGCGGAAGACCGAACAGGCAGCAATGTCCACTTCGGCATCCGGGAACACGCCATGGCCGCGATCACCAACGGCGTACAGCTCCACGGTGGTCTGAGAGGCTATTGTGCCACCTTCTTTGTGTTCTGCGACTACATGAAGCACGCTATGCGCCTGTCGGCCCTGATGGACCAGCCGGTGATCTATGTGCTGACCCACGACAGCATCGGCGTTGGCGAGGACGGGGCCACACACCAGCCTGTTGAGCAGCTGGTCGCCCTGCGCTCGATCCCCAATCTTAAGGTGTTCCGTCCGGCAGACGGCAGTGAAACCGCCTGCGCCTGGATCTGCGCCCTGACAGGCCATGCCCCCACAGCCATCGTACTCTCCCGGCAAACGCTCCCGCAGTACGCAGGCTCGAAAAAGAACGCCCTGAAAGGGGGCTATATCCTCTCCGACTGCGAAGGCACGCCTGATGTACTGCTGATCGGTACCGGCTCGGAGGTGGAACAGTGCGTTCAGGCCCAGAGGCTCCTGTCTGACAAGGGCATCGCTGCCCGGGTCATTTCCATGCCCTGCATGGAGGTGTTCGAACAGCAGTCTACCGCGTACAAATCGTCCGTGATCCCCGGCGATGTGGAGGCCCGTGTGTGCGTGGAGGCCGGGTCCCCCTATTCCTGGTATCGCTACGCAGGTAAGCACGGCCAGATCGTTGCCATGGAGGGCTTTGGGGCCTCGGCTCCTGCCAAACAGCTCTTTAAGATGTATGGCTTCACCGCCGAGAACATCGCCGAAAAAGCCCTGATCTCTCTGGCCGCCGTTAAAGACCGGCGATAAGGCACGCCGCCCCTTGTCTTCTCTCGGTTTTTGTGGTAGGATGAAAGAAAAAACGGAGGGATCTGTATGGACCACAGCATCCAGGCGGCAGAACTGTTTTTGAAAGGATATAACTGTTCCCAGGCGGTGGTGCTGGCCTATGGGGATGTCACCGGCCTGGACCCGGAACTGGCGGCCCGGCTGGCCTCCTCCTTTGGCGGAGGGATGGGCCGTCTGCGGGAAGTCTGCGGAGCGGTGAGCGGGATGTTCCTGGTGGCAGGCTATCTGTATGGCTACACCGACCCTAACGCCCCCGCCGAGAAGAAGGCCCACTACCAGCGGATCCAGGAACTGGCCGCCGGGTTCCGGGCGCAGGCCGGCAGCATCGTCTGCCGGGAACTGCTGAAAGACCCCCCTTCAGATCCTGCCCCCACCCCCAGGACTGCCGCCTTCTACCAGACCAGGCCCTGCACCCGGATGGTGATGCTGGCCTGTCAGCTCCTGGACCAGTATATCCAGGACCACCCCATCCCCCAGAAATGATCAAAGCTCCACGGCCTTCAGAGGCCGTGGAGCGTTCTATTCAATGTTCCTCGCAGGCCCGGATCTTTTCCTCGATCCGGGCTTTCACCAGCGCCGACAGCTCCTTGGTGTTCATATCCTTGTACGCTTCGTAGGAGATCGGCTCCAGGTAGTGCAGCTGCACGGACACGGGCTTGCTCCCCTTCTGGTCCAGGACCTTATAGCTGTCCACCAGGGCCACAGGCACCACCGGGCAGTGGGTCTTGGTGGCGGCCCGGAAACTGCCGTGGTGGAAAGGGCCCATCTGGTTGGAGTTTTTGCTCCGGGTGCCCTCCGGGAAGATCAGGTAGCTTCGGCCGGACTGGACCTCGTGGATCACCTTCTGGATCACCGTCAGGGACTGGCGCACGTCCTCCCGGTCCATGGCGAAGGACCTGGTGCAGGCGATCACCTGCTTGATCAGCGGCAGGTCCTGAAGCTCCTTCTTCAGCACCGCTCCCAGGGGCCGGTCACAGGTGGCGCCGATCGCCACCACATCGAACATCCCCTGATGGTTGGCATACATCAAAAAGCCGCCCTCTGCCGGGATGTTCTCCTTTCCCGTGACCAGCAGCTCCACATTGCCGCCCTTGACCGCCCGCTGGAGGATGTACTGGATATGGGCATAGCGCTCCTGCTCCGGGTAGTTCTCCGGGTGCTTGGCGTAGCGGCACAGCTTCGTCCAGGCCCCGGGAACGATGAGTATATTTTTCATGACCATGGTCACTATCCTGTTCATGCCCACTCCTCCTGCATACTGGTCTGACAAACGGTCTTATAGACCTTCTCCACCGCGGCGCCGAAGGCTTCCTTGCCAAATCGGGCCGCCACGGTACGGCTGTGATGGGATGCCCGACCCAGCCAGCCCTCGTCAGCGAAGATATCGTCCAGTCCCTGGCGGAACTCCTCCGCATTGGTGAACATATATCCATTTTCTCCGGGGATCACCACGTCTTTCAGACAGGGGTCCCGGCGGCACAGCAGCGGCAGACCGTTGGCCGCCGCCTCCACATAGGTCAGCCCCTGGGTCTCGCTGGTGGAGGCGCTGACGAACACATCCCCCAGCTGATAATACTGGTGGACCTGGTTCGGCGGCACCATGCCGGTGAACGCCACCTTGTCCCCGATCCCCAGCTCCTGGGCCTGTTTCTGCAGATCCTCCCGGGCAGGGCCGTCGCCTACCACCAGGATGTGATAGTTCTCTTCCTTTGACACGGTCTGGGCGAAGTAGCGGAGGATCTCGTCAAAATTCTTCTCATATCCCAGCCGTCCCACATTCACCAGCACCCGACGATCGGGCCGGATCCCCAGGGCCTGACGGCGCTGGGCACGGTCCTCGTCGGTCATGTGGTCAAGATGCTGCTCCAGCCGGATGCCGCTGGGGATCACGCTGATCGGGGTCTGGATGCCGTACTCCCGGAGGGTGTCCTCCACCTTTTTGGTGGGGGCGATGATGTGCTTGACCTCTTTGAGCCGCAGCCGGGACAAGGTCCCCACCGCCTTCTCCCCCAACCCTTTCATAGGCAGCACATAGGCGACATATTGCTCATACAAGGTGTGATAAGTATGTACGATCGGCGCGCCGGTCTCCCGGGCGATATAGTGGGCGAATTGGAAGCTGAAAAACTCACATTGGCTGTGGATCACATCCGGCCGCCACTCCACCAGCTGGTGGATCAGTCTGTGGCGGTAGGAAGTGGGCATCCGCACATCGGGATACACCTTCCCCAGAGGCAGGGAGCGGATGTAATAGACGTTATCCATCTGGTAGCTGTGGATCCCCTCGGCCAGCGTCAGGATCTTCACCTCATGGCCCCGGGCGATCAGAGATCCTGTCAGGTTCTTTACAGATGTCACCACACCGTTGGTCTCGGTGGTGTAAAGGTCTGTGGTCAGCAGTATCTTCATAAGGTCGAACGCTCCTTTTCAGACCGGGCCGACGACTCATTCGGCTACATTGGTCTTATGATCATTCTTTTCATGGTGTTCATGGTGATCCTTCACTTTTTTAAACGCTCGCTTCAATTTTTCATAGGAATGTTTCAAGGTCGCCAGGGTCTTTTCGTCATTGGGAAAGAGCCAGCGCAGCAGGGCCAGGGCAATGGCAAAAGTGACCAGCTTCTCAGGTGAGATCGGAAGCCACAAAAAAGCAAGGTAGGCCGAAGCGATCCCGATCATCCAGCCATTGCCCAGCCAGGTCCCAAGAGCCAGAAGCACATAAGACCAGCCGTTGGTGATCATCCAGGCAAGCCCCCAGCACAGCAGCAGCCGGGGGTTCAGAAAAAACTGGACCAGCTTCTTGAGTTTCTCTTTCACAGCGATCTTCCGCCTCCCTCACCAGAACGTCAAAACAGCAGGTAATACATGACTACAGCGGTAATGATCCCCAAAATGATGCCTGCCAATACCTGGACCGGGGTATGGCCCACGAATTTTTTCAGCTTCACTTCCGGCAGCCGGTCCTCGGTAAGCTCGCTGAACGCTTTCAACAGCTCATCGATCAGATAGGTCTGCTTCTCCGTTTCCCTGCGGACGCCGGTGGCATCGTGGCACACGATCACCGCCAGGATGCAGCTGACGGCAAATTCCACCGTCCCAAACCCTCTGGCCAGGCCGATCAGCACGGTCATGGATGTTACCGTGGCGCTGTGGCCGCTGGGCATCCCACCGTCCCCCATCATTCGGCCCAAGTCCAGCTTTTTATTGATCACGGCGTACAAGATCGTTTTCAAGACCTGGGCCAGGAACCAGGCGGTCAATCCGGCCAGCAGATAGGGGTTGGTGATCAGATCGATCAGAGCATCCATGCGCCTAATCTCCTCTCAATTACTATAACGTCATGATACCCCATTTTTCTCGATTTGTAAAGCTGGGACCTGCATCAGGTTTGGAAAAAGCTGCCGTCCCCCTCCCCCCAACACGAATTGATCCTTGACTGCGCTCCGTTTCGGTGATAAACTGCCATCAGATACCTGTTGATAAGTCAACTTCATGAGGTGAGAGAGAACATGAACATCTTCTGTCGCATTGGATGCCGTGCCTTTCAAACGGTCTTCAAGCTGGCGATCCCCCTTCTGCCCTACCGGGACCCCCAGATCCTGGACCAGGTGTCCCAGATCCCGGCGGCCCTGAGCCAGCAGGGCTGCGGCCGGGTGCTGTTGGTCACCGACGGCTTCCTCCATGTCAGCGGCGCTTTGGACTCTTTGAAAAAAGCCCTGGACCAGGCAGGGATCGGCTACACCGTATACGATGAAACGGTGCCTAACCCCACCGTATGGAACGTGGAAGCCGCCCGGGAGCGGTATATCCGGCAGGAATGCCAGGCGATCGTGGGCTTCGGCGGCGGCTCGGCGATCGACTGCGCCAAGGCGGTGGGGGCAAGGATCGCCCGGCCCAGGCGGGAGATCTCCCAAATGCGGGGGATCTTGAAGGTGACGCGGTCCATCCCCTACCTGATCGCGGTCCCCACCACCGCCGGCACCGGCTCGGAGACCACCCTGGCCACGGTGATCACCGATGATAAGAATTATCACAAGTTCCCGATCAACGACTTCTGCCTGATCCCCAAGGCGGCGGTGCTGGACCCGGAGAACACCCGGTCCCTGCCGCCCCACCTTACCGCCACCACCGGCATGGACGCTTTGACCCACGCCATCGAGGCGTATATCGGCCGGTCCACCACCGCCTCCACCCGGCGGGACGCCCTGGAAGCCGCCCGGCTGATCCAGGAGAACCTGGAGAACGCCTACCGGGACGGGAATGACATGACCGCCCGGAAGAATATGCTCACCGCCGCCCATCTGGCAGGCCGGGCCTTCTCCAAGTCCTATGTAGGCTACTGCCACGCGGTGGCCCATTCCCTGGGAGGCCGGTATCACACCCCCCACGGCCTTGCCAACGCGGTGCTGCTGCCTTATGTGCTGGAGCGCTACGGCAGCTCGATCTATGGAAAGGCCAAGGATATCGCCGTTGCCATGGGCCTGGCGGAGAAGGATGCCTCCGGGGAGGAAGCCACCCAGGCGCTGATCGGCCGCATCCGGGCGCTGAACAGCCATATGGGGATCGGCACCAAGCTGCCGGGGATCCGGCCTCAGGACATCCCCGGTCTGGCGGCCCTGGCCGCCAGGGAAGCCAACCCCCTGTACCCGGTGCCACGGCTCATGGACCAAAAGGCGCTGGAGCAGTTTTACTATGATGTGATGGAGGAATGAACCATGGATGAGAAGCAGATCGCGGACATCATCCTGCGCCAACGGCGCTATTTTGACACCGGCGCCACCTTGCCGGTACGGAGCCGGATCGCCGCCCTGAAAAAACTCCGCCAGACCCTGATCGACAGCGAAGAACGGATCGGCCAGGCGCTGAAGGAGGACCTGGGAAAATGTTCTACCGAAAGCTATATGAGTGAGACCGGCATGGTGATCAGCGAGATCAGCCATATGCTGGGGCATCTTGGCCGGTGGGCCAGGGAACAGCGGGTCCCCACCCCCATGGCGCAGTTCCACGCCCGGAGCTACCGCAAGCCCTGTCCGTATGGGGTGGTGCTGATCATGAGCCCCTGGAACTATCCCCTGCTGCTGACCCTTGGCCCGCTGGTGGACGCTCTGGCCGCCGGGAACACGGCGGTGGTCAAGCCCAGCGCCTACTCCCCCGCCACCTCGGCGCTGATGAAGGAGCTGCTGTCGGCCATCTTCCCCCCGGAATATGTGGCGGTGGTCACCGGCGGACGGCAGGAGAACGTCTTCCTGCTGGAGCAGAAGTTCGACTACATCTTCTTCACCGGCAGCAAGGCGGTGGGCCAGCAGGTCCTGCAAAAGGCGGCGGTGCACATGACCCCGGTGACGCTGGAACTGGGCGGGAAAAGCCCGTGTATCGTGGACCAGACCGCGGATCTGAAGCTGGCCGCCCGGCGGATCGTGTTCGGAAAGTTCTTAAACTGCGGCCAGACCTGCGTGGCCCCGGACTATATCCTGTGCCACCGGTCGGTGAAGGACCAATTGGTGGCCCATCTCATCGCCGAGATCCGCCGCCAGTACGGCAGTGAGCCGCTCTCCAACGAGGGCTATGGCCGGATCGTGTCCCGAAAGCACTTTAGCCGGATCTGCGGCCTGATCGACCCGGAGAAGACCGTGCTGGGCGGGGACTGGGACGAAAGTGCCCTGAAGATCGCGCCCACGGTCCTGGACCGGGTGACCTGGGACGATCCGGTGATGCGGGAGGAGATCTTCGGGCCGGTGCTGCCGGTGCTGACCTTCGACCATCTGGAAGAGGCGATCGAAACGGTCAACTGCCGCCCCACCCCTCTGGCGCTGTATATCTTCTCCTCGGATAAGCAGACCATCCGCCGTGTCACCGGCCTTTGCCGCTACGGCGGCGGCTGTGTCAATGACTGCGTGATCCACCTGGCTACCAGCGCCATGGGCTTTGGCGGTCTGGGCGAGAGCGGCATGGGAGCCTACCACGGCAAGGACGGCTTCGATACCTTCACCCACTATAAAAGCATCGTGGACAAAAAGACCTGGCTGGATCTTCCCCTGCGCTACCAGCCCTACCAAAAGCTCTACGACCGGATCATCCATCTGTTCCTGCGGTGATACGCGCCCTGCTCCCCTGGGGGAGCAGGGCTTTTTTTGACCTTTTTTAAGATGGGTGTTTCTACTGTCGACAAACGTCTTCTTGACAAAAGCATTGATCGTTGTATAATCGTATACATAAAACCATCTGCCGATCATGAAAGGAGCTGTATGCCATGCTAGAAATATCCCCCAAGACCAACCTGTTGGAACAGAAGTCCTACAAATACTCCCTCCAGGATGTGAACGAACCAAATCTCATCCGGGAGATCTACTCCTACGGAACGATCCCCAAGGTGGCCTTCAACCACCGCCGGGTGCCGATCTCCATGCCCGAGGAGATCTGGATCACCGACACCTCCCTGCGGGACGGTCAGCAGTCCATGGCCCCTTATTCCGTGGACCAGATCGTAAACATCTATAAACTGCTCCACAAGCTGGGCGGCCCTTACGGGATCATCCGGCAGACGGAGTTTTTTATCTACAGCAAAAAAGACCGGGAAGCCCTGGAAAAGTGCATGGCCCTGGACTATCCGTTCCCGGAGATCACCAGCTGGATCCGGGCCAGCAAGGAGGACTTTAAGCTGGTGAAGGAGCTGGGGATCCGGGAGACCGGCATTTTGGTCAGCTGTTCGGACTACCACATCTTCAAGAAGATGAAGATGAACCGCAAGCAGTGTATGGACTATTATCTTGCCACGGTGAAGGACGCTTTCGACGCCGGCGTGATCCCCCGGTGCCATTTGGAGGACATCACCCGGGCGGACTTCTACGGCTTTGTGGTGCCTTTCGTCAACGAACTGCAAGCCCTGTCACGGGAAGCCGGCATCCCGGTGAAGATCCGGGCCTGCGATACCATGGGCTACGGCGTGCCATACACAGAGGCCGCCATGCCCCGGTCTGTGGCAGGCATCGTCTACGGCCTGCAGCACTACGCCGATGTGCCCAGCGCCTGTCTGGAGTGGCACGGCCACAACGATTTTTACAAGGCCGTGCCCAACGCCTCCACCGCCTGGCTCTACGGCGCCTGCGCCGTCAACTGCTCGCTGCTGGGCATCGGAGAGCGCACCGGCAACGTGCCGTTGGAGGCCATGGTCTTTGAATACGCCTCCCTGCGAGGCTCCTTAGACGGCATGGACACCACCGTGATCACCCAGATCGCGGACTATTTCAAAAACGAGATCGGCTATGAGATCCCGCCTATGACCCCCTATGTGGGATCTTCCTTCAATATGACCCGGGCCGGGGTCCATGCCGACGGGCTGATGAAAGACGAGGAGATCTATACCATCTTCGACACGAAAAAGATCCTGGGCCGCCCTGCCACCGTCCAGATCAGCAAGACCTCCGGGCTGGCAGGGATCGCCTATTGGATCAACCAGACCTATGGCCTTTCCGAGGAGGAAAAGCTGGACAAGCGGGACGCCCTGGTGATAGCCATGAAAGAGTGGGTCGATCAGCAGTATGAAGACGGCCGCCAGACCCCCATGACCGACAAGGAGCTGAACGAGAAGCTCCAGTCCCTGGCGCCCGGCCGCTACCGTCACATTTAAGGAGGCAGTATGAAAAAACGATTTAAGAGCATCTCCCTGGCCGATCAGGTCTTCGACAAGCTGGAAGACGACATCATCCTGGGGGTGTATCCCCGTGGTCAGATCCTCACCGAGCTGGGTCTGGCGGAGGAGCTGGGGGTGAGCCGGACCCCGATCCGGGAGGCCCTGCGGCGCTTGGAGCAAGAGCGGCTGATCGCCGACAACGGCAAAGGTTCGGTGGTCCTGGGGATCACCGAGGACGACTTACTGGACATCATGAACATCCGGGAGCGGATCGAGGGACTGGCCGCCTACTACGCCGCCAAGAACATCACCCCGGAAGCGGTCCAGGAACTGGAGCATCTGATCGACCTTCAGGACTTTTATTTCAGCAAGCATGATGTTGAACAGCTTCGGTATGTGGACGACGATTTCCACGACGCGATCAGCCACCTCAGCGGCCGGATGGTGATCTGTGACACCCTGATCCCGCTCCATCGGAAGACCCGGCGCTATCGCCGTCTGGTCATGGGGGACTGGGACCGGGCCGCCCAGGTCACCAAGGAGCATCGTGCCATCGCCCAGGCCATCGCGGAGGGGAACGGAGATCTGGCCCAGGAGCTGATGACCCGTCACATCGTCCACTCCAAAGAGCAGCTGATCAAGGAGGAAGTGTAACATGGGCTTGACCATCGCGCAGAAGATCATCAAAAGCCATCTGCTCTCCGGCGATATGTCCCCCGGCAGCGAGGTGGCCCTGAAGATCGACCAGACCCTGACCCAGGACGCCACCGGCACCATGGCCTATCTGGAATTTGAAGCCATGGGCATCCCCCGGGTGCGGACGGAGCTAAGCGTGGCCTATGTGGACCACAACACCTTGCAGTGTGGCTTTGAAAACGCCGACGACCACCGATATTTGCAGACCGTGGCGGCCAAGCACGGGATCTGGTTCTCCCGGCCCGGCAACGGGATCTGCCACCAGGTCCATTTGGAGCGGTTCGGCAAACCCGGCAAGACCCTGATCGGGTCCGACAGCCACACCCCCACCGGCGGCGGCCTGGGGATGCTGGCCTTTGGGGCCGGGGGCATGGACGTGGCCGTAGCCATGGGCGGCGGCGCTTACTACATCACCATGCCCAAAATGTACAAGGTGGAGCTGACCGGCCGCCTCCGGCCCTATGTTTCCGCCAAGGACGCGGCGCTGAAGCTCCTGCAGATCCTGTCGGTGAAAGGCGGCGTAGGCGCGATCATAGAGTGGGGCGGCGAAGGCGTGGATACCTTGTCCGTTCCCGAGCGGGCCACGATCGCCAACATGGGCACCGAACTGGGGGCCACCACCTCGATCTTCCCCTCAGATCAGGTGACCCGGGCCTTTCTGGCGGCCCAGGGCCGGGCGGAAGACTACATCCCTCTGTCCAGCGACCCGGACGCGGTATACGATTGGGTGATCCGGATCGACCTGTCCACCCTGGGGCCCATGATCGCCTGTCCCCACAGCCCGGACAAGGTCCTGCCGGTCCAGGCGGTGGCCGGTCTGCCGGTGGACCAGGTGTGCATCGGCTCGTGTACCAATTCCTCCTTACAAGACCTTTTGAAGGTGGCGGCGATCCTCCAAGGCCGAACGGTCCACCCGTCCGTGAGCCTGTCGATCTCCCCCGGCTCCCGGCAGGTGCTGTCCATGCTGGCAGACCAGGGGGCGCTGACGCAGATCCTGGCCAGCGGCGCACGGGTGCTGGAATGTGCCTGCGGCCCCTGCATCGGCATGGGCTTTGCCCCCGGGTCCGGCGGAGTGTCCCTGCGGACCTTCAACCGAAACTTCCTGGGCCGCAGCGGCACCAAAGACGCCCAGGTGTATCTGGTATCCCCGGAGACCGCCGCCGCCTCCGCCCTGGCCGGGCAGATCACGGATCCCACCACCTTGGGGGACGCTCTGGAGGTATGCCTGCCGGACAAGTTCCAGATCGATGACAGCGGCGTCCTGCCCCCCTCGTCCGAAGAGGCGGCGGCCACGGCCCAGGTCCTTCGAGGCCCCAACATCCAGCCCTTCCCCAAGAGCCGGCCCTTCCAGGACAGCCTGCAGCTGCGGCTGGTGCTGAAAGTGGGGGACGATATCACCACAGACCACATCATGCCCGCCGGGGCAAAGATCCTGCCCTACCGGTCCAACATCCCACATTTGAGCAAATTCTGCTTTGAGGTCTGCGACCCTGGCTTCCCCGACAGAGCCAGGGCCGCCGGGGACGGGGCGATCGTAGGCGGCAGCAACTACGGCCAGGGGTCTTCCCGGGAGCACGCCGCCCTGGTGCCTATGTACTTAGGGATCCGGGCGGTGATCGCCAAGAGCTTTGCCCGGATCCACGCCGCCAATCTTATCAACTGCGGGATCCTGCCATTGACCTTTGATGATCCGGCGGACTACGACCGGCTCTCCCAGGACACGGTCCTCCAGATCGATCAGATCCGGGCCGGTATGGAGGAAGGCCGCCTGATGGCACGGGACCGGACCACCGGCCGCGAGTTCCCGGTCCGATGCCACATGACCCATCGCCAGCGGCAGATCCTGATGGCAGGAGGACTGCTGAATTACACCAAGGAGGGCAGCGTATGATGGACATTCAACAAGCCTGTCAGGCTTTTGAGCAGCTCCTGCTGGAACAGCAGGCAAGGATCGAGGGGATGGACGGTACCAAGACCGACTTTGCAACCAAAGCCCAGGTGACCATCGGGATCGTGGATGGGGACGGCATCGGGCCGATCATCACCAGTCAGGCCACCCGGGTGCTGGAAAAGCTCCTGGCCCCCCAGATCCAAAGCGGCGCCGTTAAGATCAGCATGATCCAGGGCTTGACCATCGAAAACCGGCTGGCCAAAAACAAGCCGATCCCGGACGATGTGATGGCGGCGCTTTTGCAATGTGACGTGATCTTAAAAGGTCCCACCACCACCCCCCACGGCGGCGCTTTGGAGAGCGCCAATGTAGCCATGCGCCGGGCGCTGGACCTGTATGCCAACTGCCGGCCGGTCTGTGTGCCGGAGGCAGGGATCGACTGGATGTTCTTCCGGGAGAACACGGAGGGCGAATATGTCCTGGGCAGCCGGGGGATCGAGCTGCCGGGGATGGCGGTGGACTTTAAGGTGACTACGGACCTTGGCACCCGGCGGATCGCCCGGGCGGCCTTTGAATACGCCAAAAACAACGGCAAGACCCATGTTTCCATCGTCACCAAAGCCAACATCCTGAAAAAGACCGACGGAAAATTCACCGCGATCTGCCACCAGGTGGCCCAGGACTATCCGGGCATCACCGTGGAGGACTACTACATCGACATCATGACCGCGGATCTGCTCAAGCCGGGACTGCGGGAGAAGTTCCAGGTGATCTTGCTTCCCAACCTGTACGGCGATATCCTCACCGATGAGGCCGCCCAGATCCAGGGCGGCGTAGGGACCGCCGGGAGCGCCAATATCGGCGACCGCTACGCCATGTTCGAGGCGATCCACGGCTCCGCCCCCCGGATGATCCAGCGGGGCATGGGCGAATACGCCGATCCGAGAAGCATCCTCACCGCCGCCGTACTGCTCCTGCGGCACATCTGCCGCGCCCAGGAGGCCCGGCGGCTGGAGGAGGCCATGGCCAGCTGTCCCCTCACCGTCCGCTCGGACGGTTCCGCCGCCACCTGTAAAGAATATGCCGACGCTTTGCTGACGCTTCTGTGACCAATGCCGCCCTGTCGAAACAGGGCGGCATTGGTCTTGAAAATGTTTCTCATCTCTTCATACCTTA
This sequence comes from uncultured Oscillospiraceae bacterium, assembly GCA_944387625.1. Taxonomy (GTDB): domain Bacteria; phylum Bacillota; class Clostridia; order Oscillospirales; family Oscillospiraceae; genus Faecousia. The sequence continues at coordinate 25,719 of CALXFQ010000010.1, forward strand.
TCCATATTTCTATGGTAAAAAGGTCCTACCATTTCTAAATAAAGGAGCGAACGCTATGCTCAAGCTAAAGGACATCGTAAAGGACTACGATGTCCGGTCCAACCCCGTCCATGCCCTGAAAGGCGTGAGCATCGACTTCCGGGCCTCGGAATTCGTGGCGATCTTAGGCCCCTCCGGCTGCGGCAAGACCACCCTGCTGAACATCATCGGCGGCCTGGACCGGTACACCTCCGGCGACCTGATCATCCGGGGCAAGTCCACCAAGGACTTTTCCGACCGGGACTGGGACACCTACCGCAACCATTCGGTAGGCTTTGTGTTCCAAAGCTATAACCTGATCCCCCATCAGACGGTCCTGGCCAACGTGGAGCTGGCCCTGACCCTGTCCGGCGTGAAGAAGGCGGAGCGCCGCCGCCGGGCCACGGAAGCCCTGGAAAAGGTGGGTCTGGGGGACCAGCTCCACAAAAGGCCCAACCAGCTCTCCGGCGGCCAGATGCAGCGGGTGGCGATCGCCCGGGCGCTGGTCAACGACCCTCAGATCCTCATGGCCGACGAACCCACCGGCGCTCTGGATTCCGAGACCTCGGTGCAGGTGATGGAACTGCTCAAGCAGATCGCCCAGGATCGGCTGGTGGTGATGGTGACCCATAACCCGGAGCTGGCGGAGCAGTACGCTACCCGGATCGTCCGACTGCTGGACGGCCAGATCATCGCCGACTCCGATCCCTATGACGGCTCCCAGGAACAGGCGGTCCAGGAAAGCGGCAAGAAGCACGCCTCCATGTCTGCCCTCACCGCCTTCTCCCTGTCGCTGAGCAACCTGATGACCAAAAAGGCCCGGGCGATCATGACCGCCTTCGCCGGATCGATCGGCATCATCGGCATCGCCCTGATCTTAAGCATCTCCACCGGCATCAACGACTATATCACCGGGGTGGAGCGGGACACCTTGTCCAGCTATCCCTTAACGCTCCAGTCCCAGACCATGGACATGAGCGCCATGATGTCCTCCATGCAGGACCGGGAGCAGGTGGCAGACCCCAAGCCGGACCACATCTACTCCGCCAACGTGATGACCAACATGATGGACATGATGTTCACCGGCTCCGCCACCAACGACCTGGCCGGCTTCAAGTCCTTCATCGAAAGCGGCGACAGCGGTCTGGAGCCTCTGACCAGCGAGATCCGCTATGTCTACTCCACCCCGCTGAACGCGTACAAGGCGGACGTTTCCGACGGCGTCTACCAGGTCAACCCCAGCAACGTGTTCAATGCTCTGGGCATGGAACTGCAGGCCTCCGCCGTGGCGGAGAATATGAATGTGTGGCAGCAGCTCACTTCCAACCAGGACCTGCTGGAGAGCCAGTATGACATCCTCAGCGGCCGCCTCCCCACCGCCTGGAACGAGGTGGTGCTGATCGTGGACGAAAACGGGATGATCACCGACTACTCCCTGTATACCCTGGGGGTGCTGGACATCGCCGAGCTCCAGCAAGCCCTTCAGGACCATCTCCAGGGCGAGGACACCCAGCTGGATACCCAGATCCACGAGTATACCTACGCCGATTTCATCGGCATGGAGTTCAAGATCCTGCCCTCTTCCGACTACTATCGGGAGCAGGATGGGGTATGGGTGGATATGTCCGAAGATGAGCTGTATCTGACCACCAAGCTCCAGTCCGCTCCCGAAGTGGAGATCGTGGGCATCCTCAAACCCGGCAAGGGCAGCACCCTGGCCTCCCCCATGGGCGTGATCGGCTACCGGGAGGACCTGATGCTCCACATGATCGACCTGGTGGACCAGTCGGCGGTAGTGGCGGCTCAGAAGGCCAACCCGGACACGGACATCCTGACCGGCCTGCCCTTCGCCACCGCCGATCACGAGCCCGTGGTCTACACCATGGAGCAGATCCAAGCCATGATGCAAACGCTGCCCCAGGACCAGCAGACCACCATCCAGGGCTACATCCAGCAGATGACCGCCCAGGGGATGCCCCAGGAGCAGATCGCCGCGATGATCTCCCAGCAGTTTTTCAGCGCCGCCTCCACCGCCACCTATGAGCAGAACATGGAGGCCTTCGGCGTGTCCGACCTGGACGAGCCCAGCCAGATCCTCCTCTACCCGATCGACTTCGAGGCCAAGGAGGAGATCAACCAGCTCATCGATGACTACAACGCCAGCAAGCCCGAGGACGAGCAGCTGATCTACACCGATACGGTGGGGCTGATAATGTCCTCGATCACCACGATCATCAACGCCATCAGCTATATCCTGATCGCTTTCGTGGGGATCTCCCTGATCGTTTCCTCGATCATGATCGGCATCATCACCAACATCTCGGTGCTGGAGCGGACCAAGGAGATCGGCATCCTCCGGGCGGTAGGCGCCTCCAAGGGGGACGTGAGCCGGGTGTTCAACGCCGAAACGGTGATCGAAGGTATGGCCGCGGGCCTGGTAGGCATCGGCATGACCTATATCCTGATCATTCCGATCAACTACGCCATCCACACCATCACCGGCCTGCAGGCCAACGCGGTACTGCCCCCTGCCGCCGCCGTCATTCTGGTGGCGATCTCCGTGCTGCTGACCTTTATCTCCGGCCTGATCCCTGCCAGAAGCGCCGCCAAGAAAGACCCGGTGGTGGCCCTGCGGACCGAATAAACCATAGAGATCTCGCCCCGACTGACCGCTCACAACTCCGCAGAGCACAGCGGCAGAAGGGAAAAAGCAAAAAAGAACGATGCCCGGTGATGCCTGGCATCGTTCTTTTTCAGTTCTATAGTTAAAGTTGGGGCCAGGCTCATCGCCTGGCCCCAAGTTTTCATAGGATCGGTAATATTCAGGCTTTCGGATGCCTTGCCTGGTAAGCCGCGAAGCCTTTTTCCACGATCAGCTTCCCCAGGAAGCCGAAGGCCACGCCCAAGATCACGGAAGCGATCACATCGGTGGGATAGTGGACATACAGGTACAGCCGGGAGAAGGCGATCAGGCAGGCAAGCACCATGGCGGCGATGCCGGCTTTTTTGTTGTACAGCAACAACACCGTAGCGCCTTCAAAGGAGGCGATGGTGTGGCCTGAGGGGAAGGAAAAGTCGTGCTGGGCCTCGATCAGAAGCTGGATGGTGGTGCCGTAGTGCTCCGGCACATAATCGTAAGGCCGGATCCGTCCCACCAGAGGCTTGAGGGTCACGTTGCACACCAGCAGGCCCAGTATCAGGGCCGCCCCCATGGCAAGGCCCGTCTTCCGGGTCTTGGGAAAGAACAACAGCACCACCGCGATGGCGATCCACACCAGGCCGCTGTCCCCCAGCACGGTGATCCAGGGCATCACCAGGTCCAGGAAGGGACACCACAGGTGGTCCTTGATAAAGTTCAAGATCGGCAGATCGAAGTATACTGCCAGATAGTCCCAAAAGCCCATATCATGCCTCCTCAAACAGGGCGTAGATGGTCAGAGGCTCGGTCATATGATCCTCCGGCACGGTGATCGTGCCGTCCTCAGCCTGTTCCAGCTTGCCCTCCTGGAGGTACCAGCCCAGGAAGGTCTTGCCCTCGGGGGTCTGGACTTGGGGCGGCGTGAGCTGATTTTCCTCGGAAGATACCAGCATGGTCTGAAGCACCTGGTCCCCATCCATGAACTTCACCCGGATCTGGACGACCTGCTCCTGAACGCTCACGTTGGTCATGTCGATCACCTTCCAGGTATCGCCCTGCTTCTCCACGAAGAAGGTGGTGTTCAGCGGGAAGGTCTTGATGGTGCCATCAGTACGGGTCACGTTCAGGTCCATGACCAGCCGGGCCGAATACAACGTATCGCTGTAGCGATAGAACTCCTGGATCGTTTCCTCCCCGAACTCAAAGCCCAGGTAGCCCTGGAGCCAGGTGGCCATATGGGTGATGGTGTAGTAGATGTCGCTGGAGCTGTCGATGTACTGGCTCAAGGTCCCGGCGCCGATATTGCCGATCATGTACTTGCAGTAGTTCTGACCGATGGCCAGCACCCGGTCGTACTCGTCCTGGGAGATCTCCGGGGTCTGGATGTTCTGGGCGTAAAGGCCGGTGTCGGCGTCGTAGGTCAGCTCCACCACATTGCCCGCCTCATCCAGGGCCTGGATCTGCGGCTCGGTGAGCAGGCCCTCCACCTCCAGCTCCACGACCCGGTAGCCGTGGAGCCCCTCCGGCAGATGTTCCTCCGCCTCGGTCTGAACGGTCCGCTGGATGTACTCCTCCCCCAGCTCCACGCCGTTGACGGTGACGGTGGTGCCGGGAAGCACCAGGAACCGATAGCTCCTATCCCGCTGGAAGCCGGTCTTGCCCCCCTCGTTCAGGGTGAACAGCTCCACCTGGTCCAACTGCCAGTCCGGGATCACCGCGTCCTCCCCTGCCTGATCGGTCATGGAGAAGGTGGCGAAATTGAAGTAGCTCCCATCAGCCAGGGTGGCCCGGATCACATACTTCTTGCCGCCGGTCAGACCGGCAGAGGTCTCCAGCATGGTGATCTCATGTTCCGCCACGGTCTTTTCCATGTAGGCGGTGTAATCCTCCACGTCCTCAAAGACCGTGTCCTCGATGCCGGCCAGCTCGTAAAGCTGTGCCCAGTCCGGGTCCCGGAAATACTCCTCGAACACCTTCTGGGACTGGCTGTCCGGCTGAGAAGCCTCAAAATCCACCAGCCAATCCTTCAACGCTCCCAGGCCGATCGTCAAGCCGATGGCAAAGGCCGCGATCACCGCCAGCCAGATCGAATAGAAGACGATCGTTCCGGTGGTCATCCGGCGGCGGGCCTTAGGCGGCCGCCGCTGGGGGGCTTTGAAGACGAGCTCCTCCTTCTCCGGGGCTTCCGTGGGAGCGGTCACTTTCTTTACAGGCTTTTCAGCCTCATATTTTCCTCGATACATGATTTACTCCTCATCCGCAGGCCGCACCATGAAAAAGGTGGGCATCCGCCGGGGCTTGGACTGCATCAGCGAATAGTTGTTGATCATCTGGACCTGGCCCGGCTCGCCGTACAGGCCGTACTGGTCCCGGTACAGCATCACGGTGGAAGAGCCGCCGTCCAGGTTGCAGGCGTTCACAGCGCCGTACTCCACCATGATGTCGATGATGTCGGCGTAAGTACCGCCCAGAGAGCTGACCTGCCGGCCCTCGATGCACACGAACAGCACCGCGCCGTCAGCCCGCTGGCCGATGGCGGTCCGGGGGTTATAGCCGGAATTGGCGTTGTACTCCACTTCGTTGATCTGACCATTCATGATCAGCACCGGGCCGAACCGGCAGCCGTCCCGGATCCCCATCTCCATGGCCTGCTCGGCAGTCATCTCCTGGGACACCACCAGCACATTGTCCTTGGTAAAGCCCGCGAAACCCTCCTCCGGGGCCTGGAGGGTGATCTTGTCCCAGACCACCTTGCCGTCGGAGATCACCAAGCCCTCCGGGATCGAGCCGACGGTGGCGCTGGTGGAGCCGTTATCGTAAAATGCGCCGGCATTGATCGCGGCGATGGCCCCCTCCTTCTCGATCTGGTCCGTGATCCGGGTGCCCGGCACGTCCAGGGAGAATTCATCCGAAGAGGTGGCAAGATACACCTTGGAGGGGTCCCGAATGATCATCACATAGGCATTGTAGGTCTCTCCGAAGACCTTTTCGATCCGGACGCCATCGGGATGATCCTTCCACTCGTCGTTGTTGGGGTCTAAGATCGCGTCCGGGTCGATCTGGATCTTGTCGATATCGGTGGTGCCTTCCAGCTCCACCAGCTCGTCAGGCAGGCCGTAGAGGATCTCGTTGGTCTTCTCCTCTCCCAGGAACAGCGCCGGCACCCACTTTGTGGCGCTGGCCTCATGGAGAGAGTTGGTCAGGACTTTGCAGGCGGCCTCAGAGGGGCCGTTGAAGATCGTATCCAGCACCAGCCACAGGCTCACCACCAGCAGTATCAAGATCGTGAGAAGCATCAGCGCCGTCCGGCCCAGCACCGTCAGCACCACGCGCTTGGTATTTCCGCTCTTCTTCTTCGTCATCGGCTTATCAGCGGTATTGATCATGATCGGATCCATCCTTTTTCAGAGTTCTATTTTTCGCGAAGACCCAACGCTGTTGGATCATAAAGCTGGCCAAGTACAGCGCCACCATCACCACGGTGTAGATCAGGCTCCGCAGGAACACCCGCTGGGCGCCGATCTGGAGCACCCAGTACATCCCGTCGGTGAGGGCCAGCTGAAGCAAAAGCTGCGGCACCGCAAGGGCATAATACCGGGCCAGGGCCTTGCCGGTGGGCACTTGACTGCGGAACACCAGCTTCTTGTTCATGGCAAAGTTCAGCAGGGACGACACCGCCCGGGCGCCCAGGAAGGGCAGCACCTGGGGGATCCACCCCTTGGTATACCGAAGCAGCCATCCCAGCAGGGAGAACACACCGATGTCCACCACCGCGGATGTGAGGCTCGACAGGGTGTAGCGGAAGAAATGGGCCAAGATCAGCTTGTAGATCCGCCAGGAGTCCCGGACCGCCCGGAAATGGGAGCTTTTGTTCTCCTCTATGTATACGGTCTGGATCTTCACTTCCCCGTAGGGGATCGCCCGCTCCTTCAGGGCCAGGAGCATATTGGTCTCATACTCGAACCGATCCCCGGACACCTGGCAAAACTCCTCCACCGCCGCCCTGGGGATCGCCCGCAGGCCGGTCTGGGTATCGGAGATGTTCATGCCGCAAAGCACCTTGAACACGGTGCAGGTGATCTTATTGCCCAGGCGGCTGCGCTTTGGCACATGGGGCAGGTCGAAATCCCGACAGCCCAGGATCACCTGCCCGGTACGCTTCATCTCCAGGGCGCAGTTGCGGGTATCCTCCGGGTGGTGCTGATCGTCCCCATCCACCGTGATCACCCCTATGCCCTGGGGCCGGTTTTCCAGGAACCAGCGGAAGGCGGTCTTCAAAGCGGCCCCCTTGCCCCGGTTCACTTCATGGTGCAGCAGCGTCACCTGGGGGTGGGCCGCCGCCGTTTCAAAATAATGCAGGTTCTGCGGCTGACTGCCGTCGTTGACCAGGATGATGTCTGAAAATCCATATTTCAAAAGGCCGTCGATCACCCGAAGGAGCTTCTCGTCCGGATCCAGCGACGGAAGAACGACGGAGATATCCATAAGATCCATCTGCTCCATGCCTCCCTTTTTTATCCTGCGCCCGGCACTTCGGGCGTGCGTTGTGAGTATAGCATACATTGGTCCGCAAGGAAAGAGGGTATGTGGTTTTTTTCCAAGATCCACCCGCCGGCGGTCCCCGGGCCTGCTCCTACATCCCCGTATGGAGATACTATATCTGCTTTTTGTGAATGTTGCATGAACTCGACAACATATTTTTTTGTAGGATAACGAAAACATTTTCGCCCCTACCAACTTTGTCGAACGTATGCTATACTATCCTTATCGAATGCGGAAGGAGTGAAGTCCCATGAAACTGACCTTTTTAGGCGCTGCCCATGAGGTCACAGGCTCTTGTACCTTGCTGCAGGCCTGCGGTAAGAACATCCTGATCGACTGCGGCATGGAGCAGGGCGAGGATATCTATGAAAACTGTGAGCTGCCGATCTCTCCGGTGGATATCGACGCGATCTTGCTGACCCACGCCCACATCGACCACTCCGGCAAGCTCCCGGCCATGGTGGCCGGCGGCTATAGGGGGCCGATCTACGCCACCGAGGCCACCCGGCGGCTGTGCGGCATCATGCTCCGGGACTCCGCCCACATCCAGGAGTCGGAAGCTGAGTGGCGGAACCGGAAGGCCCAGCGGTCCGGCCAGCCCCCCTATGTCCCGCCCTACACCATGGCGGACGCGGAGCAGACCATGACCCAGTTCTTGGGCTGGCCCTACGGCGAAACGGTGGAGGTAGCCCCGGGGATCTCGATCCGCTTCCAGGACGCGGGCCACCTTCTTGGCTCTTCCAGCATCCACGTCACGGTCCGGGAGGAGGGCCAGACCCGGACGGTGCTGTTCTCCGGGGACCTGGGCAACAAGGACCGGCCTCTGATCCGGGATCCCCAGATGCCCGAGAGCGCGGACTATGTGGTGATCGAGTCCACCTACGGCGACCGGCTCCACGGTCCCCGGCCGGACTATGTATGGCAGTTGGCCTCGATCATGCAGGAAACGCTGGACCGGGGCGGCAACCTGGTGATCCCCTGCTTTGCCATCGGCCGGACCCAGGAGCTGTTGTACCTGATCCGGGTGATCAAGGACCAGCAGATCCTCCGGGGCCATGGAGATGTGCCGGTGTATGTGGACAGTCCCCTGGCGGTGGAAGCCACCAGGATCTACGCCGCCGGCCTGACGGACTACTACGATCAGCAGACCCTGGACCTGCTGGCCCAGGGGATCGATCCGATCGATTTTCCTGACCTTCGCCTGTCCGTCACCTCGGATCAGTCCAAGATGATCAACATGGATCCCACCCCCAAGGTGATCCTTTCCGCCTCAGGTATGTGCGAAGCCGGCCGGATCCGCCACCATCTGAAGCACAACCTTTGGCGGGCGGACAGCACGATCTTGTTCGTAGGCTATCAGGCGGAAGGCACCCTGGGCCGGCGTCTGATCGACGGCGCCACCGAAGTAAAGCTCTTTGGCGAGGAGATCTCGGTAAATGCCCGGATCGCCACCCTGGAGGGGATCAGCGGCCACGCCGACCGGGACATGATGACCCAGTGGCTGGGCCATATGGCCAAAGCGCCCATGCGGGTCTTTGTGAACCACGGCGAGGATCAGGTCTGCGACAGCTTCGCCCAGCACATCGAACAGACCCTGCGCTTCCCTGCCGTCGCCCCCTACAGTGGGGACGGCTTCGATCTGATCGCCAACGAGTGTACCGAAAAGGGCGTGGTGGTGAAGGTCACCAAGGTATCCGACGGCCGCCGCCGGGCCAACGCCATCTTCGACCGTCTGGTGGCCGCCGGAAAGCGGCTTCTGGCAGTGATCGACCAGAGCCGGGGCCTTTCCAACAAGGAGCTGTCCCGGTTCACGGACCAGATCGAATCTCTGTGCGATAAATATTCCAGGAAATGATCCACGGCCCCCTGCCTTTCGGCAGGGGGCCTTAGGCTGTCGAAAAAACCATTGGGGGCTTTTTGCGCCAAGCCCCAGCATTTTGCCCACCCACTTGCCTCCCCCTTTGGGGGTAAGCGAAGCGAAGTCGCGGCGCGCTGGCAGGCCGAACGGCCTGACGGAGAGGGTTGCCACCTTCCTTTTTTACATAGCGCTTCTTTAATGCGGAACGCCGCTACCCTCTCAGTCACGGCCCCTACGGGTCCGTGCCAGCTCTCCCATAGGGAGAGCCAAGGCCCCGCTTTGCGGGGCTCAGCCTGTCAAAAGACCCAGCATTTTCTGGACATTTTTGACAGGCTGGCGGCCCCCTGCCTTTCGGCAGGGGGCCGTTATTTTTATGTCCGTCATCCTTTTTCCAGATACTGCTCCCAAAGGAAGACGGTGGGATCGTCCTGAAGTCCGAAAGCCTCCCGGATGCCCGTGCAGATCGTTTGGAGCTTCTTGTGCATGGTGTCGGAGATGAAGAAGTTCTCATTTCCGGGCAACATGGCAAATTCCATGACCCTGGCCCGGTCCTCCGTGGCAAAACTCATGGAGTAGGTGTCGATAAAGGAGCGGTCCGCGTCCTGCAAATACTGATCGTCCACCCGGTCCAGGTTCGCCAGATAGTCATTGTCATACCAGAAGCCCTCTGGATTAAGGCTGTCCCAGTGATCGAAAGCCTGGGTCCTGGTGAGGATGTATGTATCCATCATGTGGAAGATCTCATGGTAGATGGTGGACTCGAAGCTGTGATCCAAGATCATGGCCGCGTAGGCGTTCCCATTGATCCAATATTGAAGCCCGATCACCTGAGGAAGCACGCCCACAGTCCCGTTGCCGTAGATGCCCCGGACCAGGCAGATCGTCAGCCGGCCGTTGCCGGAGATGTTGCCCAGCTTTCTCAGAAGGCCGCTAGGGTATGCCGCCAGGCCCTGTTCCAGGACTTCCAGATACTTTTCATACACCGGGACCAGATGTTCCGCCTCCATGCGGTACTCCGACGGCACCTGCGCCACGGCCTCCTCATACACCAGCACCCGGACCCCGTATCGGTCTCCCAGCTCCTTGGCCTGCTGGGCCACCCGGGCCAGCCCCTCCGCGTCCGGCTCCTGGGCGGAGTAGTAGGGCACGGAATAGTCGGTGGTGTCCCCGGTCAGGCTCTTCTCCGGGTCCCAGCAATACAGGCCCTGGGTGCCGTCTTCCACCGCGTCGGCCAGGAACCAGATCCGCTCCCGGGCCGGGTCGGCGGCGATGCCGTTGTAGATCAGTCCATCGAGCACCACGGCGCTGTGATTGGTGCCGTCCTGGGTACGGTACAGATCCAGGGCAAAGCCGCTGCCCGTATATCCATAGAAGACCACGCTGTGCAGTTGTGGCAGGCCCATGGCCATCACATATTCCTTTTCCGGGACCAGGGAGAACGCATCCCCTTCCCGCTGGCCATAGATGTACTGGGTGATGCCGCCCTGATAGATCTCCGCGAAGTACTCCTCACAGGCGCTCTCCAGCAGAGGCGCGCCCTCCAGAGTGGTCACCGTGCTGCCGGTGTCCGTGTCCACCATCACATAGCGGCTGCTCTCATTTTCGACGATCATACACAGCAGAAGGTCGTCGTCAAAGTGCAGGCCCAGAATATCCCGCTCAGATCCCTGGGCATCCGCCAGCACCCGGCTGATGCCGGTGTCCATGTCCAGATACCGCAGATCCTCCTGGTCGAAGTAGTATGCATAGTTCAGATCCGCCGAAAGCGCCACCGCGCTTTCGGCCTGCTGAGGAAGCGCCTTTCGGCCGCTCTCCTGCAAAGAGGCATCCAAGATCACCACTTCATTGGTCCGGGCATCATAATACCCCAGGCCCTGATCTGTCACCCGGCAGGACACGTCCCCAGGGTACAGCGGCATGCCGGTCAACGTGGCGACGATCGGATCTTGTCCGTCCTGGACATAGGTCAGCGTGGTGTCCTGATTGCCGGAGAACAGCAAAACGCCCTCCCCCATCACAGCCACGGCATAAAACCCGGTCCCTTCCAGGGCATACTTTCGCACCGCCCCATCGGTGGCCTGCTCCACCGCGCTGTCCGGCTCATACAGTCCCAGATCCGGCTCCGGGTCCTGGGGCGGAGCGGTGGGCTCGGTGTTCTCGGACACGCCGCTGGACTGGGTCTGCTCATCTCCGGACGGCTTGGTCTCCTGGGGGTCACGGCCGCAGCCGGACAGGAGCAGCACCAAGATCAAAAAGATCGAAAGACATCGTTTCATATCACTGTCTCCTTGCTAATGTATAGTCATCGCCCTGCCGGAAATAGGGGCAGCGGCTCTGTTTGCAGGCAAAAAATCGGTATACCTCATCCTCGTCCAGATCCATCATGCAGTAGTACTCGTCGTACTCCTCATCATAGTCGTAATACCAGCAGCGCTCACACTGCTCCATGTCCATGTCTATCCCTCCAAACCGTCCAGATAACCCAGGATGTCAAAGGGCCGCAAAGGCTCATCCTTCCGCAGGTACAGAGGATGATGGGGGTGTCCCTTCCTGCTCACCGGGCCGGCGCAGAGCCACCGGGCATCGTATTCCCGACCCAAACAGACCATGTCCCGTACACAGCCGGGCAGGTACCTCCGCTTCTCGATCACCGCGCCCCAGGCCGCCCACACCGCAGGCTCCGGGCAGATCGACAGCACATATCGGAACGCCTCCATATTCTCCCGATGCAGGTCCGGGTTGCACGCCTTTTCCATATCATCCGGCCGGGTAGCCCGCTGGGCGTAGACATTGAACATGATGAAACTGTCATACCCATTGCCCAGCGCGATCCGCTCCACGGACTTCAGGGTATTGTCCAACGCATCCGGCCGGGCGGTGGAGGGGTTGACGCCTATGCAGATCAACGGCCTGCTGCCCCGGGTCCCCAGGATGTATCGGTACTCCGAATAAAAATTAGGGGCGTACAGCCACTTCCGGATGTCATAGTCCGGGGAGGGGGTGTTGGCCGCCTCCAGCGCCTGGCGAAAGGTCACCAGCTCCAGATCCGTTGTCAATGCTTGTGGGATGTGCATCATTTGCCCTCCATGCTGGGGAACCAGCAGCTGTTGTCCGGATCGTGGAACGCGCAATCCTTGGGGTCACGGCCGGTCTGGGCGCACCAACGCTGAAAAGCCAGGTCCAGGAAGGGGTACACCCCCACCATGGCAGACTGAAGCATCACCGTCCGGCCGTCATCCATGTGCAGCTCGATCAAGATCGTGCCGGAAGTGCTGTAAAGGAGCTGGCCCTGGATCTGAGAGAACCGATAGGCCACGCTCCGTTTCCCGAAGGTGGTCAAAATAAAACTGTCCTGGTCATAGAAAATGCCAAAAGTCAGATAATAAACGATCAGCCCCACCCCGATCAGGGCCACGATCCCGCCGCCGATCGACAGCGCCAGGTATTTGCCCAAGCCGGCGAAAATAGCGCAGATCCCTAAAAAGCCGATCACGATCCCGGCGGTGGCATAGCGCTTGTTCAGCCGGACGGAAAGGCCGGTGGCGTGCTGGGCCTTATTGCGAAACAGCCGAACGCTTCCTTTGTCGATCAGATAGCAGACGCCAAAGGTAAGGGCCGCCACCACGATCATCACACCAAGTCCCATAATCCCTCCCGTTCAAGCCCAAAGCACACAGTCCACGATCTTGTCATGCTCCTCCACCGGGATATCCTCCACGATCTGGAAGGCGTAACACAGGGCCAGCGTGGGATGCTCCGGCTCATTTTCCAAAAACTTGTCGTAAAATCCACCGCCGTAACCGATCCGATGGCCCTGCCGGTCAAAAGCCAGGCCAGGCATAAGGACCAACGCGGTGGGATCGTCCGCCACAGGGCCATCCGCTATCGGTTCAGGGATGCCCGCATAGCCGTCGGCGACCAGGGAAAGATCTTCCATATAGATGAACGTCATCTCATCCCCATAGACCTTGGGGACAGCCACCCTTTTCCCGTCCCGGAGGGCCTGCTCCAGCATAGGCACCGTCCGAACCTCCTGATTATAGGGCAGATATCCGTAAACGGTCCGGGCCTGTTGATATAGAGGGCTTTCCAACAGCATCGTCCCCAACTTCCGGCTGGCATCCTGGATCTGCTCCTGGGTCATGGCCCGCTTCAAGCGCCGGATCCTCTGGCGAAGCTCTTTCTTCTCCACGTTCATCACCTCCAAAACGTCCTACTCATTCTATCAAATGGAAAATGCGATTGCAAGCATTGGAAGGATCTTGTCGAAAAATGTTTTAAAATAAGAAAAAAGCTCAGACCGAAAAGTCTGAGCTTTTAGTGTTTGCGTTACCTATTTTCACGGCCAGTCGCCCGGCAAC
>CALXFQ010000011.1 GCA_944387625.1 uncultured Oscillospiraceae bacterium
CAACAGATCATCAATGACATGATCGGCATATCCATCACCTGATCCTTTCGGTTGGTATGCCGCCAAGCCGCTTCTAAACCAAACTGTCTGCATTCCGTACTGTTTGGCAGGGACGATGTCATTATCCAAGCCATCCATCGTCATTATAAATCAAAGCCGTAAATATTTCTACTATATTTCCATCCTGTCTTTTTTGGCCGCTGGAGCTTGATCCATTCGGCGCCTTGATAGGAATATTTTTTTCCCCAAAAACGTCTTTGAGATCCATGATGTGATAAGTCTTCAAGGCCGGTGCCGACGTAAAACGGCGTCGCCTGCTTTTGCCGCCTGTAAGCGGTGCGTTTTCGATCCTCTTCCGCTCTTGCAATTGTTGGGGAAAGAGGATAAAATATGCTCATTGAGCCGGCGGCGGAACGGCCGGCGGCTGTTTGGGCCATGCCGGGGAAGAGAGGAGATCGGAAATGAAGATCGGATTGACATTGGAAGGCGGCGCCATGCGTGGGATGTATACCGCCGGTGTTTTGGACACCTTTCTGGAAGAAGGGATCCGGGCGGATATGGTGGCCGGGGCCTCTGCCGGGGCGTTGTTCGGGGCCAATTTCCTCTCCGGCCAGAAGGGCCGGGTGATCCGCTACAACAAGCGGTTCAACCGGGACCCGAACTACATTGGTCTGCGGCCGCTGCTGCGGGAGGGGAACATCGTCAGCACCCCCTATGCCTATGAGAAGGTCCCCCGGGAGCTGGACCCTTTTGACGATGAAACATTCCGGGCCTCCGGGATCCCGTTCTACGCGGTGATCACGGACATGGACAGCGGTCTGGCGGAATATGTCCGGATCTGTTCGGTGTTTGAGCAGATGGATGTCCTCCGGGCCTCCGGCTCCATGCCCTTCGTTTCCCGGCCGGTGCGGATCGGGGAGAAGCAGTATTTGGACGGCGGGATCGCCGATCCGATCCCCTTCCGCTATCTGGCGGACCAGGGCTGTGACCGGCAGATCGTGGTGCTCACCCGGGACGCAAGCTACCGAAAAAAGCCTATGAGCAAGGCGGCGGTCCGGGCCTATGGGAGATACCCCCGGCTCCAGCAGCGGCTCCTGAGCCGCCACCAGGAGTATAACGACGCTTTGGAACTGCTCCAGGCGTGGGCGCGGGAGGGGAGGGCCTTTGTGATCCGGCCCTCGGAACCGATCCGGATCGGCCGGATCGAAAAGGACCCCCAGCGTTTACAGCAGGTCTACGAGCTGGGCGTAAAGGACGCCCATGACCGGCTGGCGGAGCTGAAGAACTGGATGGAGAAGTAAAACCTGCCCGCCAGCGGGCAGAAAAAACAGACCGGCCTGTGGATCGTTCACGGCCGGTCTTTGTGTGCGTACAGCGCTTCTCACCCGATCCCAAATTCGTCGGCATATCGAAGGGTCCCATGGACCTCCGGCGCGGACGGGTCCAGCCTGCAGGCCATGAAATTCTCTCTTGGCACCTGGAAAGGGGGGACGATCCCCAGGGTGTCCGCCGGTACATAGCCTGTCCGGGGATAATAGCGCTCGCTGCCCAATACAACGGAATATCCGTATCCCAGCGCCCTGGCGACCCGGTGTCCTGCTTCCATTAAAGCGGTCCCGATCCCTTTTCTCTGGTATCCGGGAAGCACGGACAGCGGCGCCAACGCCAGGACCACCTGGTCTGCCACCGTCGCTTTGGTAAACAGGATATGGCCCACGATCTTCCCGTCCTCTTCCGCCACCAGAGAAAGGGCAGGGATATACGCATCGCTTTTTCGCAAGGCGTTCACCAGATCCTGCTCGTTTCCGTCGGCGTGTTCCGCGTGGGCAAAAGCCTCTCGCACCAGCGCGTAGATCGCGTCACGATCGCGCGCTTCTTCTTTCCGAATGATCATTAAGCACCTCCGCAAGTTTCTGCTTAATTATATCCTCAATACAGGAAAAAGTCCATGGCCTGCCGCAAAAAAAGCGCCCGAAGAGGCGTAGCCTCTTCGGGCACGGTCAGGCGCTTACAGATCCAGCTCCGGCGGCACGTCCAGCTCCTCCGGGACGTATCGCCCATTTTTCTTGCGCTGGCGGACGCACTCGGACAGCAGATATTCGATCTGGCCGTTGACAGAGCGAAAATCGTCCTCCGCCCAGGCGGCGATGGCGTCATACAGCTTTTCGGACAGCCGCAGAGGGATCTGCTTCTTGGGGGAGGCCATCAGTACAGACTGCCGGTGTTCACGATCGGCTGAGCATCGTGATTGCCGCAAAGCACCACCAGCAGATTGGATACCATGGCCGCCTTCCGCTCCTCATCCAACTCCACGAGCTGGTTCTCGCTGAGCCGCTCCAGGGCCATCTCCACCATGCCCACGGCGCCGTCCACGATCATCTTTCTGGCGTCGATGATGGCGAAGGCCTGCTGACGCTGGAGCATCACCGCCGCGATCTCCGGGGCGTAGGCCAGGTAGGTGATCCGGGCCTCCAGGATCTCCAGGCCCGCGTCCTGGACCTTGCTTTGGATCTCGTCCCGGATCCGATCGGCCACCACCTCGCTGGAGCCGCGCAGACTGCCTTCGTCGGCCTGGCCGTCGCCGGTGGTATCCACGTTGGGGGCTACATCGTAGGGGTAGATCCGCACGATGTCCCGCAGGGCGCTGTCACACTGTAAGGACAGGTACTCCTTGTAATTGTCCACGTTGAACACCGCCTTGGCGGTATCCACTACCCGCCAGGTCACGGCGATGCCGATCTCCACCGGGTTGCCCAGGCAGTCGTTGATCTTCTGCCGGGCGTTGCTCAGGGTCATGACCTTCAGGGAGATCTTCTTCTCCGCCGCGGGGGCGGCGGTCTGGACGCCGGAGGCGGTGACCAGCATGGTGGTCTTGGCGTTTCCTTCCACATCGCCGCTTTGGCCCAGCTTGGTCTTGGCGGCGGGATTCACCGCCACGCAGAAGGGATGGACGAAGTAGAAGCCCTCGTCCTTCAGGGTCCCCACATACTTGCCGAACAGGGTCAGCACCAGCGCCTCCTGGGGCTTGATGATCTTCAGGCCCAGGAAGGGGATGAACCCCAGGCACAGCCACACCAGGCCCACCACGAAGATCGCCACGGACCCGGACCCGCCGTCCCCGTCCAGTCCGATCGCGCCGAACACCACCGCCGCCACCGCCAGCAGATACAGCGCAAGGGTGATCGCCAGGGCCATAAAGCCGTTTTGGCTCTTCTTTAGGATCTTTTCTTCCATGATCCATACCTCCTAATAAATTGGTATCATTATGATATCATAACGATACATGGAAGTCAAGGCATATCTTTCCAAATACTGAAAAAAATAAGATCGACTTTTATTACAAAATAGGGTATGATTATTTGGATAGATCAGAAGGGAGGCGCGGCCATGATCTGCAGTGTGCATACCCTGGGCATCTCCGGGATCCGGGGCAGTTCGGTGGTGGCGGAGTGCTATATCTCCAACGGCCTGCCGGGCTTTGACATCGTAGGCTTGCCGGACGCCGCCGTGAAGGAGGCCCGGGAGCGGGTCCGGGCGGCGGCAAAGAACTCCGGCCTCCATTTTCCCACCAGCCGGATCACCGTGAACCTGGCCCCTGCCAACCAGAAGAAGGCCGGGACCCACTACGATCTGCCGATCCTGCTGAGCATCATGGCCGCCTGCGGCAATATCCGCCGTCCCCGGTCCAACAGCGCCTTTCTCGGGGAGGTGAGCCTGGACGGCCAGCTCCGGCCGGTCTGCGGAGTGCTGCCCATGGCGCTGGCCGCCAAGCGGGAGGGGATCGAAACGCTGTTCGTCCCGGCGGAAAACGCGGCGGAGGCCACCCTGGCCCGAGGCCCGGCGGTGATCGGGGTGAAGACCGTCAGGGACCTGGCGGCGGCGCTCAATGGAGAGCTGGCGCTTCCCGAGGAGCCGCCCTGGATGCCCGCGCGCAGCCCGGTCGAGGGCCTGGACTTCAAGGATGTGCTGGGGCAGGAGCAGGTGAAGCGGGCGCTGGAGGTGGCGGCTGCCGGCAGTCACAACGTACTGCTGATCGGGCCGCCTGGCTCGGGCAAAAGTATGCTCAGCAAGCGTCTGCCCTCGATCCTGCCGGACATGACCTGGGAGGAGTCCCTGGAGGTCAGCCAGATCTACTCGGTGATGGGGCTGCTCTCTCCCGGAGAGCCGCTGATCACCCGGCGGCCCTTCCGGTCGCCGCACCACACCATATCCAACGCCGGTCTGGTAGGCGGCGGCACCAACCCCAGGCCGGGAGAGATCTCCATGGCCCATAAAGGGGTGCTGTTTCTGGACGAGCTGCCCGAGTTTCGGAAGGACACCCTGGACCTGATGCGCCAGCCCTTGGAGGATGGTCACGTTACCATCTCCCGGGTCTCCGGGGCGGTGACCTATCCGGCGGAATTTATGATGGTGTGCGCCATGAACCCCTGCAAATGCGGCTGGCATGGCGATCCCTCCGGCCGCTGTACTTGCTCGGCCCAGGCGGTGGCCGCCTACCGAAGCCGGATCTCCGGGCCTATGCTGGACCGGATCGACATCGTGGTGGAGGTCCCGGCGGTGAAGTTCCAGGAGCTGCGGATCCGGGCGGAGGCGGAACCTTCCGCCAGCATCAAGGAGCGGGTGGATCAGGCCAGAGCCCGGCAGGAGCGCCGGTTCGGAGCGGGCAGCGCCATGTGCAACGCCCGGATGGGTCCCCAGGAGCTGCGTAGCTTCTGCACCCTGGATGAGGAATGCGGCAGGCTCATGGAGCGGGCTTTCAAAGCCCTGGGCCTTACCGCCCGGTCCTACGACCGGATCTTGCGGGTGGCCCGGACCATTGCGGATCTGGAGGGGAGCCGGGATATCCGGCCCCAGCATATCGCCGAAGCGATCCAATATCGGACGGTGGATCTTTCCGCCCGTTAACAATACATCTACAGAAAAGGAAGCCATATGAACGAGATCTTTTTGATGAAGCTGGGCGAGATCGTCCTCAAGGGCGCCAACAAGCGCCAGTTTGAAAACAAACTGCGGCAGAACGTCCGCCGCCGGATGAAGCCCTTCGGCAATTTTGATGTGTATATCATGCAGTCTACGGTGTATGTCCAGCCCCTGGACCAGGAGGCGGATCTGGAAGGGGCCTGGGCGGCCTGCCACACCATTTTCGGGGTGGTGAGCCTGTGCCGGTGCCGTCCCTGTGAGAAGGACCTGGACGCGATCTACAACGCGATCGAAGAATACCTGGGGGAGGACCTGGACTGTGCCAAGTCCTTCAAGGTGGAGTCCAAGCGGTCCGACAAGGCCTTCCCCATGACCTCCATCGCCATCTCCCAGGAGATCGGCGGCCGTCTGGCAGAGGCCCATCCCACCGTGGAGGTGGATGTCCACCACCCGGAGTATACGGTCTATGTGGAGATCCGTGACCTGGCGGCCTATGTCCACGGACCGGCGGAGCCGGGGGCCGGCGGCCTGCCCACCGGCGTGGGGGGACGGGCCATGTGTCTGCTCTCCGGCGGCATCGACTCGCCTGTGGCGGCGTATATGATGGCCAAGCGGGGCATGGAGATCGAGTGCGTCCACTTCTTCTCCTATCCCTACACCTCCCAGCTTGCCAGGGACAAGGTGCTGGAGCTGGCACGGCTGGTGACCCGGTATTCCGGGCGGATGACGGTGAACATCGTGTCCTTTACCAAGATCCAGGAGCAGATCCGGGACCATTGCCCGGAGGAATTCTTTACCCTGATCATGCGCCGGTTCATGATGGAGATCGCCCAGCGGATCGCCAAGGCCGATGGCTGCGGCGCGCTGATCACCGGCGAGAACCTGGGCCAGGTGGCCTCCCAGACCATGGAGGCCATGACCGTCACCGGCGCGGTGGTGGACATCCCGATCTTCATGCCGCTGATCGGCATGGACAAGGAGGAGATCGTGACCATCGCCCGGAAGATCGGCACCCTGGACACCTCCATCCTTCCGTATGAGGACTGCTGTACCGTGTTCACCCCCAAGCACCCCAAGACCAAGCCCACCCTGGGCCAGGTGCTCCACGCGGAACAGAAGCTGGATCGGGAGGCCCTGATCCGGGAGGCCCTGGAAACGGTGGAGAAGCTGACGGTGAGATATCATGACGACCCTTTGCTGTGATCTGATCGCCGCCCTGCGGGGCCGGACCATCGCCACGGCGGAAAGCTGTACCGGCGGCATGATCGGCGCGGCGATCACCGCCGTGCCTGGCGCTTCCAAGGTCTACAAAGGCGGCATCATCAGCTATACCAACGAGGTCAAGGAGCGGTGCCTGGGGGTCGATCCCGGCGTGCTGGAGCAGTACGGCGCCGTATCCGGCCAGGTGGCCGGTGCCATGGCCAGCGGCGCCCGACGGGTGCTGGGCAGCGATGTGGCGGTGTCCGTCACGGGCCTGGCCGGTCCCGGGGGAGATGGCCGGGGAGAGCCGGTGGGCACGGTCTTCATCGGCTACGCGGACCGGCACCAGACCCTGGCCAAGAAATTCCGCTTCTACGGCGACCGGGACGATATCCGCCAGCAGGCCGCCCGGACGGCTCTTGAGATGGTATTGGAGATGATCGGATGAAAGAGCTTTGGAAGAAATACCGGGACCTGGTCGTGTACCTGGTATTCGGCGTGCTGACCACGGCGGTCAATTACCTGGTGTATCTGCCCTGCTATCATCTGCTCCGCTGGCCGGCCTCCGTGAGCAACGTGGCGGCCTGGGTGGTGGCGGTGGCCTTTGCCTTCCTTACCAACAAGCCCCTGGTATTCCAGAGCCACGACTGGTCCTGGAAGGTGGTGGGGCCGGAACTGTCCAAATTCCTGGCCTGCCGGATCGGGTCCGGGCTGTTGGAAACGGCTGTTTTGTTCCTGACGGTGGACGTCCTTGCCTGGGACGGCAACTGGATGAAACTGATCACTTCCGTGCTGGTGGTGATCGCCAACTATGTGGGCAGCAAACTGCTGGTGTTCAGGAAGAAATAAATATTGGCCCGCCTGCTGTGGTGGGCCAATTTTAATAAATTACACACATATAATTCATATTTTCCTGTGGCGGCAGGAGTGGAGATATGGTATAATGGGCTAAATCGAAACGGACGAGGTGAGGTCTATGGCGTTTGTTGAATTTGAAAAAGTGAGCAAGACCTATCACATGGGCGAGGTGACCATCCAGGCCCTGCGGGATGCCAGCTTTACCGTGGAGAAGGGGGAGCTGGTGGTGATCGTCGGCCCCTCCGGCGCCGGCAAGACCACCTTGCTGAACATCCTGGGAGGCATGGACACCCTGACCGCCGGCCGGGTGGTGCTGGACGGCCAGGAGATCTCCTCTTTGAATAAAAAACAGCTCACCGCCTACCGCCGCAACGATGTGGGCTTTGTGTTCCAGTTTTACAACCTGGTGGGGAACCTGACGGGCCTGGAAAATGTGGAGCTGGCAAACCAGATCTGCAAAGCGCCGCTGGATGCCGCCCAGGTCCTGAAAGATGTGGGGCTGGAGGGGCGGATGAGGAATTTCCCCAGCCAGCTCTCCGGCGGCGAGCAGCAGCGGGTGGCGATCGCCCGGGCCTTGGCCAAGGCCCCCAAGCTGCTGCTGTGCGACGAGCCTACCGGCGCGCTGGATCAGAACACCGGCAAGGCGATCTTGAAACTGCTGCAGGATACCGCCCGCAGTTCCGGGATGACGGTGATCATCATCACCCACAACAGCGCCCTGACCGCCATGGCGGACCGGGTGATCCGGGTGAAAAACGGCACGGTGGAGTCCGTCACCGTGAACGACGATCCTAAAGATATCGCGGAGATCGAATGGTGACGCGGCGCAACGCGATGCAAAAGAACACCCGCCGGACTATCCGAAGGTCTTTGGGCCGATATATCGCCATCGTGGCGATCATCGCCCTGGGCGCGGGGATATTCGTGGGGCTGGTGGGCACCAAAACGGACATGGTGGCCACGGCGCAGCATTATACCGACGAGCAGGATATGTTCGACCTGCGGCTCCTGAGCACCTACGGCTGGAGCGCCGAGGATGTGGAAGCGGTCCAGGCCATGGACGGGGTGGCGGACGCGGAAGGGTCCATATTCCTGGACGTGATCGGGGGCTACGATGGGGCGGATAAGGAAGTGGTCTACCGGCTCCACGCCATCCCGGAGCGGATCAACAAGGTCTATCTGCTGGGCGGGCGGATGCCCCAGGCCGCCGATGAGATATTGGTAGACGGCAGCAACGCGGACGACTCGGTGCTGGGGAAGACCTTTACCATCTCCTCCGGCAACGAAGAGGCCACGCTGGAGAGCCTGACCACCACCACCTTTACCGTGGTGGGCTATGTGAGCACTCCGCTGTACATGGATGTGTCCCGGGGCAGCACCACTTTGGGCAACGGCAGCCTGGAAGGGTACATCTATGTGCCCCAGGATGCCTTCGACATGGACTATTATACGGAGATCGCGGTGACGATCCATGGGGACTATGCGGTCTACTCCGACGCGTTCACCGCCGCCATGGAGCGTATGGCGGAACAGTTGGAGCCTGCGGTCACGGTGCTGGCCCAGGACCGGTACATCACACTAAGAGATGAGGCCCAGACGGAATACCAGGATGGGCTGAAAGAATATGAAGACGGCCTGGCGGAGTATGAAACGGGCCGCCAGGAGGCGCTGGACGAATTGGCCCAAGCGCTGGCAGAGCTGGAAGACGGACAGGCCCAGCTGGACGAGCAGTGGGCCGCCCTGGAGGAAGGCCGCCAGCAGATCCAGGAGGGCCAGGCCCAGATCGACCAGGGCCGTCAGACCCTGGAACAGTCCAAGACCGACCTTTTGAACGGAAAGGTGGAGGCTTACGATCAGCTGCTCCAGGCCCATCGGGCGTTGCAGGAAAATGAGAAGACGGTCAACGACAGCCTGCCCCAGGTCCAGGCTGGACTGGTCCAGCTGGACGATGGGATCGCCCAGCTGGAGGATGGTCTTTCACAGCTGGAAGAAGGCTTGCAGATGGTGGAACTGGTGGTCTCCGCCCTGGAGATCTCCCGGGACGTTTTGTCCGATCAGCTGGAGGCGGCCCAGTCCGCCCCGGTGGTGGACGAGATCCTGGTGGACTTGCTTCAGGAGCAGCTGGATCAGGTGGAGGTCAAGCTGGCAGAGTATACCGCCCAGAAAGCGGACCTGGAGGACCAGCTGCAGACCTACACCGCCCAGCTGGAGGATCTGAAGGTCCAGCGCCAGGAGCTGGCCCAGACCGAGCAGACCCTCCTGGACGCCCAGGAGGAGATCCAGGCCGGGTATGACCAGATCGGCCGGAAGCAGGAGGAGCTGGATCTTCAATTTGCCTCCGCCGAGGCCCAGATCCAGGCCGGTGAACAGGAGCTGGACCAGTCCCAGCAGACCCTGGACGAGAAACTGCAGGAGCTGGAAGCGGGCCAGACGGCGCTGGAAGATGCCCAGAAGGAGCTGGACCAGGGCTGGACGGAGTATGAAGAAGGCAAAGCCCAGGCGGAAGAGGAATTGTCCCAGGCAGAGGCCGAGCTGGCGGACGCCAAGGCCCGGCTGGACGATGCCAAGGCCCAGATCGATGACATGACCGACCCGGAGGTATACCTGCTGGATCGGAACACCAATGTGGGCTACCTGGCGGTGGACAGCAACTCCGACATCGTGGCGGGGGTGTCCCGGGTATTCCCGGCATTTTTCCTGCTGGTGGCGGCGCTGGTATGCCTGACGACCCTGACCCGGATGATCGAGGAGGAGCGGACCCAGATCGGCATTTTAAAGGCTCTGGGCTATGGCAACCGAACGATCATTGGCAAATACCTGTTCTACACCGGCTCGGCGGCCCTGGTGGGCTGTGGGGTAGGCGTGGTGGTGGGCAGCGTGGTGTTCCCGATCATCTTATGGTACGCCTATTCGATCGTGCTGAATTTGACGCCCCACATCCAGCTGGTGCTGAACTGGCCACTGTGCCTGGGGGTGGTGGCGGCGTATACCGCCCTTTCCATGCTGGTGACCTGGTACTGCTGCCGCCGGACCTTGGCGGAGGTGCCTGCCCAGCTGATCCGGCCCAAGGCACCCACTCCGGGCAAGAAGATCTGGATGGAGCATCTGCCCTTCTGGGGAAAGATCAGCTTCCTGAACAAGGTGATGTTCCGCAATGTGTTCCGCTACAAACAGCGGCTGATGATGATGCTGGTGGGCATCGGCGGGTGTACCGCGTTGCTCCTTACCGGCTTTGGCATCGGCGACTCGATCCAGGATATCAACGACTATCAGTTCCGGGAAGTGACCACCTACGATATACAGGTCTATTTCTCCGAGGACCAGGATCAACAGGCTCAGGACACGTTTTGCCAGGCGGTGGATGCTCAGAGCATCCTGTTTTACCATCAGTCCACCGTGGACCTGGAATTTGACGACAAGACCAGCGAAGTGAACCTGCTGGCCGCCGGCGACCAGATCCGGGACCATATGGACCTGCATAACGGCCAGGAGGCGCTGGGGATGCCCGGGCTGGGCCAAGCCTATATCTCCACCGGCGTAGCGGAGGCCATGGATGTCCAGGTGGGAGATACCATCACCATCCGAAACGCGGATATGCAGACAGTCCAGCTGGAAGTCACCGGGGTCTTTGAGAACTATGTGTACAACTATGTGCTCCTGCGCCCTGAGAGCCTGGAACAGGCCTGGGGCGAAACACCTGCCCAGCAGATGGCTTTCGTGACCTTGCGGGAAGATCAGGACGCCCATGCTGTGGGCGCCTCGATCTCGGAGCAGGCAGGGGTGATGAATGTGAGCATCAGCCAGGATCTGGCGGACCAGGTGGGCAGTATGCTGGAGGTGCTGGACATGATCGTGGCCACGGTGGTGGTGTGCGCCGGAATGTTGGCCGTGATCGTGCTGTACAATCTGACCAACATCAGCATCACCGAGCGGATCCGGGAGATCGCCACGATCAAGGTCCTGGGCTTTACCTCCAAGGAGACCGCCGCCTATGTGTTCAAGGAGTACCTGCTCCTGACGGCCATGGGCATGGTGGTGGGCCTGGGAGGAGGCGTGCTCCTGCTCCAGTTCGTCATGTCCCAGATCAAGGTGGATATGGTCTGGTTCCTTACCCGGCTGGACTGGACGTCCTTCCTTTGGGCCATGGTGCTGACAATGCTTTTGGCCTGCCTGGTGGACTTCCTGCTCTATTTCAAGCTGGAGCGGATCGACATGGCGGACGCTCTGAAATCCGTGGAATAAAAAATGGCTGTCCGCGGAAGCCGACGCCGGATAAGGAAACTTTTGTATAAGGGACGGCGCGGCTGAGTAAAATGGGCCGCGCCGTTTCCCTTGCTGTACGAAAATGCCGGCAGAGAAGAACTCTGCCGGTATTTTATGCGGTCTGTTTTAATGAATGTCTTTCTTCGTGTATTTCAGATAAGCGATCGTGATCGAGCTGATCGACAGGACCGCGCCTATGGTGACCATTACGCCGTCCAGGCCGCCGTTTGACACGATATCGGCGGCCTCACAATATCCAAACGGCGTTATGTATTTCAAAAAACCGGCCACATCGGCGATGTTCGCGATCAGATTCAGGAAATACATCATGGCGGCCAGGCCAAGCCCCAGCCCAGCACTGCCTCTGCGCAGGAATGCCGAAATACCAAAACAGATCCCTGCCAGCTCGAGCTGAAGCAGATAATAGGCAAGATGTATCAGATCCAGCTCTTTCCAGGGGATCTTTTCGCCAATGGCGGCAATAGAGCCTACACAAAGGGCATAGATCACGATGTTCATAGCCGTGATCTGAATGAAAACGGCGATCAGTTTTTCCGTCAGGATCCTTGTGCGGCTGACAGGATGCGTCAGCAGAAATTCCGCTGTTTTGTCTTTTTCTTCCTTGCTGAGAATACCTGACGCGCAAATGGATACATAAAACGCGCCGCCCAGCCCTAAAATATTGCCGCACTCAACGGCGTAGAACCCGATGAGCGTTCCAAAATTTAAGCGGTCCATACCAAACGCTGCAGAAAAAGATCCCATGGAGGCAAACGCGTCGTTGATGCTGTCTATCTGACCTTTCATTTCCGGGAACAGAAAAACGCAGACCGCAAGAAGAGATCCAATGGAAGCCGTCCATATCAGAAACGAAGCTTTGCCTTGCCGCAGTTCGTGCTTTACAAGCGTCATATCGTTTCACCGCCCTTCCCGTAGTAATGCAGAAACATTTCTTCCAGATCAGGCTCCATGACCGTAAGGTCATCGACCCGACCAGAAGACAGGGCGTGCAGTAAGCTTCCCATATCTCCGCTGTAAAGGAAACTGACCGAGCCCTCCGCTTCTTTTCTGTCACGGATGCCGGTTAGATGTTCCAGGTCTACCACGCCATGAACGGTTATCCGCTTGATGCTCGTTTTGGAAAGACCATCGACTCTGTCGCACGCGATGATCCTGCCGTCACGGATAATGGCCGCGTGGGTACAGTTGCGCTGGACCTCCGAGAGGACATGGCTGGACAGGAGGATCGTGACGCCCTCTCTGTTTCTCTCCCGGAGGATGTCAAAAAACTCTTTTTGCATCAGCGGATCTAATCCGCTGGTGGGTTCATCCAGCACCAGCAGAGCCGGTCTGTGCTGTAGAGCGCAGACGATGGCGACCTTCTTCCTGTTGCCGAAGGACAGTTCATCCACCTTCCGGGATGTATCAAGCTGTAAGCGCTCACAAAGCAGTTTCGCTTCCGATGTACAATTCGTTCTCCGCAGATCGGCGGACAGCTTTAGTATATCCTTCACGGTCATCCCGTGGTAGAACAGCGCCTCCGAGGGCAGGTACCCTACATCGCTCAAAATGGCGCCCTTTTCCTTTGTGATATCTTTTCCAAACACCATCGCGCTGCCGGAGGTGGGGCGGATCAGACCCAGCAGTGTTCGGATCGTCGTGGATTTTCCGGCACCGTTTGGACCAATGAATCCAAAAAGATCGCCCTGTGTTACCGTAAGGTCAAGGTCTATGATCCCTCTTGCCTTGCCGTAATACTTGGTAAGCTTTGATGTTTTGATAACTTCCATCTTCTGCCACTCCTTCCGAAGATAGAGGCCGGGATCGGCTGTCCCGGATCGATATTCAGCCGTAGCGCTTTTTCAGATACAAGACCGCCTGGCGGTAGCCTTCCAGCCCCAAGCCCTGGATCGTCTTTTCACAGTACATCCCCGGGTAGGAGATCTGGCGGAAAGGTTCCCGGGCGTCCACCTGAGAGATGTGGACCTCCACCGCCGGGATCGACACCGCTTTCAAAGCGTCCAAGATCGCCACCGAGGTGTGGGTGTAGGCGGCGGGATTGATCACGATGCCATCGAAGCGGCCGTAGGCGGCCTGGATCTTGTCCACCAGGTCCCCTTCGTGGTTGGACTGGTACTGCTCGATGGTGACGCCTGCTTCCAGGGCGGTGCTTTCCAGCAGAGCCAGAAGATCGCCGAAGGTCTGCTTGCCGTAGATATCAGGCTCCCGGATCCCCAGCATATTAATGTTGGGACCGTTGAGCACCAGGATCTTCATACACATTCCTCCAAACATTGGATGATCCGCGCGAGGGTCTGGTCCAGGGGACCATCGTTGTCGATGATATGGTCGGCGAAGCGCCGGTACAGAGGCGCCCGGACCTGGTACATTTGAGCAAGATCGCCGGTCTGGGACAGGGGGCGGCCCTGGGTGGGCAGTTTTCTCAAGTCCCGGGTGAGCCAGAAAATGGTGCCGTTTTGGTGGAGGGCTGGGTAGTTCTCCGCCCGGGTCACACAGCCGCCCCCGGTGGCGATCACCAGGCCGGACTGCTTTCCCAGTTCCCGGAGGACCTGGCTCTCCAGCTTCCGAAAACCGGCCTGACCTTGCTGGGCAAAGATCTGCGGGATCGGACAGCCGGCCGCCGCTTCGATCTGGGCATCCGCGTCCGCCCAGGGCCTGCCCAGCCGCGCCGCCAGGGCGGCGGCCAGGGTGGTCTTGCCGGAGCCTGGCATACCGATCAGGATGATGTTCTCCATCTGCCGGCGAAGCCGCCGGCAGATCTGACCAATCACATCGTCGGAGAGCGTCTTGCCCTGGAACCACTCCGAGGACTCCTTGGCCTGGGCCACCAGCATCCAAAGGCCGCTCATGGCCGGGATCTTCCGCTCCTGCGCCTCCAAGATCAGCCGGGTCCGGGCGGGGTTGTAGACGATGTCCAGCACACATTCCAGGGAATGGAAGAGGTCCAGATCCACCGGGGAGATCCCGTTGTTGGGATACATCCCCACCGGCGTGGCGTTGACGATCCCGGCGGCGTCGGCGTGGCGGTGGAGGTTTTGATAGTTGTTTTCTCCATGGCGGGAGATCACCACCGCCTGGGCGCCCAGCTCCCGCAAGACCGCCACCACCGTATTGGAGGCGCCGCCGCTGCCCAGGACCAGCACCTTTTTCCCGGCAAAGTTTGCGCCGCTTTGTTCCACCATGGAGCGGAAGCCAAAATAGTCCGTGTTGTGGCCCACCAAAGCGCCGTCGCTTTGGCGGACGATGGTGTTCACCGCCCCCAGCCGGGCGGCTTCCGGGGTCAGCCGGTCCAGGTAGGCGATCACCGCTTTTTTGTAGGGGATGGTCACATTCAGGCCGGTGAAGCGGCCCCGGCGGAGAAAGTCCTCCAGCGCCTGGGGCTCCTTTTCAAAGAGCCTGTAAGGATACGGCCCCAGCAGGCGGTGGATCTGGGGGGAGTAGCTGTGGCCCAGCTTTTGGCCCAGAAGTCCGCACTCCATCAGACCACCTCGCTGTAGCTGCCCAGATACTTGAATTCCTCACACATCTCGTCCAGCTCGCACATGAGCTGGACATATTCTTCGGAGTAGATCGAGGTCTCCAGGTCAAAGTAGAACATGAACTCAAACTCCCGGTCCGGGATCGGCCGGGATTCCAGCTTGGTCACGTTGATCCCCAGGGTGAAGAGCCGGGCCAGCACCCGGTACAAGGAGCCTGGCCGGTGGGGGAGGATCATCATGATGCTGGTCTTGTCTGCCCCGGGATAGATCTCCAGATCCTTGCTGATGCAGATGAACCGGGTCCGATTGTTGCCCTTGTCCTGCACCGAGGGAGCCAGGTTCTCCAGGCCGTACAAGGCGCAGCAGGACCGGCTGCTCAGGGCCGCCACATCGGTCCGGCCGGACTGGGCCACTATTTGCGCGGCCACCGCGGTGTTCTCCACCGCGATCACCTCCACATCCTTCAGCTCCCGGAGAAAATCGGAGCACTGGCTGATCGCCTGCTCGTGGGAGTAGATGGTCCGAATGGAGGCCAGGTCCGCGCCTTTCCGGGCCAGCAGATTGTGGTCCACCTTCAGCCGGAAGGTGCGGATGATGGAGAAGTTGTGGAGGATCATCAGGTCGTATACCTTGTTCACCGACCCGGCGGTGGAGTTTTCGATGGGCAATATGCCGTATTTGCACAGCCCCTGATCGATGGCGTTGAAGACCCCGTTGAAGTTTTTGAAGTACATGATGTTCGGGCTTTTGAAGATCTTTTCACAGGCGATCTGGGAGTAGGCCCCTTCCACCCCCTGGCAGGCCACCATGGGGGCCTGGGGGAACAATGGAGAGGTCTGCCGGATCGCCTGGGCGATCCGGTCATGGAGGGGGCTTGACACCATGTTCCGCTTGCTCTGCCAGCTCCTGCTCAGCTCGAAGATCGTGGAATACAAAGCCCGGGTGTAGTCGGCCATCTCCTTCCCGGAGCGCTGGGCCACCTTCGCCAGCACCTGCCGCTCCCGGGCAGGGACCTGGATCGGCAGGCCGTTGGCCCGCTTATAGTCTGCCACCTGGGCGGAAACGTCCATCCGCTGGCAGAACAGGTCTACCAGCTGGCAGTCGATCTGATCGATCTGGTCCCGCAGTTCGTTGATATCCATATCAAAAAGCCCTCCTGTGCCTGGATGGATCGGAAAGGATCGCGTCATATATCCCGATCGCCGCGGCGGCTTCCACCACCGGCACGGCTCTGGGGACGATGCATGGGTCATGGCGGCCACGGACCTGCAGAGGCGTCGGCTCCATGGTCTCAAGGGAAACGGTGGTCTGGGGCAGGCTGATCGAGGGGGTGGGCTTCACCGCCACCCGGAAGATCAGCGGCATCCCATTGGTGATCCCGCCCAAGATCCCGCCGGCGTGGTTGGTGGTGGTGACCACCCGGCCCTCCCGGACGGTGTAAGGATCGTTGTTCTCCGAGCCGTACATCCCGGCCACCCGGTATCCGGCTCCAAAGTCCAGCCCCTTCACCGCCGGGATCCCGTAGACGATCTGCCCGATCCGGCTCTCCATGCCGCCGAACATCGGGTCCCCCAGCCCGGCTGGCAGGCCGGTGACACAGCACTCGATCATGCCCCCTACGCTGTCGCCTTTGCTTCGGGCCTGGCTGATGAGCTGGCGCATCTTATCCCCCCGCGCCGGGTCGATCACCGGGAAGTCCGCCCCCACGGCCTCCAGATCCGGCACCACCGGATCGAAGGACTGGTCCTCCACCGGCCCGATCTTGGCGATGTGGGCGGCCACACGGATGCCCAGGTCTTCCAGCCATTGAAGGCAAAGCCCGCCGGCGACGCACAAGGGCGCGGTCAACCGGCCGGAGAAATGGCCGCCGCCGGCGCTGTCCTGGAAGCCGTGGTATTTGACCTGGGCCGTATAGTCGGCGTGGCCCGGCCGGGGGCAGACCTTCAGACCGGCATAGTCCCCGGAACGGGTGTTGTGGTTCCAGATCACCGCCGCGATCGG
The DNA here is from genome assembly GCA_944387625.1 of uncultured Oscillospiraceae bacterium. Taxonomy (GTDB): domain Bacteria; phylum Bacillota; class Clostridia; order Oscillospirales; family Oscillospiraceae; genus Faecousia. Next base: position 16,743 of record CALXFQ010000011.1, read on the forward strand.
TGCGCCGCAGGTCCGCCCATCCAGGATCCCGGACAGGAACTCCGGCCGGTCTTCCTCCCGGCGGGGGGTGGAGATGTGGTTCCGCCCCGGCGCGCGCCGGTCCAGGAACTTCCCCAGTTTTTCCAGATCCACCGCCAGTCCGGCAGGGATGCCGTCCAGGGTCATGCCGATGGCCGGCCCATGGGACTGGCCGAAGATGGATAATTTCAAAGACTCACCGTAGGTGCTGCTCATAATGACCTCCCAGTTTTTGATAGTCTTTCCAGAAGCCGGGGTAGGATTTCTCCACCGCCTCCGCGCCCAGGACCGTCACCGGCCCCCGGCATACCGTAGCGGCCACGGCGGCGGCCATGGCGATCCGGTGATCCCCGGTGGCATCCACCGTGCCGCCGGTGTAGCCGGTGCCGGATACGATCAGGTCATCGCCCAGGATCTGGGCCTGGCCGCCCAAAGCCCGGATCATGGCGGCGGTGGTCTGCAAACGGTCCGTTTCTTTCAGCCGCAGACGGGCGCAGTCTGTAAATCTGGCCCCATTGGCCGCCCCGGCCACCACCGCCAGCACCGGCACCAGGTCCGGGGTGTGGGTGGCCCGGATCTCAGGACAGCCCTCCAGATCTTGCAGGAGCCGGGCAATGGCCCGGTCCCCCTGGGAAGAGGTCTGGGACAGGCCGGTGACTTCCAGGGGAGAGCCAAGGGCCTGGGCCGCCAGCCAGAAGGCGGCGTTGCTCCAGTCCCCCTCCACGGTCACTTCCCCGGGGGAGCGGTAGACCTGCCCGCCGGGGATCTGATAGCCGGTGGTGTCCACGCCGAAGGCGGCCATGGCCTGGCACGTCATGTCCACATAGGGACGGGAGGCCAATGGCCCCTGGATCTGGATCTGGCTGTTTCCCGAGAGCCGGGAGGCGGCGAAGAGCAGTCCGGTGATGAACTGGCTGGACACGCCGCCGGAGATGGTAAACGCCCCGCTTTGGAGCTGCCCGGTACAGCGCAAAGTATTGGAAGAAGGCCGGGACAGGCGGCAGCCCATCCGCTCCAGCTCCTCCCACAAGGGGGAGAGGGGCCGCTCCGGCAGCCGCCCGGCCATGACGAAGGTGGCATCCACCCCCAGCGCGCCTGCCACCGGCAGTAAAAAACGCAGGGTCGAGCCGCTCTCCTGGCAGTGCAGCACCGCGGACCTGGGCAGCGCCCGGATCGGCTGGACCAGATACCCCTCCTCGGTGTGCTCTACGCAAGCGCTCAGCGCGTTCAGGCAGTCCGCGGTGGCCTGGATATCCCGGCTGGTGGCGGGGCAGAGGAGCCTGGTGGGCCGATCGGCGAAGGCGGCGCAGATCAAAAGCCGGTGGGCCTGGGATTTGGAGGGGATCGCCTGGATGGTGCCGGTGAGCTTACCGGGATCGATCGTGATGTCCATATCAAAGCCCTGCCTCTATAAATGGTTTTATATCCTGCACGTCCATGGCGACCACCGCGCAGTCGCCGATCGCTCTGGGAACGATCATATGGATGGTGTCCCCGGCGCGCTTTTTGTCCGCCAAAGCGCTTTCAAACAGGGCCTGGGCGGTGTAGTCTGTTTCCGCAGGCAGACCAAACTGCCGGAGGATCGATACGATCCGGTCCCGGTCCGGGCAGCCGGCGGCCCGGGCCACCACCGCCATACCGATCGCCACCGCCTGACCGTGGGAAACGCGAAAGCCGCTCAGGGCCTCCACGGCGTGGCCGATGGTGTGGCCCAGGTTCAGCTTCATCCGTTCGCCCCGGTCAAATTCATCCCGGGCTACCACGTCCCGTTTCAGCTCCACGCACCGGCCGATCACCTTCTCCCGGCAGAAGTCCAGGCCCGTTTCCTCCAAATAGGCAAACAGGTCCCGGTCGTACAAGACGGCATACTTGATCACTTCGGCACAGCCGTCTCGGAAGACCGGCGCTGGAAGCGTATCCAATGTGTCCACACTGCACCACACCAGGCTGGGCTGGCAGAACGCGCCGCACAGGTTCTTCCCGGCAGGCAGGTCGATGGCGGTCTTGCCCCCTACGGAAGAGTCCACCGCCGCAAGCAAGGTGGTGGGGACCTGGATATAGGGGATGCCCCGCAGATAGGTGGCGGCGGCAAAGCCGGTCAGATCCCCCACCACGCCGCCCCCCAGGGCGATCAGGCAGTCGGCGCGGGTGATGTGGTTCCGGGCCAGGAAGTTCAGCAGGTCCAGATACACCGGGGGGGACTTGCTCTGCTCTCCCGCGGGGAAAACATACCGCAGTGCGCGGACCCCGGCGCTGATCAGGCTCTCTTCCGCCGCCTGGGCATAGAGGGGGGCCACCGTCGTGTCGCTGACGATCACCGCCGTGCCGGAGCCGGTCACTTCCCGGATCTGCCGCCCCAGGGTGGGGAGCAGATCTGTGCCAAGCAGGACCTGATAGGGCCTTGAGGCGTTTACCTGGATCGCTTTCATCCGTCGATCTCCTCCTTGCGCCGTTTCCCTTCCTCCAAAAGGGCGGTGAGGGCGGCTTTATCGTTGCGCTCGATGGCATCGTGATAGCTTTGCAGATTTAAGATCAGGGTCCGCAGCTCGGTGAGCACATGGTCCCGGTTCTCCAGGAACAGCTCCGCCCACATGGAGCTGTTCAGCCAGGCCACCCGGGTCAGGTCCTTGTAGCTCCCGGCGGAGAAGCCTTTGTGCTCCAGGGCGATGGGAGATTTGATATAGGCGTTGCTGACGATGTGGGCCAGCTGGGAGGTAAAGGCGATCATGCGGTCGTGGCGCTCTGCCGTGGTCACGGAGAAGGAACCGAAATGGCAGGGCGCCAGGGCGGTCTTCGCCCGGTCCAGCAGGCGGATGTCGTCGAACCGATCTGGCACCAGCACCATGGGTGCGCCCCGAAACAGGTCGGCCCGGCTGTACTTGAAACCGGAGAACTGGGTGCCTGCCATGGGGTGGCCGCCGATGAAGGTAAAGCCGTACCGCTTGGCCAGCGGGAAGCACCGGCGGCAGATCTGCTCCTTTACGCCGCAGCAGTCGATCACCAGGGCCTCAGGGGAGATATAGGGGGCGTGCTCTTCCAGCCAGGCGGCGGCCCCCTCTGGGTAGATCGCCAGCAAGATCAGGTCGCATTGGGAGATATTGTGCCGGTCCAGCGGCCCTTCCGCCGCCCCGGCCAGGATGGCGAAGGAGCGCATGGACTCGTCCTTCTCACAGCACAGCACCCGGTGGCCCTCCAGGGCGTAGGCCCGGGCCAGAGAGCCGCCGATCAGCCCCAGTCCCAAGATACCCACGGTCATACGATCGCCTCCCGGATCTTTCGGATCTTTCCGCCAAGTTCCGAGAATTGGGCCGGGGTGAGGGACTGGCTGCCGTCGCACAGGGCGTGGGAGGGGTCGTTGTGGACTTCCACGATCAGACCGTCCGCCCCGGCGGCGGTGGCGGCCACCGCCATGGACGGCACCAGCCGGGCGCTGCCGGTGGCGTGGCTGGGATCCACGATCACCGGAAGATGGCTCAGCTCGTGGAGCACCGGCACCGCCGACAGGTCCAGGGTGTTCCGGGTGTAGGTCTCAAAGGTCCGGATCCCCCGCTCACACAGCAGGACGTTCTCGTTGCCCTCGCTCATGATATACTCGGCGCTCATGAGCAGCTCCTGCAGGCTGTTGGCCAGGCCCCGCTTCAGGAGTACCGGCTTCTTGGTCTTTCCCAGCTCCCGCAGCAGGTCGAAGTTCTGCATATTCCGGGCGCCTACCTGGATCATGTCCACCTCGGCAAACACTTCCAGCGTGGAGATGCTCATGATCTCGGTGACGATCGGCAGGCCGGTCTGCCGCTTGGCTTCCAACAGCAGACGGATCCCCTCCTGTCCCAGGCCCTGGAAGGCATAGGGGGAGGTGCGGGGCTTAAAAGCGCCGCCGCGAAGGATCTGAGCGCCGGCATCCTTCACCGCCTGGGCCACCGAAAGGATCTGCTCCTCGTTCTCTACAGAGCAGGGACCGGCCATCACGGCGAAGTGTCCGCCGCCGATCTTCACGTCCCCCACCTGGACCACGGTGTCCTTGGGGTGGAACTTTCGGTTGGCCTGCTTGAACGGCTCGGACACCCGCTTCACCGCGGCCACCATCTCCAGACTGCCCAGCAGGTCCATATCCACCCGGCTGGTGTCCCCGATCAGGCCCAGCACCGTCACCTCGGCCCCTTCCGAAACATGGACGTCCAGGTCCAGCTTGGCCAGCCATTCGATCAGGAGCCGGATCTGCTCCCTGGTAGTGCCTTGCTTCAAGATTGCGATCAATTCCATCATCTCCTTGTGAATAAAAACGCCGCCCGGATACGATCCGTGCGGCGTTCATTGGTGTTTTACCATCCTGTGTAAAAACTGCAACACAAATCGCTATTACTTTTTACAGGTAAAAAAGTAATAGTAGGTAAAGCAGAACTGAGCGGTGAAGACGCGATCGACCATGATGTTCAGCTCCTGTTACACAAGATGTGGACATTATACCATCCGATGTGGAATAATGCAAGAGGGAAGGGAAGAAAATGATCGTTTTTTTGATAGGGTCCTTTTATTGGACCATTTCCCCGCTATGCTGGCAGTATCTAAAATAGGGGGGTATATACATGGACGCGTACTTACAGGAGCTTAATGACCACCAGCGTCTGGCGGCCGCCACCACGGAAGGGTATGTCCGGGTGGTGGCGGGGGCTGGGTCCGGCAAGACCCGAACGCTGACGGCCCGATACCTTTACCTGGTGGAGAGCCTGGGCCTGTCCACCGCCAATATCCTGTGCGTCACCTTCACCAACAAGGCGGCGGCGGAGATGAAGAAGCGGATCCGGCGGCAGCTGCCGGACGGGGACCTGGCCCAGATCTGCACCTTCCACAGCTTTTGTGTGGGACTTTTAAAAAGGGAGTGCCATGTGGTGGGGTATCCTACCACCTTCATCGTGCTGGACGAGGAGGATAAGGCCTCCGTCCTGCGGCAGGTGTTTCAGGATCTGGGGATCTCCGGCCGGGATATGACGATCCAGGAGGCGGTGGACCACATCGGCCGCCACAAAGGCGGCCGGGGGTATGTAAAGACCCTGATCGATCCGTCCCCGGAGGCCCTGCTGGCCCTGTCGGATCAGGCCCAGACCTTGAAGGACAAGGTGCTCTACCGCTACTTCTATGAACAGCGCAAGTGCTTCGGTCTGGATTTTGACGATCTGGTGTACTTTACTTTGTACATCCTTCGGAAAGATCCGGCTGTCCGGGAAAAATGGCAGCGGCGGCTGGAATACATCATGGTGGACGAGTTCCAGGACATCGACAAGGACCAGTACGCCCTGGCGCAGATCCTGTCCGGCTTCCACAAGAACCTGTTCGTGGTGGGGGACCCGGACCAGACCATCTACACCTGGCGGGGCGCCAATGTGAAGTTCATTTTGGAGTTCGACCAGCGGCATGAGGATGTGAAGACCATCTGCCTCACCACCAACTACCGCTCCCGGCCCCAGATCCTGGCGGCGGCCAATGCCCTGATCGGCCATAACCGGGACCGGCTGGACAAGTCCCTGACCGCCGTCCGCCCGGCAGGCCGGAAGCCCCTGTATTTCCATGCCCGGACCAGCCAATTGGAGGCGGACCATGTGACCGCCCAGATGCGCGCCCTCCACGAAGGAGGCATGGCCTATTCCCATATGGCGGTGCTGTACCGTGCGCACCATGTGTCCCGGGCGGTGGAGGAGTCTTTGATCCGGAACAAGATCCCCTATGTGCTCTACTCCGGCGTGGAGTTTTACAAGCGCAAGGAGATCAAGGACGTGCTGTGCTACCTGCGGATGATCTATAATGGGGACGATATCAGCTTTCTGCGGACGGTGAACGAGCCACGCCGGGGGGTGGGGCGGACCCGGATCGCCGCGCTGAAGCAGTACGCCCAGCTCAATCGGTGCAGTCTTTACCAGGCGCTGGTGGAGAACCTGGACACGGAGCTGTTCCGCCGGAGCCAGGCCCGGGGATATGTCCGGCTGATCGAGAAATACCGGGCGATCTTCGAGGACATGGATCTGACGGATCTGCTCTCCGGGGTCCTCAGCGAAAGCGGCTACGAAGCCACCCTTCGGTCCTCCGGCCAGGAGGACCGGCTGGACAACCTGGCGGAGCTGAAACAGGCGATCTGGGACTTCCAGCGAAAAGCCGGGGAGGCGGTGAGCCTGGGCAATTACCTGGACCATGCGGCGCTGTTTACCAACCTGGACCAAACGGATCGGACCCAGGCGGTGAAGCTGATGACGATCCACGGCGCCAAGGGCCTGGAATTTCCGGCGGTGTTCCTGTGCGGCCTTTCCGAGGGGATCTTCCCCGGAAAGCGGGTCAACACCCGGGAGCGTCTGGAGGAGGAGCGGCGGCTGGCTTATGTGGCCTTCACCCGGGCCATGGACCGGCTGTACCTGTCCGATGCGGAAGGATCCAATTACGACGGCTCTTTCCGCTACCCCAGCCGGTTCCTTTTCGACGCCGGGGAGGAGAACCTGGAATATGTGGTCCCCCTGGACCCCCAGCTCAAGGATGGGGCCTTGACCCAGATCCGCCGGACCGAGGCGGAGGACCGGGCCATGCCCGGGGAAGCCAGCCTGGTGGGCCGCCGGGTCCGCCATCCGGTGTTCGGCCAAGGCACGGTGATCGGCACGGACCGGGCGGGCCAGGGCTATATCGTCCAGTTCGACACCATGGTCACCCCCCGGACCCTGAGCGCCGGGGCCAGGCTGGAGCTGGTGTAAAAAAGAACGGACGTTCGCATACTTGTATTTGCCGCAAAATGTGATATAATGAGCCTATGATACCTGGGGGGTGAGGACAATGGATACGGGAAGATACTATATCGCCATCGACTTAAAATCCTTCTACGCCTCCCAGGAGTGTATCGAGCGGGAGCTGGACCCGATGACCACCAATCTGGTGGTGGCGGACGAGAGCCGGACGGATAAGACGATCTGCTTGGCGGTATCGCCTTCCTTGAAGAGCTTCGGCATCCCCGGCAGGCCCCGGCTGTTCCAGGTACTGCAAAGGCTCCAGGAGGTCAACGCCCTGCGCCGGGACCGGGCACCGGGGAAGCGTTTCACCGGCAAGTCCTGGGACGCCAAGGCCCTGGCGGAAGACCCGGCCCTGGAAGTGGACTTCATCATCGCCAAACCCCGGATGGCCCACTACATCGAGTGCAGCGCCCGGATCTATGAGGAGTATCTGCGCTTCATCGCCCCGGAAGACATCCACGTCTATTCCATCGATGAGGTGTTCATCGACGCCACCCCCTATCTAAAGACCTATCATATGGACGCCCATGAGCTTGCCCGGATGCTGATCCGGGCGGTGCTGAAGCGCACCGGGATCACCGCCACCGCCGGGATCGGCACCAATCTGTACCTGTGCAAGGTGGCTATGGACATCCTGGCCAAGAAAAGCCCCCCGGACCGGGACGGGGTCCGGATCGCCCAGCTGGATACGCTGGGCTACCGCCGCCTGCTCTGGGACCATCAGCCCCTGACGGACTTTTGGCGGATCGGTCCGGGGTACGCCAAAAAACTGGCCCAAAACGGGATGTACACCATGGGGGATGTGGCCCGGTGCTCCCTGGGCAAGCCTGGACAGTTTCACGACCAGGCGCTGCTCTACAAGCTCTTCGGGGTCAACGCCGAGCTGCTGATCGACCACGCCTGGGGCTATGAGCCGTGCACCATCGCCGACATCAAGAGCTACAAGCCGGAGACCAACTGCATCAGTTCCGGCCAGGTGCTCCAATGTCCCTACGATTTTGAAAAGACCCGGCTGGTGGTCCGGGAGATGGCGGATGCCCTGTCCATGGACCTGCTGGACAAGGGGCTGGTGACGGACCAGATCGTGCTGACCATCGGCTACGACCGGGAGAACCTTCGGGACCCTCAGCGGCTGCGGGCTTATCAGGGTCCGATCGCCTCCGATGGCTATGGCCGCCCGGTCCCCAGGCACGCCCACGGCACCGCCCCGTTGGGAGGGCATACCGCCTCCACCAGGAAGATCGTCCAGGCGGCCATGGACCTGTTTGACCGGGTGGTCGATCCCGGACTGCTGTGCCGGAAGATCAATATCACCGCCGGTCATGTGATCCGGGAGGATCAGATCCCGGCGCGGGCCATGGAACAACTGGACCTGTTCGGCGGTGACACCTTAGAGCAGGAGGACCTGGACCGGGAGAAGCGCCGCCAGCAGGCCCTGCTCACCATCCGCAAGCGCTACGGCAAAAACGCGATCTTAAAGGGCATGAACTACCAGGAGGGCGCCACCGCCCGGGAGCGGAACGCCCAGATCGGAGGGCATAAGGCATGAGCTGGAAGTATGAAGATATGCTGCATATGGACCGGCCGGTGGGCCTGACGAAAATGTCCCGGCACGACCGGGCGGCCCAGTTCGCCCCCTTCGCCGCCCTCACCGGCCATGACGCGGTGCTTCGGGAGACCGCCCGGCTCACCGACGGGCCGGTGGAGCTGACCCAGAGCCGCCGGGAGGAGCTGGACGCCCAGCTGCGGGCCTTGGCGGACCGGCTGGACTGCCGTCCGCTGATCGCGGTGACCCACTATGTGCCGGATGAGCGAAAGTCCGGCGGGGCCTATGTGCGGACCACCGGGCGTCTGCGGAAGCTGGATGCCCTGGCCGGGGCCTTGGTATTCACCGACGGGTCCGGGATCGACTTGGATGGGCTGTTCGATATCGAGTGCCTGGAAGAACCGTGACCGGACGTCCTTTACTTTTCCGAACAGGTATGATAAGCTGAAAAAAACGAGCGGGAGGGGCAGGCATGGTCCAACTGGTGGAAAAGCTGGCGGCGGAGCAGAGCCTTACCCATGAGGAGCTGGTCCGTCTGATCCGGGACCGGGACGATGCCACCGCCCGGCTCCTGGCCCAAAAGGCGGCGGACCGGCGGCGCGGATACTACGGCGACCGGGTGATCCTTCGGGGGCTGATCGAGTTTACCAGCTTCTGCAAAAACGACTGTTACTACTGCGGCCTGCGCCGGTCCAACCGAAAACTCAGCCGCTACCGGCTCACCGGGGAGCAGATCCTTGCCCAGTGCGGGAAGGGCTATGCCCTGGGCTTTCGATCCTTCGTCCTCCAGGGAGGAGAGGACCCTGGCTATAGCCCGCGGTCGATCGCCCAGGTGGTGTCCGCGATCAAGGATCGGTGGCCGGACACGGCGGTGACGCTGTCGGCAGGGGAGCGCAGCCGGGATACGTACCGGCTCTGGCGTGACGCCGGGGCGGACCGATACCTTCTCCGGGAGGAAACGGCGGACCGGGACCACTATGGGACGCTCCATCCCGGGGATATGTCCTACGAAAACAGGATCCGGTGCTTATATGACCTGAAGGAGCTGGGCTACCAGGTGGGCTGCGGCTTCATGGTGGGCAGTCCCGGACAGGGGACGGAGCAGATCGTTCGGGACCTGGAACTGATCCGGCTTTTCCAGCCCCATATGGTGGGGATCGGCCCGTTCATCCCCCAGAAGGATACCCCCTTTGCCGGGGAGGGGACAGGCAGCGCCGGACTGACCTGCTACCTGCTGTCGATCATCCGGCTGCTGGTCCCCAAGGCCATGATCCCGGCCACCACCGCCCTGAACACGGTCCACCCCCAGGGCCGGGCCTGGGGCCTGCGCTCCGGGGCCAATGTGTGTATGCCGGATCTTTCGCCTGTACAGGTGCGGGGGCAGTACGCCATCTACGATCGGAAGCTGTGTACCGGCCTGGAGGCGGCGGAGGAAGTGGAAGCGTTGAAAGAGCAGATCCGGTCCCTGGGACTTCTCCCGGACATGGGCCGGGGAGACCACATCGATCTGCGATAGGAGGATGCCATATGTACGATGTTCGGTCCATGATCGCGGAGGAGTTCATCGATCACCAGCAGATCCTGGAGACCCTTGCCTATGCCGACGCCCATAAAGACGATGAAGCCCTGATCGACCAGATCTTGGACAAGGCCCGGCGCTGCCAGGGCCTGGATCACCAGGAGGCCTCGGTGCTTCTGGCCTGTGAGCGGCCGGATAAGATCGCCCGGCTGTACGAGCTGGCCCGGCAGATCAAGGAGCGGTTCTATGGGGACAGGATCGTGATGTTCGCGCCGCTGTACCTGTCCGATCACTGCGTCAATGGATGTATTTACTGCCCCTATCACCGGCAAAACACCCACATCCCCCGGAAGAAGCTGACCCAGGAGGAGATCCGCCGGGAGGTGATCGCCCTGCAGGACATGGGCCACAAGCGGCTGGCGCTGGAGGCCGGGGAGGACCCGGTGAACGTGCCGCTGGAGTACATCCTGGAGTCCATAAAAACGATCTATGCCGTGCGCCACAAAAACGGCGCGATCCGCCGGGTGAACGTGAACATCGCCGCCACCACCGTGGAGAACTATCGCAAGCTGAAAGCGGCCCAGATCGGCACATACATCTTGTTCCAGGAGACCTACCACAAGGAGCGCTATGAAAAGCTCCATCCCACCGGCCCGAAAAGCGACTACGCCTACCACACCCAGGCCCATGACCGGGCCATGGAGGCAGGGATCGACGATGTGGGCCTGGGGGTCCTGTTCGGCCTGGAGGGATACCGATACGATCTTGCCGGATTGCTGATGCACGCGGAGCACCTGGAAGCGGTCTTCGGAGTAGGGCCGCATACGATCAGTGTGCCCCGGATCTGCCCGGCGGAGGATATCGACTTGGAGCGCTTCCCGGACGCGGTGCCCGATCCGATCTTTGAGAAGATCGTGGCCTGCATCCGGGTGGCGGTGCCTTACACCGGGATGATCGTTTCCACCCGGGAAAGCCCTGCCGTTCGGGAGCGGGTGCTTCGGCTGGGGGTATCCCAGATCTCCGGCGGCAGCAGCACCAGCGTAGGCGGCTACGCCCAAAAGGCGGAGGACACCGCCCAGTTTGACGTGAGCGACCGGCGGACATTGGAAGAGGTGGTCCGCTGGCTCATGGAGATGGACCAGATCCCCTCCTTCTGCACCGCCTGCTACCGGGAGGGCCGCACCGGGGACCGATTCATGGCCCTGTGCAAGTCCGGCCAGATCTCCAACTGCTGTCTGCCCAACGCCCTGCTGACTTTGAAGGAGTATCTGATCGACCATGCCGGGCCTGAGACCCGGTCGATCGGCGAGGCGCTGATCGAAAAGCAGCTGCAGAACATTTCCCGGGAAAAGACCCGGGCCTTGGTGATCCAGCGGCTGAAGCGGATAGAAGAAGGCCAACGGGACTTTCGGTTTTGAGGTGAGCGACATGGCAGATCTGAACAGCACCCCCGCCGGGGAACGGCTCCACATCGCCTTTTTCGGGCGGCGGAACGTGGGCAAATCCAGCCTGGTCAACGCCTTCACCGGCCAGGACCTGGCGATCGTATCCGATGTGCCAGGGACCACCACCGACCCGGTGTACAAGGCCATGGAGCTGCTGCCCCTGGGGCCGGTGATGATCATCGACACCCCCGGTATCGACGATGTGGGCAAGCTGGGCCGGTTACGGGTGGAGAGGACCCGGCAGGTCCTGACCAAGACGGATCTGGCGGTGGTGGTGACCGACGCCACCCGCCCGCTGGATGAAACAGAGTCCCAGCTCCTGGCCCTGATCCGGGAGCAGGGGACACCCTGCATCCTGGTGAAGAACAAAGCGGACCTTTTATCGGACCTTCCTTCGGAAGCGCCGGGGACGATCTTTACCAGCGCCGCCACAGGCTTCCACATTCGGGAGCTGAAAGAGCTGGCGGCCCACACCGCCGCCCAGCGCTCGCCGTCCCGGCCTCTGGTGGCGGACCTTTTACAGCCGGGGGATCTGGTGGTGCTGGTGGTGCCGATCGACAAGGCGGCCCCCAAGGGGCGGCTGATCCTGCCCCAACAGCAGACCATTCGGGCTATTTTGGACGCCGGAGGGATGGCCCTGGTGTGCCGGGAGGTGGAGCTGGACCAGACCCTTTCCAGGCTGGCCGCGCCGCCCAAGCTGGTGATCACCGACTCACAGGTCTTTGGCCTGGCGGACCGAGTGGTCCCCCGGGAGATCTTGCTGACCTCCTTTTCCATCCTCATGGCCCGGTACAAAGGGGACCTGGCTCTGACGGTGGCTGGCGTGGCCGCCCTGGACCGATTGCGGAACGGGGACCGGGTGCTGATCTGCGAGGGCTGTACCCACCACCGACAGTGCGGGGACATCGGTACGGAAAAACTTCCCCAATGGATCCGGGCCTACACCGGCAAAGAATTGGAGTTCTCCTTCACCTCTGGCCGGGATTTCCCGGCGGACCTGGGGGACTACGCTCTGGCTCTCCACTGCGGAGGGTGTATGCTGGGCAGTCAGGAGATGGCCTGCCGCCAGCGGCTGTGCGCGGACCAGGGCGTGCCGGTGACCAATTACGGCATCGCTATCGCGTTTCTTCACGGCATCCTGGGCCGCGCCCTGGAGCCATTCCCGCAGATCCGGGCCATGCTATAAAACTAAAACTATAAAAGGCTCCCGGGGCTTGCAGCCCCGGGAGCTCAGGCTGTCGAAAATCCCCTTCGGGGCTTTTCGACAAAAGAGCCGCAGTCTGCCGCGCGCATAATTTGTACGCCTTCGGCGTACAAATTCCACACTTGCAGCCTGTAAGGTATTTTCTGCCAGGTACACGCCCTGACAAAAAATGAATTTGACCTCTTTGCCGTCTGCGGACGGCAAACTCTGCGAGGCTTTTTTATATGCCGCGCTCCCGGGGCTTGCAGCCCCGGGAGCGGTCTATGGGTCAGTTTTCTTTTTCATATTTGCCGGGACGCCGCTGGCGCAGATACCGGGGAACGAAGAGGATGGCCAGGAAGATCAGCAGACACAGCACCGATACCAGCACGCCAATGGTGAAGGCGTCGTTTTTGTATCGGAAACAGATCTCATGGGTCCCGGCCGTCAGCTCCACCGCCATCATGGCGTCGCCGACCAGCACCGGCTCGGCCTCCTGGCCGTCCACTTCCACCACCCAGTTGCCATCATAGGGGATGGAGGTATACATCAGGCCGTCCCGGCCGCAGTCGATGGTGCCCTGGACACGGGTGGTGGAGAAGTCGGTCAGATCCCAGGTGGAGGAGGACAAGATCTCATAGCCCTCCCGGAACACCTGATCGTTGATCTGGGCCGCCTGGATCAGGACCACGCCCCGGTCGGTATTGCTGTTGCAGATGATGTCCAAATAGATCGTATCCCCAGGCTCCACCTCACATACCGCCAGCATTTGCGGCAGGCTCAGGGACTCGCTGTAAAGCTCCTGGTTATTTTTATAGACCCGGAAGCTGTTGCGCTTGGACATATTCATATCCAGGCACAAAAATCCGGCACGATCTATGGTATAGGTGTAGCGCAGAGTTGCGGCGTTCTCCTTGGTGGCGTAGATGGTGTAGCCGGTGGCGTTGTTGGCCCTGGTCAGCTCCAGGCTCTTGGAACCGGTGATCGACAGGCAGTCCCCATAGACCATGTTCCAAACGCTGTCCTCCAGGCCGGTAGCGGCCCGGAACAGATAGTTCTGACGCAGGAAATTGTTGGTGCCGGCATTTTCTTCGATCTGCTCCAAAGAGCAGTCCGCCAGAGTATCCTCTGCCAGGAAGCCCAGAGGCAGGTAGGCGTTGTTTTCCAGCAGGTACACATCGCCATAGCTGTGGACCACATCGAAATAGCTGTTTTCCTCCACGTCCCCATCCCGTTCGATCATGTATTTCAGATTCAGGAACAGGTTGGCCACCGGGGAGGATTCCTCAAAGCAGTAGCGGTTGTAGGTGTCTTTTGCTCCATAGCCCAGCATGGCCATGAATTCGGTGACCCGAACATTGGCAGAGCTGGTGAAGGTGGAGATGCCGTTGTAGCCGTTGAGGGCGCCGTCGTTCAGGGTCTGGGTGTGGGTGACCTCCGCCCGATAGAAGTCGGACCCTTCCTCCCGCTGTTTCATATAGTTGATCATGGACTGGGTGTAGGTGGTGCCCTTGGGGTAATTGGTCACTGTGGTGTAAGGGAAGCGCACACCGAAATTGATCACATTGAGCACCAGCTCCATGACCATGATGCCGGCAAAGAACAAGGTGGCAAGTTTTTTGTACTGGAGGGACGGCAGCTCCTTAGACCGCAGCTTGGAGGCCGGGATCTGGTAGACCGGGACTTCCGGATCGTCTTCCCCGTCAAGGGCAGGGATAGGCTCTTCCGGCACAGACGCCGCCTCCCCTGCCTGGAGCGCTTCTTCCTGGGCCGGATCCTGGAGGAGCTGGTCTGCCCCCTCTTCCGCTGCCGGCCGCGGTTTGGGCTGGATCAGCCGGAAAGCCACCAGGCCGGCGCAGTACAGCACGATGAACACCAGGTTCACCGCCAGATACAGCATTTCGTCCGCCTCGTTGCCGGAGAGGATGATGGCGGCGGACCACATCACCGCGATGATGATCTGCCAGATCTGGAAGCTGTACCGCAGGAGCCAGGCCCGGTAGGCCATATACAGCATCACAAAGCTGAACAGGAAGCTGAACCGATAGGGGATCATATTGGTGAAATGGAAGCCGTGCCAGATATAGTCCAATTGCCGCAGCAGGAAGCTGAGGATAAAGAACAGCAGCAGACCTACACAGCACAGCTTGTCCCGGAGCTTGACCTGACCGCTGGTCAGGAACAGGAAGGCCAGGATCACCGATCCTACGCCGCAGTAGACATTGGGCAGACCTTCCTTGAAGGTGGGCTCCAGAGCGGCGCCCAGGTTGCCGGCCACCTGACGCATACCCTCCAGGATCGGCAGGAAGGATGCCTTGACGGCGGAGAGCCACAGGCTGGTCAGATCCATGAACGAGGCGCCGGCCTCTTTGGCGACTTTGTAGGATTCCCAGGCGTCCTTGGCAGACTGATAGACGGTCTGACCGACGATGTTCATCTGGAAGCCTTCCGGGAAGGTGTTGACTGCCGACTGGGTGTCCTGCAAGGCCATCAGGGCCGGCAGTTCCAGGAACGCGGTCATGCCGATCGCCAGGATCGAGAACAGGGCGATCCGGCCCAGATCCAGAAGGAAGCGGACCAGGCTATTGCACCGACAGATCTGATAGCAGATGAACAGCAGCAATACGAAGATGCAGGTGAAGAAGCCGATATAGTAGTTGGACAGCACCGACAGGCACAGCGCCACGGTGTAGAGCACGACCTTCTTATCCCGCAGAAGCTCCACCGTACCCAGCGCCACCAGGGGGAGCAGCGCAAAGGTGTCCAGCCACATGACGTTCCATTGATAACCCAGCGCCCAGGCGCACAGGGCATAGATGGCGCCGAAAATGGAGATGGAATGATCCTTGACGTTGAAGATCTTCTTCAGGAAGATGGCAAAGAACAGTCCGGCCAGTCCCAGCTTGATCGGGGAGAGCAGGGCGAAGTACTCCAGCACCAGGGACTCGGGGACCAGGACACTGAGCAGATTCAGCGGAGAGGCCAGATAGTAAGCGATCAGGCCCAGATAGTCCATGCCCATGCCCACGTTCCAGCTGTAGAGCAGGGACTCCCCGCTGAGCAGCGACTTGCGGAAGGCCAGGAAGAAGGGATAGTACTGGTGGTACTCATCGGAATACAGCAGCGCCCGGTCGTTGCCGAACGGCTCATAGCCGCCGAAGAGCATCACACACAGCATACTCAGGAAGGGTATGAGGAAGGCGATCACCAGCGGATCGCTGATGAAGCGCTTGGAAGTGGTCTTGACATCGAGTTTCATGATGGACCCCCTTTAGATACTATCCCATATTGTATCACGATCTGACCGGAAGGTAAAGAGCGGGACAAAAAGAAATTCCGGATGCAGATCCCTCCGCATCCGGAATATGTTCATTCGGTCAGGTCGTCCCAGTCGTCCAGATCGTCCGTGTCGGAGGAGATCTCATTGACCCGGACCCGGCGCTTCATCTTCTGCTGCTCCACCTGCTGATGGATCAATTCCTTGACCTCCATAGGGGACTTGATGTTTTTCAGGGCCAGAGTGGGCTGGGTGCTGTCCGAGGAGATCACGGTGACGGTGCCAACGCCGAAGATCCGCTGCCACAGGCCGCGCTGGGTGTTGATGTCCCGGACCCGGTAGAGCAGCAGCTCATCGTCCTTCAGGCTGAGAAAGCCGGTGGACAGGAACAGCCGGTCCTCGCTAAGACGATAGCGGGTGAAGCTCAGCGGAAGCCCCAGGATGCGCTTTCGGTCAGACCAAATATACGCGGTGTCAGTCTTTGCCATAAAGAGTCCTCCATTCTTTCTTTCCCGGTCCAGTTTCAAATGTCAAACGATGGTGAATTGGACCGAGGATACATACATCCCATTCATGTACAGGTCCAGCACGTACTCACCGGGGACGGCAGGCAGCTGGTCCAGGGCGATCGCGGCCCGATGCCGATACCAGACCTGCCGCCAGGGACGCTCTTGGGCGATCTCCTGGATCAGGGCGTTGCTGCTGTCCCGGATCACCACGGTGGTGGCGAGAGGCTCGTCGGAAACAGGATAGGTAGCGTTCAGCTGGATCAGCAGCGCGGCAGAGGACCCGGCGGTGAACTGGGTGACCGGCGCGTCCGCGTCCAGGTCCGCCGCTGCCCAATTGTCCTTGGCCGGGGTTTGGTGGAGGGACAAGAGCATATCCGCGGCGGTGACATAGAAGCCGGAGAAGGTATCGGTCTGCACCGGGCCGTAATTGACCTCCTCGCTGAAGAAGGTGATCTCCCCCTGGGGGCAGATCCGGAAGGCATAGGCGCAGCCGGGACTGAGGACGATCGTGGCCTGCTCCTCCGAACAGGCCAGCCAGATCGGATCGCCGCCGTCGATGGTGTATTCCACCAGCCACCCATCCGCAGGGGCCTGGCCGGTGTAGGTCCATGTAAGGCCCAAAGACCAGGGGGAGAGCCGCTCCATGGTGAGGTGGGTGACGTTGATCGGGTGGGCGGTAACGGTGGTCTGGGCGCTTTGGGTCATGCCCTGGGCGGTGACCACCAGGGTATAGCCGGTGGCCTCATCCAGGTCTTCAAACACCGCTTCCGGCGCTTCGGTGGTGATGGTCCGATCATCTCCGGCATCGTTGTAGATCCGAACAGTCCAGCTTTCAGGGTCGGCGCCTTCCGGCGTTTCCCAGACCAGGGTCAGCTTGCCGTCCTGGTAGGACTGGACCTCCAGGTCCTGGGCCAGCACCACCTTTTGGGGCGTGAAGCGAAGCTCGTCCGAGCCGGTGACATGGATGCCGCCGGCACTGATAAGGCGGAAGGTGTATTCCTGGCCCACCGTCAGGCCGGTGATCGTAGTGTGATTGCCGGTGACCTGGACGGTCTGAGGTTCCTGGCCGTCGGCGGAATACTCCACCAGCCAGTCGGTGGCGGTGGGGACATCGGCGGTGAACAGCAGGACCACCGAGCCGTCCTCAGGGCCGACGGAGGCGGTGAAGTCCAGTACCTGGATCTGGGGCAGGGTGGTGCAGCTGTCTGAGGTGATGCCCTGGAGCTTGTGATCGCCTTGGATCGTCACACGGACGGTATAGTGGGTGCTGGGGGCAAGCTCGGTGAAGGTGGCGCGGCCGTCCACCACCTGGGCGCTGAACGTGTTGCCGTAGGTGTCGGTACAGGTCACCGTCAGCAGGGCGCCGTCGGTCTTTGTGTCCACCTGGACCGTGATGCTGGTATGGTCGGCCTGGAGATGTAAAGCGTCGATGGTTTGAAGATAATGGTTGTGGTAGTACCAGCTTCCGCAGAAGATCGCCACGGCGATCGCCGCCGCCGCGATCAACAGACCGATCCAGGGCCGCTTCTTTCGCACCGCGCCTGGGGCCGTTCCCTCCGGGGAGGCCGGGGGCGGATCGTCCTGGGCCTCTTCCGCAGGGCCGTCCGTCTGCTGTTCCGGCGCGGACCCGTCCTCTGTCGGCGCTTGATCTTCCGACGGCAGGTCCTCCTGCGGAGAGGCAGGCACGATCGGAGGGGGGATGGGGACATCGATCGGTCCAGGGACCACTACCGGCTCCGGCGCTTCCACCTGCATCAATTCCTCCGCCTGGGCCAGGATCTGGGCAACCTCCGTGGTGACCCCTTCCTCCGTCAGCTCGGTGCGGGGGTATAGAGGCTTCTCTTCCGGGGCCGCATCCTCCGCTTCCTCAGTTCCTTCGGCACCTGCCGGGACCTCTTCGGGACTTTCCACCGGCGCTGTGGTTCCTTCCGGCTCTGCTTCCGGCGCTTCTTCCTCCGGGGCAGATTCGTCCCCCACAGGGGCTTCCTCCGGCAGATCCGGGGACTGGGACGGATCACCTTCCTCAGCAGGCGGCTGGGGCGGCTCTTCTGGCTCGGCGCTCTCCGGGGGCATCTCCTCCGGCGGCTCCTCGTCGCCGATCTGGGAGAGCAGCTGGGCCAGCTCCCGGTCGTTTTCCTCTTCCGTCAGAAATTCCTCCGGCTCTTCCTCCGGCTCCAAGATCGGATCTATCGGCGGCGGGATGATGGGGGTGTCATTGACACCGTTGCGCTGCATATAGTCCACCAGGGCCTGGCCCATTTGCCCGGGATCGGCCCATCGGTCCTGAGGATCCGGGGCGCAGGCCTTCAGAATGATCTCAGCCAGCTCATAGTCCGCGTACATGGGCGGAGGCAGGGGCTGGTCCGCTGGATGATCGTCAGGCGGGAGCTGGCAGTTGTTGTACAGCTGGTACATCACCAGGCCCAGCGCGTACAGGTCCATGGTCTGGTCCAGGGACGCGTAGGCGTCGTTTACCTCCGGCGGCGTGTACCGGCTCCGATAGCGCTCCGGCAGGGAGGCATATTTCAGTGAGGACAGGCCGATCACGCCCAGATCGCCGATGCAGTAGCCCCGGGTGTCGGTCAGGAAGATGTTCTCCGGCTTCAGGTCCACATACAAATACCCGATCCGGCGGCACTCCGCCAGAGCCGCGCACATATCCAGCCCTAAGTTGATGGCGGACAGGTGGGTCAGCGGCTCCTGGATCATCTGCCGGGCCAGAGAGCGGCGGTAGGGGCTTAGAAAGTAGATATCATAGCCCACACCATCGTCCATTTTCACCACCTGGCTGGCCTGAAAGGGGAGGAAGCCGGCCAGCTTGCTCAACTGGCTCAAAACAGAGGCCTCCTTGATCGTGTCTTGGGTCAGATCCTGAAAATAACCCAGGGCCACCAGTTCATTTTTGAAGGCACCGGTGAGCAAGAGGGCATCCAGCTGGTCTTGGCTCGCGGGGATGGAAACGATCTTGACCATGTACCGTTCGTCCGTATCCTCCCGAAGCGCGGGGCAGCAGCGGACGCCGTGGTGATCGCTGATCGGCTCTCCCATGATGAAGCCATCCAGAAGGGGAGATATCAATTTCGGTTCCAACGCGCTGGTCGCCTCCTTTCGTTCGTCCTTTTATCATAATGGGATCGGCAAGAAAATGCAACAGCTTTTTAAGTCTTTTGCCCACGATTCCTGTCGGATCCGGGGAAAGACCCGGAGAAAGTCGGGCTTTGTCGATGGACGGGGAGGGCGTTCTTCGGTTTACGATAATTTTTTGTAAATTGTGCGAGGTGGGAGGTTGTTTTCTTTCCCATTCGGTGTTATAATGGCGAGGAAGTAGAGCACGGCAGGTGGTCCTGCCGGAATGGAGGTCAAGGATGAAGAAGATCATTTGCGATGTCTGCGGCACCGACTATCCTGAAACAGCGGCACAATGCCCGATCTGCGGCTGTGCCACTACAGGCGGTGAGCAGACGTCTGCCGGAAATAATGAGCCGGAGGCGGCGTCTTCCTATACATATGTCAAAGGCGGGCGCTTCTCCAAGTCCAACGTCAAGAAGCGTCTGAAAGCCAGCCAGGCCCAGCGGGACGCGGTGGTCCAGCAGCAAAAGCACCAGGAGCCTGACGAGGATGATGAAGACGAACCCTACACCGAAGAGAGCGGGATCTCCAACAAGGGCCTGATCGTGATCGTGGTGCTGCTGCTGTTGGCGATCATTGCCGTGTCCAGCTATATCGCGCTGACTTTGTTCGGCGGCGGAGAACGGGAAGATCCCTCCCAGACCAGCCGGCCCGCGAGCTCCACCAACTCTTCCACCAATACGGAACAGACCGAGCCTTCTCAGGGCCAGGGCGAGGTCCCCTGCACCGGCCTGACCATCCAGGACAACGCCCTCACCTTCAGCGCCGCCGGCGCCAGCCAGGCCCTGAAGCTGGTGGTGGAGCCTGCGGATACTACGGATGTGATCACCTTCAGCACCACCGATCCCAATGTGGCCGTGGTGGATGCCACCGGCCGGGTCACCGCTGTGGGGACCGGCCGCGCGGAGATCGTGGTCCAGTGCGGCGAATTTGAAGCACGGTGTACCGTGGCCTGTGAGATCGAGCAGACCACCGATCCCAGCGAGCCTACCAGCCCCTCCGAGCCTACAGAGCCGCAGCAGATCCTGGAGCTGAACCGGGAGGATTTCACCCTGGACGATGACGACCGGACCTGGCAGCTCTACAGCGGCGACATCGATCGCAGCCAGATCGTCTGGTCCAGCGACGATCCCACCGTTGCCACGGTGGAAGACGGACTGGTCACCGCGGTGGGGAGAGGAAGCACCACCATCCGGGCCAAATACGGCGATCAGGAAGCCACCTGTAAGGTCTATGTACGGCTGACGGAGCCTCAGGAGGAAACGCTGGAGCTGAACCGGGAGGAGTTCACCCTGTCCCAGGCCGGGGAGACCTGGCAGCTCTACACCGGCGACTTAGACCGGGGCCAGATCACCTGGTCCAGCGACGACCCTTCCGTCGCCACGGTGGAGGATGGTCTGGTCACGGCCGTTGCCAACGGCGACACCACCATCCGGGCCAAGTACGGCGACCAGGAGGTCACCTGCAAAGTGTATGTGTCGATCTCTGAGGAGCCGGTCGATCCGGAGGTGACCTTGGTGCTTGATACATACCAGGGCTCCGGCGAGTTCACGCTGAGCCAGATCGGGGAGACCCACCAGCTATTCAGCCAGGATAAGAACCCTGGGATCGACCCCAGCCAGATCGCCTGGTCCATCAGCGATACCGCTGTGGCCACGGTGGAAGGCGGCCTGGTCACCGCCGTGGGTGAAGGCAAGGCCACCATCACCGCAACTTACGGCGGTGAGGAATTCACCTGCATCGTTGAAGTCCGCCTGGGCTGATATACAAAAAAGGAGCTGCCACGAATGCTGTGGCAGCTCCTTTTTACGGTTCGCACTCCGGGGCCCGGTCCCGGTGAAACAGCAGCTTGATGCACCACAGTCCCGCAAGACCGATCAGGGCGTAGACGATCCGGCTGATCAGCTGATCCGAACCGCCGAAGAGCCAGGCCACCAGATCGAATTGGAAAATGCCCACCAGGCCCCAGTTGGCGCAGCCGATGATGGACAAGATCAGTGCCAGGGTATCCAACATATCCGTTCCTCCGTTCTTGGATCTTACGCCTATATATTCCCCGAAAAGATCCGGATCATTCGGAAGAGCCGGGGAAATTCACTTGACTGGCCAGATCGGTGTGGTATAATATGTTGGATATTTTGAAACAGAAGGTGTTTTTTACAATGACAAAGATCGATATCTACAGCGGCTTCCTGGGCGCGGGCAAGACCACGCTCATCAAGAAGATGATCCAGGAGGCCTACACCGGCCAGCAGCTGGTGCTGATCGAGAACGAGTTTGGCCAGATCGGCATCGACGGCGGCTTCCTCCAGGACGCGGGCATCAACATCACGGAGATGAACTCCGGGTGCATCTGCTGCTCTCTGGTGGGCGACTTCGGCAAGGCGCTGGAGCAGGTCCTGCAGACCTATCACCCGGACCGGGTGATCATCGAGCCTTCCGGCGTAGGCAAGCTCTCCGAAGTGATCGCCGCCGTGCGTAAGGTCACCACCGATCAGGTGGAGCTGGGCTACACGGTGGCGGTGGCGGACGCGGGCAAGGTCAAGGTCTATATGAAGAACTTCGGTGAGTTCTACAATGACCAGATCGAAACCGCCTCCACCATCGTCCTGTCCCGTACCGACGCCATCCCTCAGGCCAAGCTGGATGGGGCGGTAGAGCTGCTGCGCCAGCACAATGACCACGCGGCTCTGGTCACCACCCCCTGGAACGAGATCACCGGCGCTCAGCTGGTGGAGGCCATGGAAGGGAAAAACTCCGTGGCGGACACGCTGGCGGAGCTGGAACAGGAGCACCACTGCTGTCACGGCCACCACCATGACGAGGAGGACGGGGAGCACCACTGCTGTCACGGCCATCACCATGATGAGGAAGAGGGCGAGCACCACTGCTG
>CALXFQ010000012.1 GCA_944387625.1 uncultured Oscillospiraceae bacterium
CGGTGATGGTCCTGTCCTCCCCGGCCTCCAGCAGATCCCCGCCGGTGGCGGCTGCGCTGCCGGTCCCCCAGGCGGCGATCACCGTCAGCCGGGTCTGGGCGGCGGTGCAGTCGATGGTGAAGGTCATCGTCTGTCCCGGGGCCAGCTGGGCGGTGCGATATTCCTTCTCCCCCACCAGGATCTTACAGTAGCCGGTGGAGGCGTCGCCCCCGGCGGTGAGGGCCACCGTATAGACCTGGTCCCGGGCCAGGAGGAAGGTGCCATCTTCTTCCGGCGTCAAAGGCCCCGCTTGGGAGGACACCGCCGTCTTCACCTGGAACCGGGCGCTTTGGACCTGGTTGCCGGTTTTGACCACGGAGCCGGTGAGCCAGGCCCAGGTCGTCCCGACCAGACAGAGGACGCACGCCCCGATCCCCAGCAGGGACAGAAGCAGCCCACCCATGGGACCGCCTTTCCTGACGGTCCATTTGACGATCCGTTTCAGTCAGACCTCCTCCTTCCAGCGGCCCCGCCGTACATACGATCCTTTGGCCGATGCCCATATCGTCGTTGGCCTGGCAGATCAGGGCGTCCGGCTCCAGATAGTCGGAGAGCAGGAACTCCTCCCCGTAGACGTTGATACCGGCTTTCTCCGCCAGGATGTTCACGTCCAGCTTGTAGCGCGCCGCCAGCGTGCCGGTATTGCTGATCCGGAAGGCCGCCACCTTGGTGTAGCCCGGCTCATACAGGCCGCCCCCGAACACGTTGGTATCCAGTTCCAGAGGTGCCCAGGTCTGCCCATCCACGGAATACTCCACTTCGATGTCCAGGTCACCGGCCTGGATCCGATTGCCGGTGTTCACCACGCTGTCGGTGAACCATGCGAAGGTGGTGCCGATCAGCATCACCAGGCACAGCAGCATGGCGACGACGCTGGTAAACAGCGCCCCCTTGGTAGTCTTCTTTTCGCTCATTGTGTGTTTCCTCCTTTTTGAATATTGGGTCGATGTATGCGATCAGCTATCGCTGTCCACATCCTGTTGGGCCGTCTGGGCGGCCAGTTGGGCCTGGAGGGCCTGGATCTGGGCCAGCATCTGCTGGCTCTTGGCCTGCTCCTCCTGGAGCTGGGCCAGCTGCTCCCGCCGGTACTGGCGGAACAGCTTCACGCAGTTGATCCCCTGGAAGACGATCAGTGCGAAAAAGGGGATGAAGACGCACAGGATATAGTCAGGCGCGGTCTTCAGGAACTGAAAAAACCGCCCACCTTGGGGATCCGGCCCTGATATTTGCCCAGCACATTGGGATAGGTCACCACCGTATCATCGTTGATGTCGGTGGTGGTGCCGTAGGTGATGAAGCCCGGCGCGCCATAGGCATCGGTGGTCCGCTGCCGGATCTTATGGGTCACGGTCTTGCCATTATTTTGAGGATCCCGGGAAATATAAGAGATGATGTCCCCTGGCTTTAACGTGTCCGGGTCCACTTCTTTCACCAGCACCAGATCTCCCGCGGCGAAGTCGGTCTTGGCCATAGAGTCGGTGAGCACGATGAATGCCTTATAGCCAAACAGGCTTCGGTCCGCCCGGTCGAAGGTGTTCACCGAGATCACAAGGCCAGGAGCACCCCGAATTTTGCCGGATTCGGATCTGCCAGCAGATAGCTCATGAGCCTGGTCTGTTCCTCCATGGAAAGGACCCGCATCTCTTTCTTTCGCTCCCGGGGATAAACGATCTGGATCTCCGGCAGCGCGGGACCCAGCTGGCAGCGGCAGTATCTCAAGATCGACCGCAGCACCGTCAGGATGTCCCGGACGGTCTTGACGGACAGCCCCGCCGATAGAAGACTGTGGCTCAGATCCTCTACCACCAGGACGTTCAGCTCCTGGGGCAGAAGCGTGCCAAGCCGGGGCAGGATGCGCTTTTCCACGATCGTGTGATACTTTACATAGCTCGACTCTTTAACCCGGTCCCGGGAGAGGACCAGCCATTCCTCGCAAAAGGTGCCAAAGGTCCGCTTGTCCCGGGCGGGCGGAGGCTTGTGCTTGCAGGCGTTGAGCTTTTCCCGGACCTCCCGATAGGTCCTGGCGTAGACGTAGCCGTAGCGGGCCTTTCCTGTGGGGTCGAGGCTCTTGATATAGCGGCCTTCCCAGCGGGCGTCCTTGCGCTTGTAGATGTTTTCTCCACGTTTTGGCATATCTGTACCTCCTTTTCTTTCGGTAGGACCGAAGGGTCGGGCATATATATGGTAGCGCCGGATCTGGACGGAAGATCGGACGGTTCAAAACCGCCGCAGTGGTCCCGATATTTGTCAAAATCAACAGATCTGCATAGACCTGAGCTGAAAGTTTGTTTGACCTATTGATTTCTCCCGGATCATTCGTTACAACATATACACATTTTCAAAGTGGCGCGTCCCTCTCGGATGGTGTAACTCTGCGAAAAAACGGCAAAGCGCAAGCCCCCGGCCCCGGGTCGTTCCTCATTGGGAAACGACCCGGGGCCGGGGGCATATGGATGCCGGAGCCGTGGACGTGGCTCCGGCACGATCTTGTTTTTTGCGCTCCGCGGGGCTTTGGCGGGCAGGGCTTTTATCCCTTTTCCAGCACCTGGACCACTTCGCCGATATACATCTGGTGGTAGTCCCGGTGGGGATAGCACTCTTCAATGATCGACTTGTCCACGAAGCCCTCCTCCACCAGCGGCGCCTGGTAGAGCTTCCGGCACACCAGCACCAGGCTGGCCTCTTCAAACCAGGTACACCCTTCCCCGAACACCGGGGTCAGCCCGGCGGCGGCCACCTTGTCCCCGTCCCGGCCGGAGTGACTGCCCAGGTAGCCCAGGGCCTTTTTGTATTCCGCCGGGAAAAAGCTCAGGGTATACAGCCCCGCCCGGTCCAGGAACTCCTTGGTATAGCGCTGGGGCCGGACATAGGCGATCGCCGTAGGCAGTCCGCCGCCGTGGCCCCACAAAGAGCCGATGTGGCCCCAACTGGCGGTCATGGTGTTATAGCCCGCCCCGTCCCCGGCGGTAAGGAGCATCCACTCGCCCCCGATCTTCCGCCAGGGAGCAAGCATCTGCGCCTCCTCCGGCCGGACCGTCCGCCACCGGATCTGTTCGTTGTGTTCCATAGATCTTCCTCCATCCATCAAGCGCTGGCCCATCCCAGGCCATGGCTCTATTTTACCACCACCGGCGCGGCCGGTCAATACGTTCCCCCTTTACATCCCGTGTCCGTTTATGTATAATGGACCTGCGGCAGGCGCCTGGGCCTGCCGGACCAGAAAGGAGATGGAAATATGAAGGACCGCAAACTTTGGATCATTTTGGCGGCTATTTTGGCCCTGATCTTGATCTTCCTCCTATGGCCCAAGGACCAGCTCCAGTCCCCGGACCCCAGCGATACCCAGCAGGGATCTGCCTCCGGGCAGGAGGACCCCCTGCCGGAGCCTTCTGACCATACCCTGCCCAGCCAGTCCACCCCTTCTTTGCCGGTGCATACCCTCCCGGACGACCCGCCGGAACCGACGATCCCCATCCCCCCCCAGCCTTCCGGGGAGACCGACGTGATGTGATCAAAAAACCTGCCGGAGCCGCATCCGCGGCCCCGGCAGGAAAACTGTCGAAAACCCCCTTCGGGGCTTTTCGACAAAGGAATTGCAGTCTGCCGCGCGCATGATCTGTACGCCTTTGGCGTACAGATCCCACACTTGCAGACTGTGGAGTATTTTCCGTCAGGTACACGCCCTGACGGAAAATGAAAATAATTTTTTTGCCGTCTGCGGACGGCAAACTCTGCGAGGCTTTTGGGCCACGCTAAACTGCCGGAGCCGCATCCGCGGCTCCGGCAGTTCGTTACATATGGGCTTTGATGATGCCGATCAGGATGTCCCCTGCCACCACCCGGTCTTCCGCGGCGAAGCCCTCGGCGAAATTGTCGGAGTAGAGGACCTGGGCGCTGGGTGGGAACTCCTCGTCCCCTTCCCACACCAGGATCTGCATCCGATAGCCGTCCAGCAGGTCGAACTGGTAGCCCGCGTCCCCGTGCGGCACCGGCTGGCCTCCCAGCTTCTCCCCGGCGGCCCGGAAAGCGTCGATCCGGGTGCCGAAGGTGAAGGCCGCCCGGGTGAGCACCCGGCCGGTGTAGGGCTTGATATACATCTCCCCCCAGGGCATCTCCCGGAAGGTCTTCCACTGGCCCTGCCAGGGGACCTGCTTGCTCTCCAGCAGATAGCGCAGGAGGAAGGTCTGGGTGGGCAAAGGCGGCACCGGGCCGCCGTCCATGGGCCGGAGGGCGTAAGCCGGGTGGGCAATGGCGAACCGGCGGCCGAGAAGGTTTACATAAAACTCCTTGCCGTCCCATTCCGTCCCGGTACGGGCCTGGACCTGGGCCGGATCGAGCTCCTGGAACCGCTCCAGGTAATGCTCAAAAGGGACTTCTTCTTTATTATTTTCAATGATCTTATGTTTCTCCACTGATCAGACCTCCTGTTGGGAATGAGGGAAGAGCCGGGCATCGGTGTGGGGCAGGAAGCAGGCGGCTACGAAGGCGTCCATATACCCGGGGTAGGTGGACAGCTCCAGATAGGTCATGTTGGCGGCCACTTCCGCCACCTTTTCGGCGGCCTGCTGGCTCATGACCATGGCGTAGGCCCCGGCCAGGGAGGAGTTGCCGATGTAGTGGAACTTTTCCAGGTCCAGGTCCGGGAACATCCCGATGTTCACCGCGTTCTTCATATTGATCCCGGATCCGATGCCGCCGGCCACGTACACCTGGTCGATCATCTCCACGGTCATGTCCACACTGCCCAGCAGTGTGTCGATGGCGGAAAAGATCGCGCCTTTGGCCCGGATGAAGTTGTCGATGTCCACCTCGTTGATGGAGATCTCCCGGCCGGTGTCCGTTTCCTGCTGGAATGCCACCACATACCGGCCCATGCCGTAGTGGTCCCGAAGCACCCGGCGGCCCTCCCGGACGAAAAGGCCCTTGGCGTTGACGATCCCGCATCGGAACAGCTCGGATATCAGATCGATGATGCCGGATCCGCAGATGCCCACCGGCCGCTGGTCCGGATCGCCCACCACCGTGATCGAAGGCTCCATGGTGTCTTTATCGATGGTACACGCCTCGATGGCCCCGTCGGTGGCCCGCATACCGCAGGAGATGTCACCGCCTTCAAAGGCCGGACCGGCGGAACAGGCACAGCTCATCAGGAAATCCCGGTTGCCGAAGACCAGCTCGCCGTTGGTGCCCAGGTCGATGAACAGGCTCATCTCGTCCCTGTCCCAGATCCCGGAAGCCAGGGTCCCGGCGGTGATGTCCCCGCCTACATACGAGCCGATGTTGGGGGCGATCGCCACCTGGGCCAGCGGGTTGGCCGGGAGCTTCAGGTCCCCGGCCAGCAGACCGTCCCAGCCGAAGAAGCTGGGGATGTAGGGATCCATCCGGATCGGGTCCGCGTCCACCCCTACGAACAGGTGGTTCATAGTGGTGTTGGCCCCCACCGCCAGGTGGAGGATGCTCCCTGCGGCGATCCCCGCCTCCCGGCACAGCCGGGCCATGATCGGGGCCAGGGTCTCTTTGATCAGGGCGTCCTGGAGCTTCTTCTTCCCGCCGGGACGGCTCTGCTGGATGATCCGGTTGATCACGTCGGCGCCGTAGCGGATCTGGCCGTTGCCGGAGGACCCCTTAGCCAGCAAAGCGCCGCTTTCCAGGTCCGCCAGGACCATGGTCACGGTGGTGGTGCCGATGTCGATGGCACAGCCCGCGATGGTCCTATCCTCCGCCGGGCAGACCTCCATACAGTGGAAGGTGTCCCCCTCCCGCCGGCCTTTGGCCCGGATATGGAACCCGTTCTCCCGGAGGACGGCGGCCAGCTTCTTCATCACATGGAAGGGGACCCGGACCCGCTCCGCCCCGGTGTGCTGGCGGACGGCCCGGATCAGCCGCTCCACGTCGGGCATGGTGTCCTCGGCGGAGGGAGCGTCCATGGTCAGCTCCAGGCTCTGGTAGGGGTTCTCGAAATGGATCCCGCTGTGCCGGAGCATCTCCTGGCAGGTCTGGAAGATGGCGACCTCGTCGGGAGAGCTAAGGTCCGCGGTCTTCATCCGGGACTGGTAGGCCGAGGCGATGTCCGGCACGAACACGGTCACGTCCCCTGCCACCTTGCAGTTACAGCTCAGCCGCCAGCCGGCCTCGAACTCCTCCTGGGGCAGATGATGGTTGGGGATCGTGTCCAGCGCCCCTTCCATCAGCTTCACCCGGCACTTGCCGCAGGAGCCGTTGCCGGAGCAGGGGGCGTCGATCGCCACGTTGGCCCGCCGGGCCAGCTCCAGCAGATTGTCGCCTGCGTTGCACTCCACCGTTACCGGCTCGCCGCCTTCGATCTGAAATGTCACCTTGCTCATGTGATCGTTCCTTTCACAGATATTTATAAAATGATATCATATCATCGGCTGTTTTGCAACAAATAAAGAAGCACGGCAGATCGCTCTGCCGTGCCAGCGTATCAAAAAAGCCTCGCAGAGTTTGCCCTCCGCAGACGGCAAAGAGGTCCATATCATTTTCTGCCAGGACGTGATCTGGCAGAAAACACCTCCCCGACCCCCTTGGCTCTCCCTTTGGGGGTGAGCGAAGCGAAGTCGCGGTAGTGAATGACGGTCCGGCGGACCGCCAGAGCCGCGACCGGGCGCGCCGCAGCGCGCTGGCACAGGGCTGAAAGCCCTGTGCCTGAGAGGGTGGCGGCATTCCGTATTTAGGAAACGCTATACAAGAAACAACGCTGGCACCCTCTCCGTCACGGCGTTCGCCGTGCCACCTCCCCCAAAGGGGGAGGCAAGTGGGTGGGCAGAATGTTGGGGCTTGGCACAAAAAACCGAAGAGTGTCCCAGCAGTTTAGCACGGCAGATCGCTCTGCCGTGCTTTGGGGGAAAACAGATCACATCAGCGGCTCCATAGCCAGCACCGGGTGGCCCTTTTCGGTGAGCCAGTTCAGCAGTTCCTCGCAGTCGGTGGTGATGGTTTCATCGGCCACATAGTCGGTGAAGTTCTCGATGCCGTAAAGCGCCTGGGCGGTGGCGTTCAGGCGCTCGCCCACATCGTCTTTCAGCTCCTTGGGCATCCACACGATCCGCTCGATGCCGCCCTCGGCGGCGATGAACTTCTTAGAGGAGATGAAGTGACGGCCGTGGCCCATGTAGCCGGGGGTCTGGACACCGCCGCCGGTACAGCTTGCCAGCTCGCCGAAGGTCATGCCCGCCGGGGTCATGCCCTTGTACTCCCGGTTCACCACGATGAAGCCGTTGCTCATCGGCTCGATGCCGCAGATGCACTCGAAACAGCCGCAGGAGGTCATGGGGTCTTCCAGGATGGAGTACAGGGTCACCTTCTCCACCGCCCCGTGGGTGGCCTCCTTGACCATCTTATCCACGCTCTCGAACCGGCCGGTCCGCTCATCGATACAGCCCTCCTTAAAGATCGGCTGGCAGGGACCGTTGGGGTCCAGCTCATTGGTGGCCTTGGCATCCAGCCAGCTCACCGCGCCGCACAGGCCCAGCCGCTCAGGAGTGACCACACAGCAGTGGGCCGGGGCGAAGGACTGACAGAGGATGCAGGTATAGTAGCGATCTACGGACTCGTCGGTCATGGAGGCCAGCCGGTCGTCCCGCTGGGTGTAGCGGGGCATCGCCATCTGGTCCCGGAAGGTCTCCGCCTGGGCCGGGTCGGTGATGATCGTCACCTGGCACTTATCCACCACGGCGTCGAATTCGTTCTTCACCATGACATAGAGGACCTCGGCAAAGTCCCGGATCCGCAGACCGGCGTCAAAGGCGGCGTTGGACACCCGCACCCGGACCTGGTTGCGCTGGCCGGTGTGCATCACGCCTTCCATGTAGTTGAACCAGGCGTGGAACTTCCGCTCGATCACCGACTCGAAGTCCACCTGCATCTTCTTACCGGCCACCTCCACGAAGGTCACCAGGGCCAGGTCCTTGGCCTGGTCCAGGTCCGGCCCGATGATGGTGATCTTGTGGTCCTCCACTTCGCTCAGTTCCCGCATGACCACCAGCTCGGCGGTGGGGTTCTTGGAGGACCAGCACTCGTTGTGCATATCCGCCTTGCGGATGATCTCGCCCTCGAAGGCGGCGGCGAAGGCCACCGGGATCGGCAGTTCCGTGACCTTGATCTTGATCTCCCGCAGTTCCAGGGACTTGGCAACGGTCTGGCTGTGG
The DNA here is from genome assembly GCA_944387625.1 of uncultured Oscillospiraceae bacterium. Classification (GTDB taxonomy): domain Bacteria; phylum Bacillota; class Clostridia; order Oscillospirales; family Oscillospiraceae; genus Faecousia. The sequence continues at coordinate 8,208 of CALXFQ010000012.1, forward strand.
TCGCAGACGGACTCCAAAGCGCCGGGGACCTGCTCGCTTCCCAGGTCGATGTCCACCACCACCGGGAAGCCCAGGGCGATGGCGCCGGCACCGGCGGAGACCACCACCGCGTCGATCGGGCCGAAGGTGTTGACGAAGGCAGGGACCCGCTTCTTGGTGTATTCCAGCAGTCCTGCCAGGTCGCCGGGCTGGACGTTGCCGAAGATCAGGGCGGCCCGGATCGCCACGGTGACCACATGGATCACCGAAGTCACATCATGGCCCAGAGGCACCACCCGGTATTCCAGGCCCGCCTTCACGCCGCCTTCCAAACACTGCTCGATCACGTCCCCTACCAGGAAGGTCAGCAGGCCCTTGGACTGGTAATCCTTGACCACCTTCACCACGTCCGCCGGGTCTTCCGCCTTGCCCAGGACCACCGCCACGCCGGGGATGTCCCCGGTGACCAGCGGCACGCCCAGGGACCGGATCACCGGGTCCGGCACGAAGCCGATGCCGCTGTCCTGGGCATAGGGGTCGCCCCCCGCCGCCCATTTCAGGCCCTCGATGATCTCCGCCCCAACGGCGGTGGCCAGGCCCGCGTTCAGCGCCTGGCCCAGGTCCTCCTGGCCGGTGATCAGGCTCTTGAGCACCTCCACGCAGGCAGGCAGGTCCCCCAGGGTCTTGACCTTCACGCCGGTGGCGGCGTAGATGGTGGGGAAATAGTACGCCGTGTCTGGGAAGGCCACAGGATGGTCCGGGCCGTACTTGGCGATGGCATCCTTCACGGCCCCTTCGGTGAGGCCGGCGACGGCATTGCTGCCGCCATAGATCAGATCGGTCAAAACGCTCATATCATATCCTCCTAAACTCTTTAAAGATCCGGACCCCGGATCAGTTGCAGCAAATACTTTTGCAGGCAGGAGGCGATGTAGTACACCGTCTCATAGCGCAGGAAGGCGAGGGTGTTCTTATCCCACAGCAGCGTCAGCGTCGGGGGGAACTCGTCGTCTTCGTGGTAAAATTTCAGACACATGGAAAGGCCGGGGAAGATGGGGATCTTTGCCCCCAGGTCCCCCAGGGGGATCGGGCGGCCTCCCAGGGCCTCCACCGCTTTGAAAAATCCGTCGGCCCGGTCCTCGATCGCCTGGGCCAGGGCCGTGCCGCCGATCGTCAGGCCGCCGCCGCCCACATACACCCCAGGCAGGCTGGTCACCGGGCAGTATTCTCCGGCGGCCCGGGCATCCGGGGGGCTGTCGCAAAGCCAGTCGTAGATGGACAGGGCCTCGGCGTAGTCCGCCGGCCGGTCCGCCGGGGGAAGGAAGACCTCCCCGGTGGTCAGCGACACCGCGGCCGGCCGGCCTAAAAAGGTGGTGGTCAGCCGGTCCCCTGCCACCGTCACCCCGGCCCGGCTGGTCCAACAGCTTTCAGGATAGCCCAGGAACCGCCGCCGGGCGGCTTGCAGGGCAAGTGCGTAGTTATCCATCATAAAAACATATAGCCGGGAGGGAGGCTTCTCCCTCCCGGCTGTTGAAGCGGGGATCGATATCCTGTATTACAGCTCCAGGTAGGAGTCGGAGTACAGGGTATGGTTCTTGAAGATGTCGCAGGACTTGATGGTCTCCATCAGCCGCAGGTCGTTGGGGTTGACGATGGCGGAAGTCAGGCCCTGCATCATGGCCATAGCCACCAGGGCGGAGTCCATGATCGGACGGACGTGCTTGGGCGCGCCGTTGGAGTTATTGGACAGACCGCCGGTGGACTTCAGGCCCTCGTTGGAGAACATCTTGATGGCCTCCAGGACCTCCATCTGCTTGTCCTGCATGCCCTTGACCACCAGGAACAGCGGGTCGAACCACAGGTCGTCAGAGCTCATGCCCAGGCTCAGGCCGCGCTCGAGCATATTGTGGCAGTGCTTCATCCGCTCCTCGTTGTCCTTGGCGATGCCGTCGGCAGAGCACAGGGCGATACAGATGGCGTCGTTGGCGGCGGCCAGATCGATGTTGGAGATCCGGGAGCCGGCGTCGGCGGAGTTGACGATGGGCTTGCCGTTGGTACGGTCATAGACCTTGATACCGGCCTCGATGGCCTTCTTGTTGGCGGTATCCAGGGCCAGCGGCACGTTGTTGAAGTTCTCCTGCAGGAGCTTGACTGCCCACATCATCCGCTCGGGACCGTCCTTCTCGGCAGGTCCGATGTTCACGTCCAGATAGGTGGCGCCGGCGGCGATCTGCTGGGCGGCACGCTCCAGGATGGGCTTGGGATCGCGCTCGTCCATGGCCTTCCGGATCACCGGGGCGATGCAGTGGATCCGCTCGCCGATGGTGACGAAGGTCTTGGACTCGGGGTTGTGGCCCTTGTACTTCACGCCCATATCCACCACTTCGATCTTGGGCACCCGGGTCTCCAGCAATTCCTCGAAGGACAGCTCCTTGACCACCTCCACGGTGGCGGCCTTGGCGGCGTTCTCCGCGGCGGCGGCCTTGGCGGCGGCCTCATACTCCTTGTCCTTCATGTACTTGGGCAGCTGAGCGGCCTCCAGGGGACCGACCACCACGTTCCAGCCGGGCAGCTTCTCCTGGATCTCGCCCTTCATCACGGCCACCTTGCCGGGGATGATCAGGGTGCGGTTCTTGATCTTGTTCTCGATGTCCAGCTCCTCGAAGGTCTTCTTCACGGTGGAGGAGGAGAACTTACCAGCGGCCCAGGCGGTCAGCACGGACATGCCGGAAGCGTCGGTGATGATCAGGTTCACCGGCTGGTTGGACCGCTCCAGCTCGCCGGAGACCAGGAAGTAGGTCAGGGCGAAGTCCACGGTCAGGGCGCAGGGGCTGTTCTCGTCGGCGCCGTTCAGGGGGTAGATCTTGGCCTCCACCTTCATGGGCTTCTGAGGATCGGTGAAGATGTTCTGCCGCAGGCCGTACAGGGGCAGGGCCTGGGCGTAGTCCATCTGCTCCATGACGATGATGGAGCCGTACTTCTCGGTGAACATGGAAGCGTAGGCGGTCTGCAGGTGCGCGTCGCCCTTGGCCAGCTTGCCCACGTTGACGATGGAGGGATAGCCGAAGGAACGGTCGCCGTCCTTGATGGCGGTGCGGCGGACCAGCACGGCGTTGGCCAGGGTCTGCTTGGCGGTCTTGCCGGTGACGTCCAGCACCAGGTTCTTGTTGCCCTTGCCTTCCAGCTTCTTGACCGTGTCATACAGGTCGGAGATGTTCTCGGCGTACACGCCCAGCACCACACCGGCGGCGGTAGCCACCTCGTTCATGGCCTCCCAGTTGTCGGGGGTGGCGCCGTCCAGGATCACGTCCTTGCCGGCCACGGCCAGCGCGGCCTTGGCGCACTCCACGTCCCAGCAGGCCAGGACCAGGCTGCGGCCGGTGGCGGCGGCCTTCTGGACCAGGGCGGCGTAGGCGGCAGGATCGGTGCCGTTGTTGGCAACGTAGACGAACTCCACATACATCCGCTCGCCGATCCGCTCGTAGTCCACCTTCTGCAGGTCAGCCAGCTTCTTGTCCACTTCCTCGTCGCTCATGCAGGTGCACACGGACACGGCGAACAGGTTCTTGTTCACCAGGGTCTTCTCATGGCGGAACAGCACGGTCTCGCCGCCCAGCTTGTGCTCACCTACGGTGATGGTCTTCATGGGAGGCGCGGTCTGCTCGTTGAGCATGGCCTTCGCCTCGTCGGAGAAATAGGGGCACTTGTCGATGGACACCGCGCCCTGGGCCACCTTCATGCAGAACGCCATGCAGGTGGGGCTGCCGCACTCCTTGCAGTTCTTCTTAGGCGACAGCTTAAAAATGTCAAGACCTTTCAAAGCCATTGTATGTATCCTCCTTCTTACACCAGCTCAGAGATGAACTTTTTGATCGTGGCGATGGCAGCGGGATGGCGCATGATCACCGCGTCGGCGCCGCCGGTCAGGTTGGCGGCAGCGGTGGAAACTTCCATGCTGATGGCACGCTGCTCCCGGCTGCCCCAGGCGGGCTCATCTTCCTCGCTGGCGGAGGACTCCTTCACGCCCCAGGTGTCGGTGGACACAGGCGCGATGATGGGCATCTGCAGGTCCGCGTCGGACTGGGCCAGGGCGGCCAGGCGGATACGGTCCAGGGTGGAGGCCACATACTCAAAGCCATAGCCCACGGCGGCGGTGCCGATGTTCATGACGATGCTCTCCGGCGCGATGGACAGGCCCTTGAGCATGATGTTCAGCTGCTTGGCCAGGTTGATGTCGTCGGCGGTCTCAGCGCCCACCTTCTGGCCATAGGCCAGGGCCACGGAAGCGCCTACGGTCTTGTAGTCCTCGCTGCGGGCGGACAGCACGGCGATGTTCTTGCCCTGGAGGGCCTCAGCGATCTTGCTGAACAGCTCTCCGTCCTTCTCCAGGTTCTTGCAGCCCATGATCACGATGGGCAGCGACACGGCCTCGGCCACCGCCTTGGCATCGGCCACGCAGTCGGCAACGGACCGGTCGGCGCCGTTGGGATCGGCGGACTCGAAGTGCAGGCAGATAAAGTCTGCCCCTTCCATGGTCTCGGCACGCTTGGCGTAGTCGGCCATGGTGGCGCAGCCCTCGTAGAAGGCGCGCAGCTCAGGCGCGTCCCACTCGCCGGCCAGATCGGAGATCTCCACGCCGATCTTAGGCGCGTGCTCGATGGGCGCGTCGAAGGTGTAGAAGGGCAGCACGTTCTGGCCGCCGATGACGATGGCCTTGTCACCGGTGCCCAGGGTCACAGCGTTGATCTTGCCGCTGTAGGCCGCCGTCTTGGGAACGAAAGACATTTTGATTTCCCCCTTAAAAATGTTGGTGATGGATATAGGACAGATCCCCGGCGATATGCCGGACATCATGTTCTACGGTTTTTACAGGCCCAGGGCCTCCATGATCGGCTTCAGCGCCGCCTTCATGGGATCGGACTCCGGCAGTCTGGCCGAAGGCTCGCCCTGGCAGTCACAGCGGTAGACCTGCTCATCCTGGGGCAGGACCCCCAGCAGCTTCAGGCCGTGCTTGTCGATCTCCTCCCGGATGCCGGGGTCCAATCCCCCGCCAGGCGCCCGGTTCACGATCAGGCCCATCTGACCGGGGCGAAGATCCATCTCGTCGATCATCTCCGCCAGCCGGGCCACCGCCTGGATGCCTCGCCGGGAGCAATCGGAGATCAGGAGCATGGTGTCCACATGGGGCAAGGTGCCCCGGGCCACATGCTCCAGGCCGGCCTCATTGTCCATGACGATATAGGAATAATTCCGGGCGTACTTGTCCACCTGGGATTTGAGCACCCCATTGACATAACAGTAGCAGCCCTTGCCCTGAGTGCGGCCCATGACCAGCATATCGAAGTCATCTTCCTCGATCAGGGCGGAATTGAATTTGAACTCCGCGTAGTCGGCCTTGGTCATCCCCTTGGGGATGGTGCCTTTCAGCTCGGCCTGGGCCATCTCCTCCCGGATCTGCCCCAGAGAGGTCTCCACCTCCACCCCCAGCACTTCGTTGAGGTTGGAATTGGCATCGGCATCCACCACCAGCACCGGGCCGTTGCCCTTTTTGCACAGGTAGTCGATGATCATGCCGCAGGTGGTGGTCTTCCCCACGCCGCCCTTGCCGGCCACTGCGATGGTATGCGGTGTCGCCATAAAATGAAACTCCTTTCGGCCGTAAAATGGGCGCAATACACCCATTCCGATACAACGATATCATATCACACCGCTTTCGTGATTGCAAGGCTCTTTTTTACAAAAAGGGGGCTTCTCCTCACTTCTCCGATGGCACATAGAAAAAGGTGGCGCTGGCGCTGACGCAGAGCTTTTCCGGGGCGTCCTCGTGGTACAGCCGGGCGGTGCCACGGATCAGGGACCGGGTGGCGGACAGGATCTGGACCTGCACCAGCACGTTTTTATCCGGCAGCAGCGGCCGGTGGAACTCCATATGCAGGTCGATGGTGGGGCAGGTCCCCTCCTGGGGCTTGCAGCAGGCCACCACCGTGCCGATGGACTGGTCGGCGATGGTGGTGCACAGCCCGCCGTGGACCACCCCGTGGCCGTTGCGCATCCACTGGGCGGTGCGGCACCGAAGGGTGACCACCCCGGTCCGCTCATCATAGGCCAGGGCCTCCATCCCCAGGTCCTGGGCCACGGAACCGGCCATGTGCTCGTCCACCCAGGCGATGCGCTGTTTGACTTTCTCCAACATTCGATCAACTCCTTTTCCGTCTATCATACCCCATCTCCGGGAAAATAGCAACCTAAGATCTGAGCCGACAGCTTCGGCGGGACTACGCCCCGGCCCGAAGGGTATAATGGCCCGGTGAATAAAGGGGAGGCATGATCTATGTACTATCTTTACGCCCCGGGCAGCTGTGCCGACCACGCTCTGGAGGACCGGCTCCGGGGGACCCTCCGGCTCCTGTCCGGCCCGGCCACGTTGGTGACCTCCGCCCCGGCGGCGGCGGTGGGCTACGGGCTCACCGGCTGTCCGGCGATCGAGAGCCAACTGCCCCGCCTCCGGCGGGAGGACCGATGCCTCTCCCCGATCCCCCGGCGGGGACAGGCGCTGTGGGGCTATATGGGACCGCCCCACCGGGCCTTGGGCCGGGCGGACCGGATCTGGGCCTGGGACCGAATGACCCTGGAAGCCCTCCGGCAGGCGGGCCTGGGCCGGAAGGCCCGGCTGGCCCCGGACCCGGTCTTTCTGGTCCGGCGGCAGCTGCGGCCCCTGGCCGGGGCCTTCCGCCGGGACACGGTGGCCCTGTCCCTGGCCCCCGGCGCGTTCCGCTATGAGGCAAGGCCGGGACTGCTGTGGGAGAATCTCCAGGCGCTGGTCCGATACATCCTGGAGAAGACCCCCTTTCAGATCGCCCTGGTACCATACTGCGCCGCCCGGCACCGCAACGAAGCGCTGGTCCACCAGGCCCTTGTCCGCGCCTTCCCGGACAGGGAGCGGTTCTTCCTCCGCCCTGACGGCCCCAGCCCCCAGCTTCGGGGGGACCTTTCCCTGTGCCGGATGGGGGTGGGGATGGCCGGGGCGGCGGTGGCCTGGACCTGCGGGGTCCCGGCGCTGTGCCTGGGGGCGGACCTGCACGCCATGGGCCTGGCCCAGTCCCTTTTCGGGGACTGGCGGGAGGTGGTGGTGCCGATCCGGAGCCTGTACAGCGGCCAGGACCTGACTGCCCGGTTCCGCCGGTTCCTTGACCGGGAAGACCTGCTTCGGAAGGCTTTGGAAAAAAATATCCCACTCTGCCGGCAGTACGCCGAAGAGTGGGATATGGAGCTGTGATCTTCCTTATCCTGCCCCGAACCGGGACCAGAGCCAGATGCTGATCTGCCCCGGGATCCCCAGCAGAAGCACCTGCCAGGCCCGGATGCCCAGGGCGTCCAATGTCAGCACCACACAGATCAAGGCCGACCAGGTCAGCAAGGACACGATCAGATAGTTCCGCCGCTTCCTGCCCCAGATCGAGTTGAACACCAGCCACACGATCATGGACACCGGCACGGCATAGAAAAAGGCAAGATAGTGGAAGCGGCAGTCCGGGAGGACCACATCCACCACCACATAGGCCAGGGTGGCTACGAACCACACCAGCAGCACGCTCAAGGTGGTGATCACCCGGTGGTCCCGGTCCTTGTCCCGAGCCGGGCGCTCCGGGACCTTCTCGTGATCTTCCCGGATCAGGTAGTCCAGCGGCACGCCGAACAGCTCGGCGATGGCCGCCAGCACCGTCACATCCGGCACCGACTCCCCCCGCTCCCATTTGGAGATCGCTTTATCCGAATAATTCAGCCGCTGGGCCAGGTCGCTTTGGGTCATCCTGGCTTTTTGCCGCAGCTGGATGATGTTTTTCGCGATGATGGGCTTGATGTCTTCCACCGCGCATCCCCCTTGTGCTTTTGATATACCATACCACATCCCCGGGAAAAATTCAAGTTCACATCAGCGGCGCCGCCAGCTTCATCACATAGCCCAGGAGCTTGGTGCGCCAGCTCAGGCGGCGGACGGTGTCATCCGTCACGGTCCGGCACTTGGTCAGGGTGTCCTGGAGATCCTTCTCGATATCCGGGATGCAGGCCACATCATACAGATAGGCGGCGCACTCGAAATGGTGGTAAAGGCTTCGGTAGTCCAGGTTGATCGTGCCTACCACCGCCTCCCGGTCGTCCACCACGAAGACCTTGGCGTGGACGAAGCCGGGGACATACTCGAAGATCTTCACCCCCGCGTCCAGGAGCCGCCGGTAGTGGCTCTTGGCCATGGCGTAGGGGATCTTTTTGTCCGGGATCCCAGGCAGCATCAGCGCCACCTCCACCCCCCGGCGGGCGGCGTAGCACAGGGCGTTCTCCATCTCCGCGTCCAAGATCAGGTAGGGGGTCATGATGTGGACATACCGCCTGGCCCGGGCCAGCAGGTCGATGTAGACCTGACGGCCCACCATCTCCTGGTCCAGAGGATCGTCCCCGTAGGGCATGACGAAGCCCTGCCCCGCAACTTCTGCCGGCGGCGTGTCCGGCAGCCGGGAGGGCTGGCGCTCAGACAGGTCCCACAGCTGCAGGAACATCAGGGCGAAGCTCCTGGCGGCCTGGCCCCGGATCATCACCGCCGTGTCCTTCCAGTGGCCGTGCTTGGGGTAGGCGTTGATATACTCGTCGGCCAGGTTGATCCCGCCGGTGAAGGCGGTGTGGCCGTCGATCACCAGGATCTTCCGATGGTCCCGGTAGTTGTAGTGGGTGGATACCAGCGGCGTCACCGGGGAGAAAGCCTTGCATCGGATGCCCAGCTGTGCCAGCTTTTTCGGATAGCTGTGGGGCAGGAGCTGGAACTCGCAGGTGCCGTCGTACATCAGCCGCACGTCCACCCCCTGGGCGGCCTTCCGGGCCAGGATCTGCAGGGTCTTGCCCCACATCCGGCCCTCCTCCACGATGAAGTATTCCAGGTAGATATACCGCTGGGCCTTCTCCAGCTCCTCCAGCATGGCCCGGAACTTGTCCTCCCCCAGCGGGAAATAGGTCACGTCGCATCGGTCGAACACCGGGTAGCAGCCGTTGCCCGCCACATACCGGGCCAGTCCCGCCGCGCCGGGGTCCGCCTGCTCCAGCTTTGCCAGGACCGCCGGATCGGGGCGCAGCTGCTCCCGGGTCCGTGCCCGGGCCTTACGCAGCTGGGCCTTCATGGTCCTTTGGCCCAGCTCGCTCTGGATGAACAGGTACAGCAGCGACCCGAACAGCGGCAGCACGAACATGATCGTGAGCCAGGTGATCTTGGCGGTAGGGTCCAGCCGGGAATTCAAAAGGTAGAGCACCATCACCACGGTGATCAGGGACGAGCCGCCGAACACATGGGGCAGATACTCGGAGAACCACAGCATAGCCACCAGCAAGATCAGCGCGTTCATCACCAGCAGCAGCGTCACCAGCGCGGTCCGGCCGAAGATCCCGTGGAAGAGCCGGCGGAACATGGTCTTCTTCCCTTTCAGCAGCCGCAGGCCGTCGTCGTCGGGGATCGGGTCATTCCTTTTCATTCTCCAGCACCTCCATCAGGGTCTGCCGCAGTTTCAAGATCTGGCGGACATGGTAGTTGGTCACGATGTCCCGCTCCCGGGGGTCTTCCAAAGGCCGTTCATCCCGGATCTTGGCCCCTGCCTCCTCCAACGATCGGCGGTTCTCCGGGTCCAGCCGGCCCGGGCCTTCCATATGGCTGAGGATCTCCATCCGGGCCACCAGTTCCCGGGCCTTCTGCTCGCACAGCCGGAACCGCTCCAGCTGCCGGCGCTGCCGCCGCAGCCGCAGGATCAGCCGCTGGTCCGAGAAGATCTTCAGCTGCCGCTCCAATTGGCGGATGGTCCCGGACATCCGATCCGCCCGGGGCAGGATCTCGTCCCCATCGAACATCTCCTCCAGGAAAACGATCACCTCTTTGTCCAGGCTTTGCAGGCTGCCTCGGATCTGCCGGCTGTTGTCATAGGGCATGACCAGGGTGTTGATCGTCATGCCCACCCCCAGGCCGATCGCCGTGTCCCAGACCCGGCCCAGGGCGTAGGCCAGGGGCTGGATGTCCGGGGTGGTCACGATCGTCACCACCACCAGGCAGGGCAGGCTGGGCGAGAAGCGGATGTGCAGGGCGTTGTACCCGGCGATCACCAGCACGATCCCCAGCCCCACCCCGATCAGGTGGTGGACCGGCAGCGCCCGCAGCGCCACCCCCATCAGCGCCCCGAACAGCACCCCCACGATCTGGGTCATGGAGGAGGCCACCGATTCGGTGAAGGTGGGCTGGACCGCCGCCATGGCCCCCAGCATGGCAAACACCATCCGGGAGGTGGTGGCGCCGTAAAGCTCCACCACCGCCAGAGAAACGATCACCGCCAGGGCGGTCTTCCAGGTCCGCGGCCCTACATAGAGCCGGGAAGGCCGATGGATCATCGTCAGGCTCCTTTCCATGTCACGCTGTCACTATCATTTATAATATACTATCATACATCCGGCCGCCGGTCAAACCGCCCCATAAAAAAAGGACCGTCCCCCCGACAAAAAACTATTGAAATTTCCCGCCGATCGTGTTATGATACATCCGTTCGCAGGGTTAGTTCATCGGTAGAACGGTCGCTTCCCAAGCCACAGAGGCGGGTTCGATTCCCGTACCCTGCTCCAACTGCCCGGCAAGGCTCCGCCTTGCCGGGCCTTTTCTATCCACTTTCCACGAAAACCTTCCCAAAACTTCGTGAAGTATCGCAGGTTGACGAACCGGCTGGGATAGGTTATGCTAAAAGGTAGAAATCGCACCAACAGGAGGTACATATCATGATCTCGAAGGAAATCGCCGCCCTGGTGGGCTACGCCCGGGAAAAGGGCCTGATCGATCCGGCGGATACCACTTGGGCCGTCAATTCCCTGCTGGCCGCCCTGAAGCTGGACAGCTACGATCCCCAGCCGATCCCGGAGGGGGACATCGACCTGCCCGGGGTGCTGAAGGCCCTGCTGGACGACGCCGCCGCCCGGGGCGTGCTGGAAAACGATTCCGTGGTGTACCGGGACCTGCTGGACACCGAGCTGATGGGCCGGCTCACCCCCCGCCCCTCTCAGGTGGCGGAGAAGTTCTGGAGCCTGTACGCCGGCGATCCCAAGGCCGCCACGGACTGGTTCTACCGCTTCAGCCAGGATACCAACTACATCCGCCGGGACCGGATCGCCAAGGACATCCAGTGGAAGGCCCAGACCGAGTACGGCACCCTGGACATCACCATCAACCTGTCTAAGCCGGAGAAGGACCCCAAGGCCATCGCCGCCGCCCGGAATATGCCTGCCGCCGGTTATCCCAAGTGCCTGCTGTGCTACGAGAACGAGGGCTACGCCGGCCGGGTGAACCACCCCGCCCGGCAGAACCACCGGCCGATCCCCCTGCAGATCTGCGGGGCGGACTGGGCGCTGCAGTACTCCCCCTACGTTTACTATAATGAGCACTGCATCCTGTTCAACCGCGCTCACATCCCCATGAAGATCCATAAGGAGTGCTTCGATAAGCTCCTGTCCTTCGTGGAGCAGTTCCCCCACTACTTCATCGGCTCCAACGCGGACCTGCCGATCGTAGGCGGCTCGATCCTGGCCCATGAGCATTTCCAGGGCGGCTGCTACACCTTCGCCATGGCCACCGCCCCAGTGGAGCGGAACTTTACCTTCCCGGGCTTCGAGGATGTCCAGGCAGGCATCGTCAAGTGGCCCATGTCCGTGATCCGGCTCACCTGTGCCGACCCGGCCCGGCTCTCCGCCCTTGCCGACCGGATCTTGGGGTCCTGGCGGAGCTATACCGACCAGGCATCCTTCATCTTCGCCTACACCGGCGATGAGCCGCACAATACCATCACCCCCATCGCCCGGCGGTGCGGCACCGACTTCCAGCTGGACCTGGTGCTGCGCAACAACATCACCACCGAGGAGTATCCCCTGGGCGTGTACCACCCCCATCAGGAGCTGCACCACATCAAGAAGGAGAACATCGGCCTGATAGAGGTCATGGGCCTGGCGGTGCTCCCCGCCCGGCTGAAAGACGAGCTGGCCCGGCTGGCGGAGCTCCTGGTCACCGGCGGGGACGTGGACGCCGACCCCGACCTTTCCAAGCACGGCCCCTGGGTGGCGGAGCTGAAACAGCGCTATACCTTCACCGCTGAAAACGTTCAGCAGATCTTACAACAGGAAGTGGGCAAAGTCTTCTCCCAGGTACTGGAACACGCAGGCGTATACAAGCGCACCCCGGAAGGCCAGGCCGCCTTCCTGCGGTTCCTGGAGCAGGTGTGACCCCCTCCCCTTCGTTCCCCTCCCATAGCAGCCGTAGAAATACGGCTGCTATTTTTGTGCACTTTGCCGAAAAGTGATCACAATTGGTGGACTGGCGTCCGTGAGCGGGCGATTTTTTGAAAATGAAACGTTTCCACATAAAAATTCATGAAATCAAAAAAAATCCTGTTGACTTTTGGCCGGTGTTTTGGTATGCTGTTTGTGAAAAAGTTACCAGTCCGTCTGCAAGTGTACATATCGGGCTGGGCATTTTCAACAAATTTTTTAGGAGGAAAAACAAGTATGAAAAAGCTCTTTGCTGTGCTGCTGGCTCTGGCTATGGTGCTGGGCATGGCCGCCTGCGCCGGTGGTGGCGACGACGTCACCAACGTTTCCGTGTTCTGGTATGATGAGTCCGACGTGTATCTCGGCTCCGTCCGTGCCGCTCTGAACGCTGAGCTGGACAAGCTGGAGAACGTGGAGTACGACAACCAGTTCGCCGCCAACAACCAGACCACGCAGCTCGACCAGATCACCACCGCCATCGCCAACGGCGCTGACATCCTGGTGGTCAACGTGGTCACCTCCGGCGCCGTGGACATTGCCCAGCAGGTCCTGGACAAGGCCGGCGATATCCCCGTGATCTTCTTCAACCGTGCCATCGGCGCTGACGACTCCGAGGTCAGCTTCCTGAAGGACAACGAGAACGTCTGCTTCATCGGCACCGACGCTCCCGAGGCCGGCCACATCCAGGGCAAGATGATCGGTGAGTACCTGGTCGCCAACTTCGACACCGTGGACCTCAACGGCGACGGTAAGATCTCCTACGCCATGATGAAGGGCCAGGAGGGCAACGTGGAAGCCGAGTACCGCACCCAGTACGGTGTGGAAGATGCCAACGCGGTCCTGACCGAGGCTGGCAAGTCCGAGCTGGTCTACTTCGACGCCAGCAACACCGATAAGTATCAGGTCGACCCCGACGGCGCTTGGTCCTCCAAGGCCGGTAAGGAGTACATGGACACCAACCTGGTCTCCTACAACGAAGCCAACGACAACATGATCGAGCTGGTCATCTGCAACAACGACGGCATGGCCGAAGGCGTTGTGGCCGCTCTGCAGGAGAAGGGCTACAACAAGGAAGGCGGCCACCACATCCCCGTGTTCGGCGTGGACGCTACCGATAACGCCAAGGCCCTGATCGCTGCAGGCGCCATGACCGGCACCGTGAAGCAGGACGCTGAAGGCATGGCCTCCGCCATTGCCGGCACCGTGAACGCCATCATCGGTGGCTCCTCCTGCACCGCCGCTCCCGCCACCCTGAAGGACGATCGGTTCACCATCGACTCCACCAACTCCAACAAGCTGTACGTTGCTTACGCTGCCTACACCGGCGAATAAGTTTCTGAAATAGCATCGATCCGGGCAGCTGTCGTTCCGGCGGCAGCTGCCCCTCCTTAATTGGATCTCCGATGGGAGCGGACAGGGGCCGATCGGGCCTGTATGGGCCCTTGTCCCTTCCTATCGGCGAAAGCCGGGAAGCGCATTCTAAATAAGCAAGGGAGGAACGCTTATGCAGCAGGATATTCTGCTGAAAATGGTGGACATTTCCAAGACCTTCCCAGGTGTCAAGGCCCTGGACGGGGTCCATCTGGACGTTCAAAAGGGCACGGTCCATGCCCTGATGGGCGAAAACGGTGCGGGGAAGTCCACCCTGATGAAATGCCTTTTCGGCATTTACAGTAAGGACGAGGGCCACATCTACTTAGAAGGCCGGGAGGTCAACTTCAAAAGCTCCAAGGAAGCCCTGGAAAACGGCGTGGCCATGGTGCACCAGGAGCTGAACCAGGCCCTCAAGCGCAACGTCATGGACAACATTTGGCTGGGCCGGTACCCCACCATCGCCGGCATCGCGGTGGATGAGAAAAAGATGTACCGGGACACCATGGCGGTGTTCAAGGAGCTGGAGATCAATGTCGATCCCCATCGGCTCATGAGCACCATGCCCGTTTCCCAGCGGCAGATGGTGGAGATCGCCAAGGCCGTGTCCTACAACTCCAAGGTGATCGTATTCGACGAACCCACCTCCTCCCTGACGGAAGAAGAAGTGGAGCACCTGTTCAAGATCATCAATATGCTCCGGGACCGGGGCGTGGGCATCATCTACATCTCCCACAAGATGGCGGAGATCAAGCGCATCTCCGACTACATCACCATCATGCGGGACGGCAAATGGATCGCCACCGAGCGCGCCGACGATCTGGAGATGAAGGACATCATCCGGCTGATGGTGGGCCGGGAGCTGACCAACCAGTTCCCCCCCAAGACCAATAAGCCCGGGGAGGTCTACCTGAAGGTAGAGGGCATCACCGGCATGTACAACCAGCTCAAGGACGTGTCCTTCGAGGCCCGCCGGGGCGAGGTGCTGGGTCTGGCCGGTCTGGACAGCTCCGGCCGTACGGAAACGTTGGAGAGCATCTTCGGCGTCCGCACCCGGAAGGAAGGCAAGATCTACCTGGACGGCAAGGAGGTCCGCAACCGAAATGCCCAGGAGTCGATCAAGAACGGGTTCGCCCTGCTCACCGAGGAGCGCCGGGCCACCGGCATCTTCGCCATCCTGAACATCCGGGACAATACGGTGATCTCCAGCCTGAAGCGGCACAAGAAGTTCGGCATCTACCTGAGCGAAAAGTCCCAGCGGGAGGATACCCAGCGCTACATCGACGCCATGCACACCAAGACGCCCTCCCAGGAGACCAAGATCCGCGCCCTGTCCGGCGGCAACCAGCAGAAGGTGATCATCGGCCGGTGGCTGCTCACCGAGCCGGAGGTATTGCTGCTGGACGAGCCTACCCGCGGTATCGACGTGGGCGCCAAATACGAGATCTATCAGCTGATCCTGGATCTGGCCAACAACGGCAAGACCGTGCTGATGGTGTCCTCGGAAATGCCCGAGCTGCTGGGCGTGTGTGACCGGATCTTGGTCATGTCCGGCGGCCGTGTGGCCGGCGAGGTAGACGCCAAGAACACCACCCAGGAAGAGATCATGACCCTGGCTGCCAAATATGTCTGATGAGGAGGAACTAAAACACTATGGCCAATCCCGTGACAAAGCTCCGCAATACCGCGGAGGAATTCAAGATCAAAAGCCCCAAGGATAAGAAGCGCTTCATCGTTGACTCCATCCTGAACAACGCCCTGTACATCCTGATGCTGATCTTCGTGATCTACACCGCGATCATGAAGCCCAACTTCCTGTCCCTGGGCTCCCTGGCCAACCTGATCACCCAGGTAGCCGCCTACCTGCCCATGGCCCTGGGCATCGGCGGCTGCATCGTGCTGACCGGTACCGACCTGTCCGCCGGCCGTGTGATGGGCTTGACCGCCGCCGTTTCCGCGGTGTTCATGCAGAAGCTGGACATCCCCAACCGGATGTTCGCCGCCATGCCCGAGCCCTCCGTGCCCTGGCTGCTGGTGACGTTGCTGGTGGTCCTGGCCATCGGCGCGCTGATCGGTCTGGTCAACGGCTTCTTCGTGGCCAAGTTCAGCCTGCACCCCTTCATCGTCACCCTTTCCACCCAGCTGATCACCTACGGCATCATCCTGTGGTTCTTCAACCTGAACGACAACAACGGCACCCCCTTCGGCGGCCTGAGCGATGTGTATATGGATAGCGTAGGCGGCACCATGTTCCGCCTGGACAACATCGGCGTGCCGGTGTATGTGCTCTACGCCGTGATCCTCACCGCCCTCATGTGGTTCATCTGGAACAAGACCACCTTCGGTAAGAATATGTTCGCCGTTGGCTCCAACGCGGAAGCCGCCAAGGTCTCCGGCGTCAACGTGTTCTGGACCACCGTGCTGGTCCACACCCTGGCAGGCGCCTGCTACGGCTACGCCGGCTTCATCGAGGGCGTGCGCTCCGGCTCCGTCCAGGCCGGCACCGGCATGAACGCCGAGTGTGACGCGATCGCGGCCTGTGTCATCGGCGGCGTCAGCTTCGTCGGTGGTACCGGTAAGATCAGCGGCATCATCCTGGGCGTGGTGATCCTGCGTCTGATCTTCGTGGCCCTGACCATGCTGGGCGTGGGCTCCTCCAGCCTGTACATCATCAAGGGCGCCATCATCCTGTGCGCCTGCGCCCTGGATATGCGGAAGTACCTGGTGAAGAAGTAATATGGCGCAGATCCCTCCCTACCCCAGCCAGGACAGTCAGGACCAGGAGCCGGAGACTCCTAAGTTCCGGGGCCTTTACAGGTATGTGAAGGTATCGGTCCGCACCTTGGACATCATCATCGCGGCCTGCGTCATCGTGATCATCGTGGCCACGATCGCAGGCATGAACGGCGGACCCACAGTGACCTTCGACAGCCGGGGCGGCACGGATGTAGCCGCCGTGGACTGTGAGCCAGGTGAAAAGCTGGTGGCTCCCGAACCGCCCACCCGGGAAGGCTACACCTTCACCGGCTGGTACCGGGACCCCAACTGCACGGATATGTGGGATATGTCCGAGGATCTGGTATCCGAAGACATCACCCTCTACGCCGGCTGGTCCAAAAACGATCCATAAGATCGCGTCCCCCTTCGGAAATTTCCGAAGGGGGACGTTTTTTCATGGGAACGGCCCTCGTCAAGGCCATAGGCCAGACCCCTGCCCGCCGGGCAGGGGCCATTCATTCATTATTGCTTGTTCCCGTTCATTCGGTAGCCCACGCCGATCTCGTTGATGATGTAGTTGTCCTCCCCGGGGCAGGCGCCGATCTTTTTGCGGATGTTTGCCATGTTCACCTGGAGCTTTTTCACGCTGCCGTCGTCGGTGTAGCCCCAGATGGCGTGGATGATCGTCCGATAGGACATCATCTTACCGCAGTTCTCCGAGAGCAGGGCCAGGATGTTGTACTCCGTCTGGGTCAGCCGGATCTCCCGGTCTCCCAGGAAGACCTGCCGGGCGGCGTAGTCGATGGTCAGGTCCTGCAACGTGAACCGCTGGTCCCGCCACTGGTCCGGCTCGCCCCGGCGGGCGCTTCGCAGAGCGGACCGCACCCGGGCCAGAAGCTCCGCCGAGCCAAAGGGCTTGGTCACATAGTCGTTGGCCCCGGCGTCCAGGGCCGCCACCTTGTCCTCCTCATCGGTCCGGGCGGACAGGACGATGATCGGCATAAGGAAATTCTCCCGGACGGCGTGGATAAAATCCATGCCGTCCCGGTCCGGCAGGCCCAGGTCCAGGATCACCAGGTCCGGCATATGGGAGGTGACCATCAAGATCCCCTGCTCGCAGGTCCCTGCCTGGATGGACTGATACCCGGCGGTCTCCAGCATGGTGGATACCAGGGTGCGGATGTTGGCCTCGTCTTCTACCAATAAGATCTTATATTTATTGCTCATGGCTCTGCTCCTCCAAGCCCAGGGTGAAGCAGAACCTGGCCCCGCCGCCCTTCGGCGTTTCGGCCCAGATCCTGCCCTGATGGGCGGCGATGATGGTGGCGCATACGGACAAGCCGATGCCGAAATTCCGCTTCCTGCCGTCGGCGGTAGGCTCCTGACGGTGGTGCTGTCCTGTAAAGATCCGCTCCAGGTCCTCCGGGGGGATCCCGCAGCCGTCGTCGGTGACCTGAAACAACGCCTCATCCCCCGCCACCCGGGCCTCCAGGGACAGCCGGGTCATGCCCCGGGCGTGCTGGACCCCATTTTCCAGCAGGTTGATGATCACCTGACAGATCAGTATGGGATCCATGGGGATCAGCACCAGCTCCTCGGGAAGCCGCAGTTCCAGCTCCTGGTCCGGGTAGCGGCTTTTGAATTTCCGCACGCTCTCGTCGATCAGCTCCTCCAGCACCGTAGGCACCTTCTGGATCTGGAGCTGGCCGGCATCGATCCGGGTGACGGAGAGCAGGTTCTCCACCATCCGGGTCAGCCACTCCGCGTCGGCCTTGATGCCCTTAAGGATCGTCCGGCGCTGATCGTCGGTCATGTTCTCCCCTTCGTCCAGCAACGCGGTGGCGGAGCCGTAGATCGTGGTCAGCGGGGTCCTCAGGTCGTGGGACACCGCCCGCATCAGGTTGGCCCGCATCCGCTCCAGCCTGCTCTCGGCCTTCACCGCCTCCTGGTGCTTGACCTTGGTGGTCAGGGTGCTGGTGAGCACGGAGATCACGATCATCACGATGGCCGAGTACAAATTGGTGGGGATGATAAAATCCAGCTGAAAATACGGGAAGGTGAAGGCATAGTTGATCATCAGGGTGCCGATGAACGCGGCGGCCACCCCCCAGAAATACCCCTGGGTCACCATGGAGATCAGGAACACCCCGAAGACCACGGTGGTATTCACCTGCTCGTCCAGCGCCATGTGCTGGAGCCACAGCCCCGCCAGGAACGACAGCCCTAAGATCGCCGCCGTCAGCCCCAGGTCCCGCCATATGGAAGCGGCCTTTCTCATCCGTATCCCTCCTGTCCGCACCGATCTGAGATGACATTATACCACATATTCAGAAATTTTCCACCTGAATATGACGTTCATTCATTCTTTACCGCAAATTATCCGCCAAAGACCAAGCCCACAGCCTGACTCTTTCATACCAGCGAGTATAAAGCCTCGCAGAGTTTGCCGTCCGCAGACGGCAAAGAAATTTTGATCATTTTCGGGCAGGGCGTGTACCTGGCCGAAAATACCTTACAGGCTGCAAGTGTGGAATTTGTGCGCCAAAGGCGCACAAATTATGCGCGCGGCAGACTGCATCTCTTTTGTCGAAAAGCCCCGAAGGGGGTTTTCGACAGTCTAAAGCCCCAGAGCCAGGCTCTGGGGCATGAAGCATTTACTTTGTACGGGTGCCGAAGTTCACGGAGGTGTCCCCCTGCTGGTTGGTGCCGAACTGATAGTCCTTGCCGGGGAGCACCGCGTTCATGGCGATGCCCACCAGGGCCGCCACCGCCAGGCCGGACAGGCTGATGGTCACGCCGCCCACCGGGATCTCGATGGCCCCGCTGTAGGTCACGCCCACCGCAAAACAGGGGGACTTATGCCGTGAAAGTCCCCCTGTTTTTTATCCCGTCCAGTATACCCCAGCCTGCCGCCGTTGGCAAGGCCCTTTCTCACAGGCCGCCGCCAAAGATCTGCCTGGGATCTGCCCCGGATCTGGCGATCTCGTCGGATCTTGTCAGAAACGGCAGCGCCCAGGCCAGGCGCTGCCGTTTAATGGTCTTTTGGCGGAGGATCCTCCGCGGGGGCTTGTTCCAGCCGCTGGGGGGCAAATACCGCCAGCCCCATGGCGATCCAGAAGGTGTTGTAGTGGAGGGCGAAGGACAGATCGTCCAGGATGCAGTGGGCCGCCACCGCCGCGCTGATCAGCAAGATCAGATAGTGCCGCTTCTTCCAAAGCCGGTACATGGCCCAGGTGAGCACCACCATCAGCACCACCGTGAACACGATGCCGTAGCGCTGGAGGATCTTCACATACAAACTGTCCACATAGTCGTAGGGCGCCTGCACCGAGTTGCCGGCGGAGTCCAGGCCGTTGCCGACCCACTCCACCTCCTGGCCGAACCAGGGGACCCCATACTTTTCCAGGGAGGCCTTGCCCAGGCTCAGCCGGCTGGACAGGCCGGAATTGAGCCGGCGCATCCAGGTCACCGAGGCATCGTAAAACCAGGTCAGCGCCAGGGACGCGCCACCGGCCAGCACAAAGGCAGGGACGCACAGCGCCCAAAGGGGCCGCAGCTTCTCCACCAGCTTGGGCAGCCACCGCATCACCAGCCCCAACACCAGGAGCGCCTCCGCCATGACGAAGGAGAACCGGGAGTCGGTCATGTAGTAGACATACCAGTTGGCCAGCCCCCAGCAGATCACGCCGAAGATGGGCATGGTCTTCCGCCGGAGGTAGACCCACAGCAGTGTCAGGTTCAGCAAGATCCCCGGCAGGTACAGGGCGTACCGAAAGCCCAGAAACTGCCGGACCCGGTGGCTCTTGTACATCACCACATTGTCGATGATCCCCAGATAGGCGCTGAAGACCACCACCGCCACGGTGACCAGGGACCATTTCAAGGTGAACCGGGCCAGCCGTTCAAAGTCGATCCGCCGGGCGCAGTAGATGTAGACGAACATCATCGGCACCAGCCGGGTAATCGAGCCAAGGCTCACCCGCAGGGACAGCAGCGTCAGCGCCGCCAGGACCACACCGGCAGGCCAGTTCCGGGCCTTCAAAAAGCCGTTGCGGAGCTCATAGGCCCCCAGCAGCCCCAGGCAGAAGATCTGGAGCCACATACACATCTTGCCCTCAAAATACCCATAGTAAAACGAGGTCATGAGGATGGACATGACCGTAAAAAGACCGT
Organism: uncultured Oscillospiraceae bacterium; assembly: GCA_944387625.1. GTDB lineage: Bacteria > Bacillota > Clostridia > Oscillospirales > Oscillospiraceae > Faecousia. The sequence continues at coordinate 28,779 of CALXFQ010000012.1, forward strand.
AGGAGCAGAAAAAGAGCCGGTCCCCGGTGGTGGCCCGGTCCAGCCGTCCTCCGACGGCCTCCTTTCCGCTCATGATCCGTTGCCTCAGTCCCACGTCGATCAAAAACCTTTCTTACATCACTCGGCTGGCCAGGTGATAGGCCCGATAGCCGGTAGCCTTCATGACCCTGACGAACCGGCTGTATCCCGCCGCCGCCTCCAGGATCTCAGGACATTCCCGGCCCAGCCGGCAGGCAAACGCCTTCAGCTCCTCATAAGGCCCCTTCCCCGGATCCAGATAGCAAAAATACTTCATCTGGGCGGCGGTCTCCTTCACCAGCCGACGGCGAAGGAACGCGCGCTTGGCCTGCTGGTCCTGGGGCAGGCTCCGGTAGATCCCGATCAGGTTCCAGAACACCCGCTCATGCTCTTTGTAGTGTTTGCGGATGCCGGTCTTGCTCACGCTCTGGCCCTCCCGGCCCACCCGGTAGACATACACCGGGCAGTGGAGGATATGGATCGTATCCAGATAAGGCACAGGCCGGTTCACCAGCTCCACATCGGTATAGAAGCAGCCCTCGGTGATGGCGATCTGATGCTTTTGCAGCAGTTCCGTGCGAAAAGCGGCGCAGTGCATAGGCAGGATCTGCCGGAAGTCCATCTGGTCGAAGGGATAGGTCCCCTCCGCCCGGTCCTGGAAGTAGTCCCGGTCCACCCGGCTGCCGTCGGCCTCGTTGAACATCTCCATAGGGGTGACCACCAGGTCCGCCTCCGTTTCCCGAAGCCCCTGGAGAAACGCCGCCAAATTCTCGGTGACGAACCAGTCGTCCCCGTCGAGCTGCTTAAAGTACTTGCCCCGGGCCAGGCGTATGCTGGTGTTGATCACCGAGCCGTAGCCCCCGTTTTCCTTGTGGACGGCGAACACGCTGTCCGGGTACTTTTCTTCATACTCCCTGGCGATCGCCAGGGTGCCGTCGGTCCCTCCATCGTCCACCACCAGGATCTGCAGGCTGTGGATGGTATCCGGGTGGATGATCGAGTCCAGGGTCTGGCGGATATAGCGCTCCACATTATAAGCGGCGACAGAGATGGTCAAGATCTTTTCCATAGCTCGTTCCTTTCACATGGCGTCCAGGGTGGCCGCCACCCCTTGGCCCAGGTCGAACAGCCCCCGCCAGCCCAGGGCCTCCAAAGCGGCGGCGTCCAGCGCGGAGCAGTCCATGGGATTGAATACCGCGGCCTCGGCGGCGGTAGGATCGGCAAAGCGCACCTGCCGGCCGGCGGCCTGGGCGAAAGCCTCCGCCATCTGGCGGATCGTCACCACGCTGTCTTTGTTGGAGATATTATACGCGTGGCCGGAGGCCCCGGCCAGCAACACGGTGACCAGCGCGCTGGCACAGTCCAGCACATAGCAGTACGACCGCAGCTGGGTCCCCGGACTTTTCATCACGATGTCCCGGCCTGCCAGCACCTCCCGGGGGAAGGCGGAGGACACCCGTCCGTCACAGGCGGTGGCGGTGGGGCCGTAGATATGCCCCGGCCGGACGATCACCGCGTCCACGCCGTATTCCTTTCCATAGGCGGCGCAAAGGGTCTCCGTCGCCCGCTTGGCAACGGGATAGCAGGACCGGGGGTCCAGCAGGTCCACGAAGCCGTAGTCCTCTTCCCGGTACGGCCCAGACCCTTCCTTCCTGCCGTAGACCTCGCTGGAGGACACATACAGCACCCGCCGGGCTTTGGTGTCCCGGGCGAAGCGCAGGATCTGGTCCAGACCGTGGAAATTGGCCAGCATGGTCTCCACCGGGGCGGCGCCGTAGGCCGCCGGGGCGGCGGGGCTGGCGGCATGGATCAGATAGTCGAAAGCGACCGGGCTTTCAAAGGGCCGGGTAGCGTCGTAGGCTTGCAGGCACAGCCCCGGATGGTCCGCCCAGTGGCGAAACCGCGCCGCCAGCCGCTCTACGCTGCGTCCGGCGGCGTATACCTGGATATCCAGATCCAGGCTCAGAAGGAAGTCCACCAGCGCCGAACCGATCAGTCCGCCGGCGCCGGTGATCAGGACACGGCACCGGTCCAGCCCCTCCAGGCCGGGAACGGCCTGCCGGACCCGTGCCAGGTCCGATAGATAGCGGTCCGTATAGCGCATAGGGGCCTCCTTTGCTCTTATCTTTTGATCCAGCTGTCCTGGCCCATGTGGAGCAGGGCCTTGAAGATCTTCAGGTCGTCCAGGGTGGTGATCTTCAGGTTCTCCTCAGAGCCTTTGGAGAAGTAGGTCATCCGCCCCAGCTCCTTCATGAGCATACAGGAGGCGGCGGTATTGGTGATGCCCCGGCGCAGCGCCTCCTCATGGGCCGCATACAGCTCCCCCAGCCGGTAGGTGTGGGGGGTCTGGGTCCGGCGGAGCCGCTCCCGGGGAGTGGATACCATGGAGCTCAGGCCGTCGTCGGTCTCGAAGACCACCTCGGTGCAGGGGATCGCCGCCACGGCAGATCCGTACCGGGAGAAGGTGGCCAGACTGTCGGAGATGATCTCGCTGGACACCAGCGGCCGGTTGCCGTCGTGGATCATCACCACATCCTCATCGGACAGTTCGCTTTTGAGCAGGTCCAGGCCCTTCTTGATCGACTCCTGGCCGGTCTGGCCGCCGGGGACCACCCACTTGAGCTTGGTGATGTTGAACTGCTTGGCATAGGCCCACAGCACGGCGCTCCAGGACTCCAACGTCACCACCACGATCGCGTCGATGCTGGGGTGGGCCTGGAATGCCTCCAGGGTATAGATGATCACCGGCTTGTTGTCCACATGGATGAACTGCTTGGGGATGTCCTGATGCATCCGGGTGCCGCTGCCGGCGGCGGTGAGCAACGCGACGTTCATATTCTTTCTCCTTTCACACCCGGTACCCATCGTCACAATGGGGGACCTGCTGGTCCTTCGGGGGAAGCTGCATATAGTCACCGTAAAGATTGGTCAGATAGATGTGGTAGTTGGCGTAGCCCCAGGCCTGGATATCCTGGAAGGGCAGCCGGGCCTGGGGAAGCATATCTTCCTTCCGCCAGCGCTCCTTCCGGCCGTACATCCCGCTGATCGCGCCCACATACGCGGCGGTGTCATAATCCACCCGGCTGCACACCTTGTCCAGCCACCGGGCCAGGCGGTAAGGCCCGATCCACCGCAGGATCGGGCGGTACAGGTCCTTGACCGCGGCGGCCGCGCCGCCCCGGCGGCTGGTGCCTGGCTTTTCCACGCTGGTGAGCAGGAATCGGCGCAGCTGGCGGACCTGGAAGCACTGGCGGCGGAAGGCCCGGTCGCCGGAGGGCAGACCGTCCACCGGGAAGATGTCCATGCCGATGTAGGGACAGTCCCACTCCTCCGCCATGTCCACCACCCGCATCACGTCTTTACGGATGTACCGGGCGAAGTGCCGGGGCAGGGTCCGGTCCCGGTCCGAGATCACCTCCCGGCCTTCCGGCAGAGGGAGCTTTCCCTCCGCTTTCAGCGCCAGCAGCCGCTCATAGTCCGGCCGGGGCATACAGATATCGATGTCGTTGTCCCAGGGGATGAAGCCGCCGTGGCGGACCGCGCCCAGCAGGGACCCGCCGGCCAGGTCATAGCGCAGGCCGCATTTTTCACACAGCGCTTCAAGCTCCTTCAGCAGCTCCAGATAGACCTGCTGCATCTGCTCCAAGGTCAACAGCGGACGCTCTTCCATGACCGGCTCCTTTCCTCAGCCCAGCTCCACCAGGGTACACTCGCCCTTGTGGAACCGCTCCAGCAGCGCCGTGGCCCGGAGCACGTCCTGCCGGGTGTGCTGGATGGTGTAGCGCTCCGGGTTGTTGATCCGATAGAGGAAGTTGTAGATCATGTATCGGAACCCGTCGCCTTCGTAGCTGTAATAGTATTTCTTCACGTTCCGCAGGTCCTCGGTGCGGACCTCGAAGTAGTCCGTCCGCCACCAGGGGGCGGGGACGTAGAGATAGCCTTTGGTGCCGGTGATCACCAGCTCCCCTTCCACCTTCATGCCCTTGCCCACCCGGATCGAGGCGGTGCCGTTGGGATAGTGGAGGAAGCCCCGGGTAAAGTAGCTGAACCCCTCCTTCTGGAAGCTGGTCAGGTCACAGCCGGTACACTCGCTCTCATAGATCTTGATGATCGGCATCAAGGCGGTGGAGCCCCAGTCGTAGAGGCTGCCCAGGTATTTGTTTTTGGCGATCTGCTCCATCTGCTCCGGCACCTGGCTGCAGGACACGTCGATGTCCTTCACCGCGCCGATCACGCCACTTTTCACCAGCAGGAGCATATGCTCGAAGGCCGGGAAGTACAGGGTCTTCATGGCCTCGAAAAGGATCAGCCCCTTTTCGTCCGCCCGGCGGTAGCACTCCTGGGCCATCTCCAAGGTCAGGAACATGGGCGGCGTGCAGATCACATGGCACCCGGCGTCCAGGGCCGACAGGATGTGCTCATAATGCTTGTCCGGATCGGAGTTGATCAGCACCGCGCCGCAGTCCGCCAGCAGCGCCTCCACAGACTCATACCGCTCCAGGGTGCTCTTGCCCCGGCAGAACTTGGTCATCTTCTGGGGATCGGGATCGTACACCGCGGTGATCTCCATGCCGGACACGGTCTTGCCCGCCACGAAAAACCGCTCCGCCACATGGTCCACGCCGATGATCCCCAGCCGCAGCGTGGGCTTGGCGTTGGCCCGCAGGGAGGTGGAGCTGATGCCCCTGGTCCGGGGCAGGTACACCACCTGGCAGTATTCGCTGAGGTAGTCGAATTTTCCCACCCAGTCCGAGCCTATGGTGAAGATGTCCACCCCGTACTTCTGGATGTCGGAGATCTTCTGGCCCTCGTACTCCTCCACGATGATCTGGTCGGCGATGCCGGTCTGGCGGACGTTCTCGATCCGCTCCGCCAGGGACTGGCTCACGTTGAGCTTGCCCCGCTCCTTGTCGAAGCCGTCGGCGGTGACGCCGACGATCAGATAATCGCCCAGGGCCTTGGCCCGCTTCAGCAATGCCACATGGCCATGGTGGAGCAGGTCGTAGGTACCATACGTGATGACTTTTTTCATTCTCTTTTCCTCTTCTGGCAGCCGCGCTGCCCCGGTCAGTTGATCTGTGCCTTACTTCAGGATGCCTCGCCTCACCAGGTCACGGAGGGCGTCCAGCAGCACCTGGTAGTCCTGCTGGGTCAGTGCGCCGATATGGCCCACACGGAAGATCTTGTGCTGATATTCGCCGCCGTTGGGGCAGACCCAAATGCCGTACTGGTCTTTCAGGGTGGTGAACACGTCATAGGCGGAACAATTTCTGGTCATCAGCGGCGTGACCGCGTTGGACATGGCCTCCGAACAGATGTCCAGGGGGAGATCGTGGATCACGCTTCGGAACCAGGCGGCCAGCGCCCCGATCTTGGCGGTCTCCGCCTCCGCGCCCCCGTCCCGGTCGATCTGGGCCAGGCGCTCATGGATCTGCAGCAGGGTCCCCACCGCCGGGGTGAAGGGGGTCTGGCCCCGCTCCCCGTTTTTCAGGGCGCTCTTCAGATCCAGGTACATACACCGGGCCTGGCTCTTCTCCACCCGGGCCAACGCCTTGGGGGAGAGCACGATCACAGACACGCCGGGGGGACACGCCAGGGCCTTCTGGGACCCGGTGATCATCACATCCACCCCCCAGTCGGCCATTCGGAACTCGTCTGCCAGGAAGGAGCTGATCGCGTCCACCAGCAAAAACAGGCCGTTCCGGCGGCAGAACTCCGAGATGAGCGCCGGATCGTAACGGACGCCGGTGGAAGTTTCGTGGATGTTCACCACGAAAGCGGTAAAGCCCCGGCCCTCGTAAGGCGCCAGGTGCTCCGCCCGCAGGGCCTGACCGGTGGAGAGCCGGATCTGCTCAAAGGGGATCTGGTGCAGGGCCAGCAGCTCATGGAACCGCTGGCCGAAGCTGCCGCCGTTGATCAGCAGTACCTTGTCCCGGTGGGTCAGGGCGTTCATCACCGCCGCTTCCATGGAGGCGGTGCCGGAGCCGGTGATAAAGACGCACCGGCTGCCTGCCGGGGCCTTGGCAAAGCGGCACATCCGCTCCTCGTTTTCCAGCATCACCTGGGAAAACTCCGGGGTCCGAAAATAGGGGACCTGCTGGGCACCGATCGCCCGGACCTCCTCTCCGGCCTGGACCGGCCCCACGGTAAAGTTCAGCATATTTATTCGCCTCTTTCTCCCGGGGCTTTATCCCCCAGGTCGTAGACAAGATAACAGTTCCGCTCCTGCTTTTCCACGGGAGGGATCTGCATATAGTCGCCGTAGATCTCCCGCAGATAGCCGTCGGCCTCCTTGGGAACATAGCACCGGCGGCCGTCCAGGTCCACCGGCATGGTATCCAACAGCCGCCGCCGGGGCTGGATCTCCCCGAAAAAGTGGCGGCAGTCCGCCGGGATGGACACATCCCGGGAGTTTTCATTTTTGCACCGGCTGTGCCAGTGGTCCGTCCACCTGGCCCAGGTCTGATAGCCGGCAAAGCTCAGGCACGCGCCGATGGCGCATTTGATCCGGAAGGATGCCCCGCCGGTGAGCCGGCCATACCATTTCCGGCCTTTCCACAGTCGGCGGCAGGACAGGCAGAAGCCCAGGCCCATGGCCATCAGGCCCTGGAAGAGCCGGGCCAGGCCGTTGTCCGGCACGTTTTCGATGGTATAGATGTCGATGAACACCCCGCACTGGTCCAGATCCTGCTCCAGGATCGTCCGATACTCGGTGCCTTTGAGCCGGATCTTCGGGATCACCCGGCCGAAATTGTCCCGGTCCTGGGGGTGGAGCATGGCGTACTTCTCCGGCCAGCGGTCCCGGACCGCCTGGCAGAATACTTCAAAGTCCCCCCGGGGCATGGCGATGTCCACATCGTCGTCCCAGGGGATGATCGTGCCGGTACGCAAGGCCCCGATGGCGCTGCCCCCGATCAGGATGAAGCGCAGGTCCCGCTCCCGGCAGACGGCGATGATGTCATCCAGGATGCCCAGCAGTACCTGGTGCAGGTCCCGGAGCTGTTCATCCGTCAGCACGTTCAGACCGGCGTCCCGGTCACCGCCGCCTTTGGCGATGTCCTGCAAACGCATGGTCAGGCCACCCCCTCTTCCCCACTCCCCACCAGCCGGGAAACGTGGGCGTTCCGATCGGCCTCCTTGGGGGGCGTCATATAGTCGCCGTAGAGGCTTTTCAGGTATTCGTCATACCTCTCCGGCCCTACCAGGGAAAAGTCTTCAAAGGGATACCAGGTCTTCCGGCCGTAGACCTCCTTTTTGAACAGCTCGTTGAACTTGTAAGAGGTCTGGCCCATGAAGTTTACATAATAATCCGAGCGCTCCGGGGGATACTTTTTCAGCAGCCGGTCCAGCTTGTCCAGCTGCTTGCGGGTGTCGAACCACTTGCCCACCCGGGTGATCATGGCCACACGAATGACGATCCGCTCCACCAGGGGGCGGCCGGGGCGCTTGATATTCACCTTCTCAAAGCAGGACAGGTGATATTTCAGCCGGGTGGCCAGCAGCCGGGCCTTGTGCCACTGCCGGGGCAGCCAACTGTTGGGCATCCCGTCCAGCGGGAACAGGTCCACCCAGATGTTCTCCAGCCGGTGCTCCAGCGAGCCCATCCGCAGGATCTGATAGCGCTTGTCCACGATCCGGGCGAAGTAGTAGTGGTGGTCCGTCTGATCCTGGTAGGTCCGCAGCTCCAGATGCTCCGGGAGCTTTTCGGCCACCTGCCGCAGCATCCGCTCATACGCCTCCCGGGGGATCCCCAGGTCCACATCGTCGTCCCAGGGGATGAAGCCCTTATGCCGGATGGCCCCCAGCATGGTGCCGCCCTGCATATAATATGGCACGTCCAGCTCCTCCAGGATGCGGACCACCTGTCGGAGCACGCCCAGGATATATTTTTGAGTATCGTTGAGATGCTCTGTGTCAGACATCACTTGCCGATCCTTTCCTTACGCCCCCGCCACGGCGGTCCACAGGGCGTCGCCCTGGGCCGGGTCCGCGATGGAGCTGAAATAGTACAAATTGCCGTCGATCTGGACACAGCCGTTGGCGGTGGTGCCGTCGCTGTAGTAGTACAGACACACCCCCCGGTCCTGCCAGGCCTCTTCCAGCTCTTCCCGGGCGATCCAATGGGCGCAAAGGGTCATGTCCTGGGACACCGGAGCATCCGGATCCACCGCCGCCCCGTCTTCCGTATACCAGCCCTGGAACACATACCCCTCCAGCGTGGGTACGGGCAGGGTGCCTACCGGCTCTCCCAGGATCACCGCGGTCTGGTCCAGCTCCATGGCGCCGCCCTGGGGGTCGAAGGTGACGATCGCCGTATCACCGGGCTGATCGACCACCTGGAACTCCGAGGACCACAGCGTCACCGTTTCATAGCCGGTCTGGAGCCGGCCGCCCTGGATATAGTTGTTGGCCACGATCGCCGCCAGGTCGTAGCGGTATTGGCCGGTGGTCAGCTTTCGGAAGGCCAGCGCCTCTGCCAAGGCACTGCCGTCCAGGTCGAAAGCGGTCCCGTCCACCGTTCCCGTCTGGCTGAGGGCCTGGGTCTGCCCGTCCTCCTCCAGCCGGTACACCTGGGCGCGGACGGTATAGAGCGCCGTGTGCCCGGCCTGGACCCGGCCGGTGACCTGATATCCCCTGCCCTGGTGGAGCATGGTGGGGGCGGAGGCCTCGGTGACCTGGACATCGTTGTAAAGGACCTGTTCCAGCTGGGTCCGGCCCACGCTCACATAGCCCTCGTCCCCGATCTGATACCAGTATTCCCCCTGGGTGTTCTGATATAGCCCGGTGACTTCCAGCCGCTCTCCGGCGGTCAGGCCCCGGACCTGGGCGGAGCTTTCGTCCACCCCGGCGGTGCAGGGCTGGCTCCACAGGGTGCCGCCCAAGGCGCTGACCTCCAAATGGGAGGGATAGTACTGACACTCATCGGCATAAGTCGGCTCCCGGAAGACGATCACGCCGTCAAACTCCACGGTGGAGCGGTCATAATAGGCGGCGAACTCCTCGATCGTACAGCTCATAGGCGCGCCCTCCGGGTAGTACCGGCCGTTGAGGGTCATGTCATAGCTTTCCGAGAAATATACCCGGCCGTCCACGATGCCGTAGATCAGCATGGAGTGGCCGAACACACTGCCTTCGGTGGTCCGGGTCTTTTGGAAGCCCACCAGCACATACCCCACGTCCTTGGTGCCATGGTCGGTGATCTCCTCCAGCGCCTCCAGCAGGGTGTACTGGGCGGCAGGATAGGCATCGATCTGGTACCCGCCGCTGGTGGTGGACAGGTACCGGAAATAGTCAAATTGTTCATTGCCATTGCCGGGGGTGGTGGTGGCGCAGATCCCCAGCAGGAGCATCTGGATGCTGACGAAGGTGGCACAGTAGCCGTGGAAGGTGCTTCTGCCGAAGTAAGACAGCGCCTTCTGGTATGTACGGATGATCTGCTGTTCCATCTGCTGGGTCTGGGATGCCGCCTGGCCCGGTGTGCCCAGCAGGGCCACCGCCAGCACCAGCACCAGCATCAGCGAAACGATCCGCCGTGTTTTTCTTCCCATGGGCCGTCCTTCCTTTCCCGCCTGGGACCATTTCCCAGGCTCCTTTCTATCCTTTCGGCGGCGCGGACCAAATGCCCACACACCCGCAGTTTACGCCTATCATACCACAGATGCGACCAATAATCAAGGTTTGCCCCTGGCCGGAGCCGCCAATTCCTTGAAAAATTCACCAATTGGACACGATCTGCCCGGCCTTTTCCCCGAAAAACGGCGGCAAAGCTCTGCAAAGCATTTTTGATATGCTGAGCGCGCTCCCAAAGGCAACGCCAAGGGGGCCGGTGGAAGGTCGGGGCTTTTGTACCAATTCCCAACATCGTACCACCCACTTGCCTCTCCCTATGGGAGAGGTGGCAGGCCGAACGGCCTGACGGAGAGGGTGACCACGTTATTTCTTTATGGATAGCGTTTCCCAAATGCGGAAGGCCGCTACCCTCTCAGTCACAGGGCTGAAAGCCCTGTGACAGCGCGCTGCGGCGCGCCCGGTCGCGGCTCTGACGGTCCATCGGACCGTCATTCACTACCGCGACTTCGCTTCGCTCACCCCCAAAGGGAGCGCCAAGGGCGTGGGCGGAAAGCCGGA
>CALXFQ010000013.1 GCA_944387625.1 uncultured Oscillospiraceae bacterium
ATGAGGACCTGGATGAGGACACCAGCTTTGTGGAGGAGTATGTGGACTGGTACACCGCTGAAGGGCGGAAGGTCGGGGACTACGGCCTGATCAAAAGCGAGCACGGCTACCACATCATGTACCTGTCGGACATGGAGGATAAGTGGATCGCCGCCTGCCGGGATGGGATCCTCTCGGAGGAGGCAAACCAGATCGCCCAGACCGCCATGGAGAACTACCCTATGGACGTGACCTACAAGAACATCGCCCTGGCGGTGGTGGACCTGAGCAGCAGCTGAAAATAATAAAGCGGAGGATGGCGCGTCCTCCGCTTTATTTCAGCCATTTTGGGTCCGTTTGGGGAAGCAGGGGCAGGGTCTGGAAGATCTGGGCGGTGAGGGACCGATACTCGTCTATATCCGTGGTCTTGCGCAGCCGTTTGAACAGCTTCTCGCCGCCGTCGAATCGGTACTGCAGGTAGTGCCAGTTCTCCTTGAGCCGGAACATGGCGTTCCGGCTGCCGCCGAAGAGGGGGATGTATTCTTCCAGCAGGGCGTTGTGGAAGGCCGCCAGGACCTCCCGGTCAGTCCCGCCGGGGGAGAGCATCCCGGGATCGGCGATCAGTCCCCGGCCGATCATCACGGACCGGAGCTGGGGATATTGGTCCCGGACGCGCCGGATGTCTTCCAGGCAGCACAGGTCCCCGTTGTAGCACAGGGGGAGGCGGGTATGGTCCGAAGAGTAGCGGAAGGCTTCCCGGCGGATGGGGGTGGCGTAAAAGTCCTTCCGCACCCGGGGATGGACGATCAGCTCCTTGATCGGGTATCGGTCCAGGATCTCCAGCAGTGCCGGCCACTCCTCTTCGCTGTCCACCCCCACCCGGGTCTTTACGGAGATGGGCAGGGGCGTTTGGCTGAAGATCCGGTCCAGGGTCCGATCCAGTTCCTCCGGGCGGGCAAGCATCCCGGCCCCCTTGCCTTTGGCCACCACGGTCCCTGAGGGGCAGCCGATGTTCCAGTTTACTTCCGCATAGCCCCGGTCGGCGCAGACCTGGGCGGCCCAGAGGAAGGCCTCCGGGTCCCGGGTGAGCACCTGAGGCACGGCGGTGAAGTCCTGGCTGTCCGCCAGGGGCAGCTCCCGGTCCTCCTTTTTGGTCAGGCATCGGTGGATGGTGGGGGAGAGGAAGGGCATATAGTAGCGGTGGATGCCGGGAAAAAACCGATGATGGAGCCGGCGGTATACGCTGTCTGTCAGCCCCTCCAGGGGGGCGAAATAGTAGTGCATGATGTACCTCCCAGCCGTGCCGGCTGAACGAAGAAGGCCCCGGACGGGTAGCGCCGCGTCCGGGGCCGGATTCAGATCTCCATGATCACGGGCAGGATCATGGGGTTGCGCTTGGTGTGCTTGTACAGGTAGCCGCTCAGGTCGTTCTTGATCGCGGACTTGATGGTGGCCCAGTCCCGGCGGCGCTTGCCGCCGCAGCGCTCGATGGCTTCCACCGCCACCTGGCGCAGCTCGTCCATCAGCTCTTCGGACTCCTTCACATAGATGAAGCCCCGGGTGATGATGTCCGGGCCGGAGATCACGCTGCCGTCCTGGCTGGACAGGTTCACGCATACCACGATCATGCCGTCCTGGGCCAGGTGCTTGCGGTCCCGGAGGACCACGCTGCCTACATCGCCTACGCCGGTGCCGTCCACGAACACCTTTCCGGCGGTGACGGTGCCGTTGGTCTTACAGGTCTTGCCGGTGAACTCGAACACCGTGCCGATCTCTCCGATCCGGATGTTCCGGGGGGGCATGCCCATGGCGTTGGCCAGCTTGGCGTGGATCTGCAGGTGCCGCTGTTCGCCGTGGACCGGCAGGAAGAACCGGGGCTTGAGCAGTCCGTGGATGATCTTCAGCTCCTCCTGACAGGCGTGGCCGGAAACGTGGAGGCCCTGGCTTTTTTCATAGACCACCTCCGCGCCCTTGCGGTACAGCTCGTTGATGATCCGGCTCACCGCCTTCTCGTTGCCGGGGATGGCGGAGGCGGAGATGATGATCCGGTCGCCGGCGGTGATGTCGATCTGCTTGTGGGTGGAGAACGCCATTCGGTACAGCGCGGACATATTCTCGCCCTGGGACCCGGTGCTCACGATCACCACCTTGTTCTTGGGCAGGCTCTTGATCGCGTTCAGGTCCACGATGGCCCCGGCAGGGACCTTCAGATAGCCCAGCTCCTGGGCCACTTTCAGCATATTCTCCATGCTCCGGCCGGTGACGGCCACCTTCCGGCCGTAGCGCTGGGCGGTGGAGAGCACTGCCTGGATCCGGTGCATATTGGAGGCGAAGGTGGTGACGATGATCCGCTGGTCACAGTTTTTGAACTGCCGGTCCAGGCTCTCGGCCACCACGGTCTCGCTGGGGGTGTAGCCCTGGCGCTCCACGTTGGTGGAGTCGGCCAGCAGGGCCAGCACGCCCTCTTTGCCCAGCTCGCCCAGCCGGGCCAGATCCGTCATGCCGTCTTTGGCGGTGGGATCGATCTTGAAGTCGCCGGTGAACACCACGGTGCCTACCGGGGTGCGGATGGCGAAGGCCACCGCGTCGGCGATGGAATGGTTCACGTGGATGAACTCCACGGTGAAGCACCCGGCCTTTACCGTGTCACCGGGCTTGTGGGTGTGGAGCTTGACCTTGTTTGCCAGGCCGTGCTCCTCCAGCTTCAGCCGGATCAGACCGTTGGTCATGGCGGTGCCATGGATCGGGCAGACCACCTGCTGCATACAGTAGGGGATCGAGCCGATGTGGTCCTCGTGGCCGTGGGTGATGAACATGCCCCGCAGCTTCTTCTGGTTGGCCACCAGGTAGCTGAAATCCGGGATCACCAGATCCACGCCGTACATATCCTCCTCCGGGAAGGCCACGCCGCAATCCACCACGATCATGTCTTTGCCGTATTCCAGCACGGTGATGTTCTTGCCGATCTCGTCCAGGCCGCCCAGAGGGATGATCTTCAGTTTTTCTGCCAAATAAAATGCTCCTTTCAATGCTGCGCGCCGGATGGGCGCAGGGAAAGCAGGCAACCGATCCCACGGCTCCTTGGCCCTGCATATCGCCTCGGAGAAGGGGAACGCCTGCTTGGTCATGTAGTTTCGGCGGGAGGAAGGGCCGGTCGTCGCCCTTGGTCCCAAGATGCCCAGGGCTGCCCCCCTGGCGCACACTATTACGATTATAACACAGATCCGGCAAAAAGTATACATAAATTTTTCGGTTGGATCCGCCGGAAATTTTTCCTTTGGGCCATGGTTTTTCGGGGAGATCTGCAAAAAGCGGTTGCACAGGAACGCCATCTTTGCTATAATGGGTTGGATATGATGGGTCAATGTCGTTTGCGCTGACCGTTTTCAGGAGGGGGAAGTATGAACAAGAAAAAAAACCAACAGCTCCTACCCGGCATGGGGTGGCCGTTCATCGTGCTGGTGTGCTTTTGTGTCATGGCATTCCTGGCCGACGCCCCGGTGCTGGCCCTGATCGAAACGGTGCTGACGGTGCTGTATTTCATCTTCTATCTGTTCATGCGCTCCCGGCGGAACAAGCAGGTCCAGGCCTTCATCCAGGACACCTTCAACACCCTGGACGAAACAAAAAAGGCCGAGTCCCCCTTTCCCATGGTGCTGGTGCGGCTGGTGGACGGGGCGGTCTTGTGGTGCAACGAGCGCTTTTCCACCGGGCTGGACTACAAGGCCAGGATGTATGAACAGCGGATCTCGGACCTGATCCCCTCCTTCACCACCGACTGGCTGATCGCCGGCAAGACCGAGTATCCTTACGATGTGGCGGTGGGCAGCCGGCGCTACCGGGTCTACGGCTCCGCTGTCCGGTCGGAAGCCTCCGGGGCCAACATGGTGGGCATGCTGTATTTCACCGATCTGACAGAGCTTTATCAGGTCCGGGACGAGTATATCCGTTCCCGGCCGGTGGTATCCATCATCCTGGTGGACAACTACGAAGAGCTGACCATGAATATGTCCGAAGGCGCGATCTCCACCATGAACGCGGAGATCAACGACGTGATCACCAAATGGACCGAGCCTTATCGGGGCCTGCTGCGGAAGCTGGAGCGCAACCGCTACCTGTTCGTCTTTGAACGGCGGTACCTGGAGGCGGCCCAAAATGAGAAGTTCACCTTGCTGGAGGACATCCACCAGGTGGTCAGCCCCAACGGTCTGGCCGCCTCGATCTCCTTCGGCCTGGGCGTGGAGGGCGCCAGCTTTGAAGAGAACTTTAACTTCGCTTCCTTGTCCATCGAGATGGCCCTGAGCCGGGGCGGCGATCAGGCGGTGATCAAGGACCGGCTGAACTTCACCTTCTACGGCGGCCGGGCCAAGGAGGCGGACCGGCGCAGTAAGGTCCGTTCCCGTGTCACGGCCAATTCCATGATGGAGCTGATCGGCCAGAGCAGCCAGGTGTTCATCATGGGCCATAAGAACGCGGACCTGGACGCGGTGGGCGCCGCCATGGGCGTGGCCTGTATGTGCCGGAAAAAAGGCAAGAAGGCCAACATCGTGATCGACCGGGAGCACAACGCCGCCGGCCGGCTGATCGAGGAGATCTGCCAGGTGCCGGAGTACCGGGATGCCTTCATCTCCGGCCAGGATGCCCTGCTGCTGTGCGACAACCGATCGACCCTGATCGTGGTGGATACCAACCGGCCGGACCAGGTGGAGAGCCAGCCCCTGCTGGAAGCCATCTCCCGGGTGTGCGTGGTGGACCACCACCGCCGGGCGGCGGATTATATCGAGTCGGTGGTGGTGAACCTCCACGAGCCTTACGCCAGCTCCGCTTCCGAGCTGGTCACGGAGCTGCTGCAATACGCGGTGGAGAAGAAAGATGTTCTGCCGATCGAGGCCAAATCCCTGCTGGCGGGCATCTTCCTGGACACCAAGAGCTTCAACGTCCGTACCGGCGAGCGGACCTTTGAGGCCGCGGCGGTGCTGCGGCGGATGGGCGCGGACACGGTGGAGGTCAAGAAGCTGCTGCAAAGCGACTTCCAGGAGACCATGTCCAAATACCGGATCATGAAGGCGGCCAGGCTCTACCGCCAGGAGATCGCCATCGTCCCGTTCAATGCCGCTACCACCCGGCCCCTGGCGGCCCAGGCGGCGGACGATCTGTTGAACATCTCCGGCATCACCGCCTCCTTCGTGCTCTATCCCCAGGACGACCAGGTGATCATCTCCGCCCGGTCCATCGGCCGGGCCAACGTCCAGATGATCCTGGAGCCGTTAGGCGGCGGCGGCAACACCGCCACCGCCGGCGCGCAGCTCAAGGGCGTGACGATGAAGGAAGCGTTGGACCAGCTGATCGGGTCCATCGACAAATTTTATGAGGGCTGACCCTCTGCTGCTGTAAATACCGTATTTCCAAGGAGGAACAGACAATGAAAGTGATTTTGACCCAGGATGTGAAGGGCAAGGGCAAGAAGGGCCAGCTGATCGAGGTGTCCGACGGCTACGCCCGGAATTATATGCTGCCCCGGAAGATCGCCATCGAGGCCACCGCCGACGCGGTGAACACCATGAAGATGAACGACAAGGCCACCCAGGAGCGGATCGCCCGGGAGAAGGCGGAGGCCCTGGCCCTGTCGGAGAAGCTTCGCCAGATGACCCTGACGGTGTACGCCAAGGGCGGCGGCAGCGGCCGGCTTTTCGGCTCTGTCACCAACCAGGAGATCGCCGACGCCCTGGAGAAGTCCGCCGGCGTCAAGCTGGACAAGCGGAAGATCCAGATCGGGGAGCCGATCAAGAACGTAGGCACCTACACCGTCACCTGCAAGCTCGGCTATGAGATCTCCGCGCCTCTGACGGTGAAGATCCAGGAGGTCTGATACAGTCCCTGTCCAGACCCGGAGGAAAGGAGGAAAGGTCATGGACGATCAGCTTTTAGAGCGCCAGGCGCCCCATTCTTTGGAGGCGGAGCAGGCGGTGCTGGGTTCGATCCTGATCGACAGCCGCTGTGTGGCGGATGTGATCGGGGTGGTCAAGCCGGAGGATTTTTACCTTCAGCAGAACCGGGAACTGTATGAGACCATCTATACCATGTTCAACTACGCCCAGCCGATCGACCCGGTGACGGTGCTCAACAAGCTCCAGGAGCTGGGCCTGCGCCGGGAGGATTCCCGGGAGTATATGCTCCAGCTCATGCAGATCACCCCCACCGCCGCCAACGTGGTGCGCTACGCCAACATCGTCAAGGATATGTCCATGCTTCGGGGCCTGGCCCAGGCGGCATCGGAGATCTCCGAGACCGTCTATTCTCAGGTAGGCACCCCGGCGGAGATGCTTGAAAGCGCCGAGCGGAAGATCTACGCTCTGCGAAAAGGCGAGCGGGGGGACTCCCTGGAGCATATCGGCACCATTTTGCACAAGGTCTTCGACCGCCTGGAGGAACTGAGCCGGTCCGACTCCATGATCCCGGGCCTTTCCACCGGCCTGCGGGACCTGGATGTGAAGATCAACGGTCTGAACAAGTCGGACCTGCTGCTGATCGCGGCCCGGCCTGCCATGGGCAAGTCCTCGCTGGCCCTGAACATCGGGGTGAACGTGGCGAAGAAGTACAATAAGACCGTGGCGGTGTTCAATCTGGAGATGTCCCGGGAGCAGCTTGCCATGCGTCTGCTCTCCGGCGAGAGCTTTGTGGACAGCCAGAAGATGCAGACCGGCAAGCTCACGGAAGAGGAGTGGGAGCGGCTGTGCAACGCCTCCGTGGCCCTGAGCCAGACGGACATCCGCATCGACGATAACCCCTCGATCACCGTGGCGGAGATGAACGCCAAGCTGCGCCGGGTGGAGGACCTGTCCCTGGTGATCATCGACTACCTCCAGCTCATGACCGGCTCCGGCTACGGCAAGACCTCCGGCGAAAACCGGGTCCAGGTGGTAGGCGAGATCTCCCGGTCCCTGAAGATCATGGCCAAGGAGCTGAACGTGCCGGTGATCTGCCTGAGCCAGCTGAGCCGCGCGGTGGAGAGCCGCAACGACAAGCGTCCTATGATGTCCGACCTTCGGGAGTCCGGCGCCATCGAGCAGGACGCGGACGTGATCATGTTCATCTACCGGGACGATTACTATAACCCCAATTCAGAGGAAAAGAACGTGGCCGAGTGCATCGTGTCCAAGAACCGGCACGGAGAGACCGGCACCGTCAAGCTCCAGTGGCTGCCTCAGTTCACCACCTTTGCCGACCGGGAGTGGAAGCATGCTCAATGAGATCCAGCGCTTCATCCGGCGCTACGGGCTGATCCGGCCCGGGGACACGGTGGTGTGTGCCGTTTCCGGCGGGGCGGACTCGGTGGCATTGCTTTTTGCCATGTACCTGCTTCGGGAGAAGCTCCAGATCCAGGTCCAGGCCGCCCATTTTGACCACCGGCTCCGGGGAGCGGAGTCCGATGAGGACCGGGCCTTCGTCCGGGACCTGTGCGACCGGTACGACATCCCTCTGACCATAGGGGCCGGGGATGTGGCGGCAGGGAAGAAGGGCCTGGAAGCGGCGGCCCGGGAGGCCCGGTACGACTTTTTTAAGACCCTGCCCGGGAAGATCGCCACCGCCCACACCGCCGACGATAACGCCGAAACGGTGCTGCTGCACCTGGTCCGGGGCACCGGGCTGAAGGGCCTGGGCGCGATCGCCCCGGTCCGGGGCAGCATCATCCGGCCCATGCTCACCGTGACCCGGGAGCAGGTGCTGGGATTTTTGGAGGAGTATCACCTGACCTATCGCACCGACAGCTCCAATGAAACGGATCGATTTCTGCGAAACCGGCTGCGCCACCATGTGATGCCCCTGCTGCGGCAGGAGAACCCCCGGCTGGCCCTGAGCCTGTCGGAAATGGCGCTGCGGCTGCGGCAGGACCAGGCGTGCCTGGAGGAGCTGTCCGATCCCGGCGGGATCGTGTCCGTACAGCGACTGCGCCGGATGCACCCAGCCCTGCGGAGCCGGGCGCTGGAGCGGTTTTTAAAAGAAAGCGGCGTTCCTGAACCCGAGGCCCGGCACATCCGCCTGGCGGAGAAGCTGGTGTTTTCCGACGATCCCTCCGCCCAGGCAGATCTGCCCGGCGGGATCACGATCGCCCGGCGGTATGACCTGCTGGAAGCGGCCGGGGGGGCCGAGACCTTCCAGCCGGTGCAGATCTGCTGTCCGGGGGAGGTATCCATCCCGGCGCTGGGACTGAAAGTGGTCTGCCAGCCGGCGCGGGAGGTGCTGGACGGCCCGGACGCCTTCACCGTGGATACCCAAGGCCCGGCGATCCTCCGCCCCCGGCAGGCCGGGGACCGGATCTGTCTGAGCGGAGGGAGCAAGAGCCTGAAAAAGCTGTTCATCGACCGCAAGATCCCGGTCCACCTCCGGCCACTGGTGCCGGTGCTGTGCGATGATGCCGGGGTCCTGGGAGTGCCGGGGATCGGCGTGAGCCGGGACCGAAGGGGAAGGCAGTGGACCTTCCGCTTTATCAAAGAGGAGAACATTCTGACAGAAAGCAGAGGATACCATGGATAAAGACATCGAGAAGATCTTATTGAGCGAGGAGCAGATCCAGGCCCGGGTGAAAGAGCTGGGCCGGATGCTGACGCAGGACTATGCAGACAAATGCCCGGTGGTGATCGGGGTGCTCAAGGGCGTGGCGGTGTTTTACGCCGACATGATCCGGCAGATCAAAGTCCCCTGTGAGATGGATTTCATGGCGATCTCCTCTTACAGCGGCACCAGCTCCACCGGCAAGGCGGCGGTGAAGAAGGACATCGACGTGGACATCCGGGGCCGCCATGTGCTGATCCTGGAGGACATCTACGACACCGGCAACTCCCTGAGCTTCACCCTGGAGCACCTGCTGGCCAAGGAGCCGGCCTCTTTGAAGGTGTGCACCCTGCTGGACAAGCCCGCTCGCCGGAAGCCCGGGATCACCTTCCAGCCGGAGTATGTGGGATTCACCATCCCTGACGCCTTCGTGGTGGGCTATGGCCTGGACTATAACGAACGATACCGAAATCTTCCCTATGTAGGGATCTTAAAGCCGGAAGCATATGAAAAGTAAGAGGAACTGCCCTTGAAAAATCGTAAAAACCTGATGCTCCTGCTGTATGTGGGAGTGCTGATCCTGGTGTTCTCGTCGGTGCTGCGGATGTTTGGCAACGCTGACCGGCTGACGGACTCAGAACTGACCAATTTGTTTGCCCAGGAGCAAGTCAAGAGCTTCGTGGTGGACGACGGCGCGATCCGTCTGGAGCTTCACGAACCTTACCGGGGGGAGTCCACCATCACCACCCGGCTGTCCGACGAGGACGCTTTCCGCACCCAGATGTGGGACACCATCCAGGCCCAGTACCAGGCCGGGATCCTGGAGAGCTATGACTTCCAGCCCAAGCAGGAGCCGTCCGCCTTCGACCTGTTCCTGCCGCTGCTGCTGGTGGGCGTGGTGCTGATGCTGCTGTGGGCCGTGCTGGCAGGCCGGGCCAACAGCGGCGGCGGTGGCCTGGCCAATTTCGGCAAGGCTCGGACGGTGCTGGGGGTCCCTGACGGAAAGAAGGTCACCTTCGAGGATGTGGCCGGTGCCGACGAGGAAAAGGCCGAGCTGCAGGAAGTGGTGGATTTTCTCCGGGACCCGGACAAGTACACCAAGATCGGCGCCCGGATCCCCCACGGTCTGCTGCTGGTAGGCCCGCCCGGTACGGGTAAGACCCTGCTTGCCCGGGCGGTAGCGGGAGAGGCGGACGTTCAGTTCCTGTCGATCTCCGGCTCTGACTTCGTGGAGATGTATGTGGGCGTAGGCGCCAGCCGTGTCCGGGACCTGTTCGACCAGGCCAAGAAGATCGCCCCGGCGATCGTCTTCATCGACGAGATCGACGCTGTGGGCCGCAAGCGCGGATCCGGCCTGGGCGGCGGCCATGATGAGAAGGAGCAGACCCTGAACCAGCTTTTGGTGGAGATGGACGGCTTCGGCCGGACCGAGGGCGTGATCGTCCTGGCGGCCACCAACCGGCCGGACATCCTGGATCCGGCCCTCCTGCGTCCCGGGCGCTTCGACCGGCAGATCCATGTGGGCGTGCCGGACGCCAAGGGCCGGGAGGCGGTGCTTCGGGTCCACGCCAAGAACAAGAAGCTCGACGGCGATGTGGACCTCCACTCTGTGGCCCTGGCCACCACCGGCTTCACCGGCGCGGACCTGAGCAACCTGCTGAACGAAGCGGCGATCATGGCCGCCCGGGAGAGCCGCCCCGCACTGAATATGGCGGACCTGAACGAGGCCATGATGAAGATCGCCGCCGGCCCGGAGAAGCGCAGCCGGGTACGGCTGCTCCGGGATCGGAAGATCACGGCCATCCATGAGGCGGGCCACGCGGTGACCATGTACCATCTGCCCACCGCCGACCCGGTGCGGCACATCTCCATCGTGCCCCGGGGCCAGAGCCTGGGCGCTACCTGGTCCACCCCCAAGGAGGACACGGACCACCTGACCCGCAACGAGATGTACGAGGACATCGTAGGCTTGCTGGGCGGCCGGGTGGCGGAGGATCTGTTCCTGGGTGACATCTCCACCGGCGCTTCCAACGACATCGACCGGGCCACCAAGCTGGCCCGGGATATGGTGGCCCGGTACGGGATGTGCCAGGCCCTTGGCACCGTGTCCTACCTGGACGGAGGCGAGGTGTTCATCGGCCGGGATTACCAGACCACCAAGAGCTACTCGGAAAAGGTGGCCGGCACCATCGACGATGAGGTGAAGGCCCTGATCGACCGGGCCTACGACCATTGCCGCAAGCTCCTGGCCGACCACCAGCAGCAGGTCCGGGACGTGGCTCAGTACCTGCTGGACCACGAGAATATGTCCGGCGCGCAGTTCGCCGCCTGTATGGAGGGAAAGCCCATCCAGGACCATTCTCCCACGTCCCTGTTCGACCAGACCGCAAACTGATCAGGAAGCCTCGGTGATCCGGGGCTTCCCTTTTTTGTGAACAGATCGAGAATTTTCCCTTTGGGGGTTGCATTTTTCAAATGGTGCGGTATAATATTAGCACTCA
This sequence comes from uncultured Oscillospiraceae bacterium, assembly GCA_944387625.1. Taxonomy (GTDB): domain Bacteria; phylum Bacillota; class Clostridia; order Oscillospirales; family Oscillospiraceae; genus Faecousia. The sequence goes on from CALXFQ010000013.1 coordinate 11,034, forward strand.
GATGCACAGAGTGCTAAAACGAAAAAGGAAGTGTACCATACAAATGGAAAAGCTGCAATTCAAGGCCGAGTCCCAGCGTCTGCTGGACCTGATGATCAACTCGATCTACACCCACCGGGAGATCTTCCTTCGGGAGATCATCTCCAACGCCAGCGACGCCATGGACAAGCTGGCCTACATCGGCCTGACCGATGAGAAGGTGGGCCTGTCCCGGGAGGACATGGCGATCACCATCACCCGGGACCAGGAGGCCCGGACCCTGACCGTGTCCGATAACGGCATCGGCATGGACCGGGAAGAGCTGGAGGAGAACCTGGGCACCATCGCCAAGTCCGGGTCCCTGAGCTTCAAGCAGTCCATGGAGAAGAGCGAAGATGTGGACATCATCGGCCAGTTTGGCGTGGGCTTCTACTCCGCCTTTATGGTGGCCTCTCAGGTGACGGTGATCACCAAAAAGTACGGCTCGGACACCGCCTGGAAGTGGGTGTCCGACGGCGCGGAGGGCTACACCATCGAGGAAACGGAAAAGGATGCCCCCGGCACGGACATCATCATGGTCCTGAAAGAGGACACGGAGGATGAGCATTACTCCGACTTCCTGGAGGAATACCAGATCCGGGAGCTGGTGCGGAAGTATTCCGACTATATCCGCTGGCCGATCCGGATGGAGGTCACCAAGTCCCGGAAGAAGGAGGATTCGGAGGAGTACGAGTCCTACACCGAGATGGAGACCCTGAACTCCATGGTGCCTCTGTGGCAGCGGGCGAAGAAGGATGTGACCCAGGAGGAGTACGACCAGTTCTACAAGGAGAAGTTCTTCGACTACGAAAAGCCCCTGCGGACGATCCACACCAGCGCCGAAGGCGCCGTGTCCTTCAAGGCCCTGCTGTATATCCCCGGCAAGGCCCCCTATGACTACTACTCCAAAGACTTCAAGGGCGGTCTCCAGCTCTACAGCGCCGGTGTGATGATCATGGATCGGTGCGAAGATCTACTGCCGGACTACTTCTCCTTCGTCCGGGGCATCGTGGACAGCCAGGACCTGTCCCTGAACATCAGCCGGGAGATGCTCCAGCACGACCGGCAGAAGCTGATCATCGCCCGGAACATCGAGAAGAAGATCAAGGCGGAGCTGCTGGATATGCAGGAAAAGGACCGCACCAGCTACGAAAAGTTCTACGCCGCTTTCGGCCGCCAGCTCAAGTACGGCACCGTGGCGGACTACGGCGCCCACAAGGACGCCACCCAGGACCTGCTGCTGTTCCGCTCCCACAAGCAGGGCAAGCTGGTGAGCCTGAAGGAATATGTGGAAGCCATGGCCGAGGGCCAGGAGAAGATCTACTATGTGGTCGGCGACAGCCTGGACCGGCTGGAAAAGCTGCCCCAGGTCAAGACCCTGGCGGACAAGGGCTATGATGTGCTGATCTGCACCGAGGATGTGGACGAGTTCATCCCCAACACCCTGCGGACCTACAGCGAGAAGTCCTTCTGCAACGCCGCCACCGAGGACTTGGGCCTCCAGACCGAGGAGGAGAAGAAGGAGCTGGAGGAGAAGACCCAGCAGCTCCAGGGCTTCCTGACCTTTGTCAAGGAGAGCCTGGGAGAGCGCGTGAAGGAGGTCCGGCTCTCCGACGCGCTGGGCAGCTACCCGGTGGCCATGGTGCCTGAGGCGGGGATGAGCTTCGAGATGGAGAAGTATATGAAGCGGGTGGACCCCAAGTTCGCCTTCCCGGTGGGCCGGATCCTGGAGCTGAACCCGGAGCACGAGGCGGTGAAGAAGACCATCGACACCATGACCGCCGATCCCGTGGCGGCCCGGGAGCAGATCCAGATCCTCATGTACCAGGCTCAGCTCATGGCCGGTCTGCCGATCGAAGACCCTGCCGCCTACACAGACCTGATCTGCCGCTTGATCGCCCGATAAGCAAAAACGGACCCGCAAGGGACACCGTCCTTAAAAAACGAAGACCCAACAGCAACGCGGTCCCCAGCCATTCGGCTGGGGACCGCGTTGCTTGTGGAAAAACTCCGGAAAATGCCGGGTCTTTCCACAGTCTGAGCCCCGGAAAGCGGGGCTTTTGTATTGCGTCCTCCATTCCGCCCAACGCCCTTGGCTCACCCCCAAAGGGGGAGGCAAGGGGGTGGTACAGTACCGAAAAATGTACCGGCGCACGCAGTGCGCCTTTGGAAGAGCGTTCCCACCTTCCACCAGCCCACTTGGCTCTCCCTTTGGGAGAGCTGGCACGGACCCGTAGGGGCCGTGACTGAGAGGGTAGCGGCGTGGCGCAATTGGGAAACGCTGGTCTGAAAGAACAGCGTGGGCACCCTCTCCGTCACGGCGTTCGCCGTGCCACCTCCCCCATAGGGGGAGGCGAGGCCCCACTGCGTGGGGCGTTTTGTCACGCCCTGTTCCGCCACCGCACCACTTGGCTCTCCCATGGGGGGCAAGTGGTGGGCAAAATGTTGGGGCTTGGCACAAAAAGCCCCGAATAGGTCTTCGACAGTTTGAAAGGACCCCTGGGAGGGGTCCTTCTTTTATGCGTCCAGCGCCGCGTCGTAGACCACGTTCTTGGGAAGGCCCAGCTCCTGGGCGGTCTGGCGGATGGCGTCCTTCCGGGTCAGGCCCTGGTCCATCAACGCCCGGACCCGGGCGGCGGCATCTTCGGGAGAGGGGGCCTGACGGACCTGGGCCGGCGCGCCGGCCACCACCAGCACGAATTCTCCCTTAGGCGGCTGGGCGGTATAGCGCTCCAACGCCTGGCCCAGGGTGGTGCGGACCACCTCTTCGTGGAGCTTGGTCAGCTCCCGGCACAGGCTCACCTGGCGGTCAGGGCCGAAGACTGCCGCCATGTCCTCCAGGGTGGACAGGAGCTTGTGCGGGGCTTCGTAGAAGATCATGGTCCGGCGCTCACCGGCCAGGGCGGTCAAATGCTCCCGGCGGCTCTTTTTGGCGGTGGACAAAAAGCCCTCGAAGCAGAACCGGCCGGTGCTCTGGCCGGAGATCGACAGCGCGGTGATCGCGGCGCAGGGGCCGGGGATGGCGCACACCGTGATCCCGGCTTCCGCGCACTGTTTCACCAGATCCTCCCCAGGGTCGCTGATCGCCGGGCTTCCGGCGTCGGACACCAGGGCGCAGACCTCCCCGGCGGCGATCCGCTCTACGATCTGTCGGCCCATGGCGGCTTTGTTGTGCTCGTGGTAGCTGACCAGGCTTTTTTTGATGCCCAGGTGGTTCAGCAGTTTCAGGCTCACCCGGGTGTCCTCGGCGGCGATGAAGTCCGCTTCCTCCAGGGTCTGGCGGCAGCGGATGGAGATGTCCCCCAGATTTCCGATGGGGGTGGGGACCAGGTACAAGATCCCAGCCATGCGATCACTCCTTCGTTTGGTATGCTTCTTTGTAGTAGGGGGTGGGCAGACCGTCGGCATCCAGCAGGCACCGCTCCTGCCATTGCAGGCCGGGCTTGCCGCCCTTCCGGCATTTGAGCAAGATCAGGCTCACCGGCCCGCCGGGGCGGTGGCGGACCAGCCGGAGCACCTTTGGCTCCAGGCCCACCTGGACGGCGCAGCCGCACAGCCGGGCAAGGGCCTCCGGCTTATGCACCAGGTAAAAGTCCGCGCCGGTGCCTAACGCCCAGGCGGCAGCGGCGAACAGGTCCTCCGGGGCGCAGCAGTCCGTCCGCCGGGCGGAGGGCAGATCCCGGCTGGCGGGGCCGCCGGAAAAATAGGGGGGATTGGAGAGGCAGGTCTGAAAGCTGCCGGCAGGCAGCAGATCGCGCACCTGGCGCAGATCCGCGCATATACTGGAAAGACGGCCCTCCAGACCGTTGCGCCGGATATTGTCCAAAGCCCCCTGGTGGGCCGCCGGGTCAAGCTCCAGGCCGGTGACCTGGCAGCGGCTGTCCCGGTCGCACAGCAGCAGTCCCAAGGTGGCGCAGCCGGCGCCCAGGTCCAGCACCCGGCCGGAGGGCCGGACGAAGTGGGCCAAAAGGATCGAGTCCGTGCTCAGGGGGAAGCAGCCCGGGCATATCTGTACCGTGGTGCCGCCGGATAGGATCTCCATCATGTCCTCCTAAAAAAACAGGGCCTGCGCTGCCGGGTGACCAGCGCGCAGGCCATTTCGCGAATCGATAAGATCAGCCTTCCTCGATAGCCTCGGTGGGGCAGTTCTCGGCGCAGGAGCCGCAGCTAACGCAAACGTCAGCGTCGATGACGTACTTGTCCTCGCCTTCGGAGATCGCTTCCACAGGGCAGGCGTCAGCGCAGGAGCCGCACTTGACACAAGCGTCGGTGATGATGTAAGCCATGAGTTTCCCTCCAATGTAGTGTTTTGCGTGGAGCGTTGCTCGCACACCCATATTCTAGCATGGTTTTTTAAAAAAGCAATTCCTTTTTTGAAATTCTTTTGTATAAATTTCCCTGTGTCCGGGGAGCATATCCCAAACGAGGGATATCGACGGTGGAACATGATAGGATAGAAGCTCCTGAAACGGGAAGGAGGTGGCCCTATGCGGCTGGACCCGCAGGCGACGGAGCTGGTGCTGGCGGCAGGGCGTCATGCCCGGGGACTGGGCCACAGTTATGTGGGCAGCGTCCATGTGCTGCTGGCCCTGGCCGAGCAGCCGGGACGGATGGGGATGCTGGTCCGCCGGGCCGGGGCGGAACCGATGCTGCTGCAGGAGCTGGTGGGGCAGATCCACGGCCTTGGCACCGCCGACCTGCCCCTGCCCCAGGGGCTGAGCCGGGAGGCGGAACGGCTCTTCGCCGCCGCGGCCCGGGAAGCCAAGGCCCTGGGCCACCGGCAGATCCGGCCGGAGCATCTGCTGCTGGCGATGCTTCGCAGCCGGGAGGCGGCGGTGCGGCGGCTGCTGGCGCTGTGCGGCGTGGATGTGGATGGACTATTCACCCAGGTCCTGATGATGCTCCGGGACCGGGGCGCGGTAAAAGAGGAGGGGACGGACACGAAGCTGCTGGATCAATTCAGTGTGGACCTGATCGTGAAGGCTCAGGATATGGAGCCGGTGATCGGGCGGGACCGGGAGATCGAAATGGTGATCTCGATCCTGAGCCGGAAGAACAAGAACAATCCCGCCCTGATCGGCGAGCCGGGGGTGGGCAAGACCGCCATCGCGGAAGGGCTTGCCCAGCGGATGGCTTTGGGGAACGTGCCGCCCCAATTGAAGGAAAAGCGGCTGATCAGCCTGAACATGGCGGCTCTGGTGGCAGGGACCAAATACCGGGGAGAGTTCGAGGAGCGGCTCCGGGACGTGCTGGCGGAGATCCGCCGCAGCGGCGACGTGATCTTGTTCGTAGACGAGATGCACACCATCGTCGGCGCGGGCGCGGCGGAGGGGGCGATCGACGCCGCCAACATCTTTAAGCCCGCCCTGGGACGGGGAGAATTGCAGATCCTGGGGGCCACCACTCTTACCGAGTATCGAAAGTTCATAGAAAAGGACCCGGCTCTGGACCGGCGGTTCCGGCCGGTGATGGTGGCCGAACCCAGTCAGGAGGATACCCTGGCGATCCTGCGAGGATTGAAACCGGGGCTGGAGCGGCACCATCATATGCGGATCAGCGACGAGGCCATGACCGAAGCGGTGCGTCTGGCGGTGCGCTATCTGCCGGAGCAGTACCTGCCGGACAAGGCGATCGATCTGCTGGACGAGGGAGCGGCCCGGGCCAGGATGGAGGAGCTGCAGCGAAATTCCGGGGCGGCCAGGCAGGATCTGGAGCTGGCCCTCCACGAGGCGGTCCGGGAGAGCCGGTTCGAGCGGGCGGCGGAACTGCGGGACAAGATGCGGACCATCGCCGCCCGGCCCGGAGAGCATAAGCGGCCCCGGGTGGTCACCGGGGCGGATGTGGCCTGGGCGGTATCCGCCCGGACCGGGATCCCGGCAGGACGGCTCACCGCCGACGAGCGCCAGCGGCTGCTGGGCCTGGAGGAGGTGCTCTCCAACCGGGTGATGGGCCAGCCCCAGGCGGTGGCCGCGGTGGCGGAGGCGGTGCGAAGGGGCTACAGCGGGGTCCGGGACGAGGACCGGCCCATCGCCTCCCTGCTCTTCACCGGCCCTACCGGGGTGGGCAAGACCGAGCTGTGCCGGGTGCTGGCGGAGGAGCTGTTCGGCAGCCGGGAAGCCATGATCCGGCTGGACATGACCGAGTACATGGAAAAGCACTCGGTATCCCGGCTGATCGGCGCGCCGCCGGGGTATATCGGCTACGAAGAGGGTGGCAAGCTCACCGAGGCGGTCCGCCGCCGGCCCTATTGCCTGGTGCTGCTGGATGAGCTGGAAAAGGCCCACCGGGATGTGGCAGGGATCTTACTGCAGATCATGGAGGAAGGAGAGCTTACCGACTCCACCGGCCGAAAGGTCAGCTTCAAAAACGCCATCGTGGTGATGACCTCCAACATCGGCGCGGAAGTGAAGGGGGAGGGCCTGGGCTTCCAGCCGGCAGGCCGGGAAGGGGAAACGGACAGCGCCTTGCGCCAGGCGTTCTCCCCGGAGTTTCTGGGCCGGATCGATCAGGTGGTCTGCTTCCGGCCTTTGGGACCGGGAGCCATGGACGCGATCGCGGGAAAATACCTTCGGGAGGTCCAGCGGCGGCTGGAGAAAATGGACATCCAGCTCCAACTGCCGGAGGACCTGGCCCACGCGCTGGGCAGCCGGTGCGGGAAAAAGGGCGGGGCCAGGGACCTGCGGCGGCTGGTCCAGGATGAGGTGGAAGGCCCGCTGGCCAGCCTGCTCCTGGGCCGGGGCAGAAAGCCCACCAAGATCTCGGCCACCTACTGTGAGGGGACGCTGGAATTTCGGAGCTGAAAGAGAGATCCATGTTTTTGAACAGATGTTCAAAAACATGGATCTTTTGAAATTTTTTTAAGGGAAATTGGTGAAAAAGATTGATTTTTTGTGAAGGACCATTTATACTGTAGGCAAGTGGAGCAAAATGGATGAAAAGTGGAGCAAAATGGAGGAGGTGAGGCGCAGATGATCGGCAAGTACCCGGCCAAGCTGGACGATAAGAACCGTCTGATCGTACCGGCCAAGCTGCGTTCGGAGCTGGGGGATCGGTTTTTCGTGACCCTGGGCATCAACACCGGCCGTCCCTGCCTCACCGTTTACACCGCCAGGGATTGGGATACCCTCCAGGCCAACTACAACGCGGTGCCCATCTCCCAGCGAGGGGCGGCCACCGCGCTGATCTTCACCAACGCCATCGAGTGCGAGCCGGATAAGCAGGCCCGGTTCATCCTTGCCCCCCACCTGATCAAATACGCCGGGATCGACCGGGAAGTGGTGATCGCCGGCCGGGCAGGTCAGGCGGAGATCTGGAACGCGGAAGCGTACGAGGATTTTGAGCGGGAGAACCTGACCCCTGAAAAGCTGCTGTCCTCCCTGGAGGCGATCGGCTTATGAGCGAGTTTCATCATGTTTCGGTGCTTCTGGACCAGTGCGTCCAGGCCCTGGACATCAAGCCTGATGGCATTTATGTAGACGGCACCCTGGGCGGCGGCGGCCACTCCGCCCAGATCGCCCAGCGGCTCACCACCGGCCGGCTGATCGGCATCGACCGGGACCCGGCGGCCCTGAAGGCGGCGGGCGCCCGGCTGGCCCCCTGGGCGGACCGGGTGAGGTTGGTACACTCGAATTTTTCGGAGATGGCTTCGGTCCTTCGGGATCTGGAGATCGACGGCGTGGACGGCATCTTGCTGGACCTGGGGGTTTCCTCCCCCCAGCTGGATGAGGCCAGCCGGGGCTTTTCCTACATGGCGGACGCCCCTCTGGATATGCGGATGAACACCGAAGATCCGCTGGACGCCTACACCGTGGTGAACACCTGGTCCCAGGAGGAGCTGAAGCGGATCTTGTACGGATACGGCGAGGAACGCTATGCCCCCCAGATCGCTTCGGCGATCTGCCGCAGAAGGGAGGACCGGCCCATCGCCACCACATTGGAGCTGGTGGAGGTGATCCGAAGCGCCATGCCCCCCGCGGCCCTGCGGGAGAAACAGCATCCGGCGAAGCGGACCTTCCAGGCGATCCGGATCGCGGTGAACGACGAGCTGGGGGCGGTGGAGCGGATCATGAAGGACGCGATCGGCTGCCTGCGGCCCGGCGGCCGGCTGGCGGTCATCACCTTCCATTCTCTGGAAGACCGGATCGTAAAGACCGGCATGGCCGCCGCGGCGAAGGGCTGCACCTGTCCGCCGGAGTTTCCCGTCTGCGTCTGCGGCAAGAAGCCTCAGGTCCGGCTGGTCAGCCGCAGGCCCATCGTTTCCGACCAGGAGGAACTGGACCGCAACCCCCGGGCCAGAAGCGCCAAGCTTCGGGTGTGTGAGAAGCTGTGACCTTTTCTTCCGATCCATCGAAGGGAGTTGGATATATATGACACGTCAACCGGATATCCTCTATGTCCGATATTATACCGGCGGCGCTGCCGCCCCCAACATCGAGCCTCAGCCCCATGCCCCCACCGCCCGGCCCGGCGTCCAGACCCGGCCGGTCCGCGTCGGCCGCCGGAAGGTGATCCGGGTGGACCTGATCAACGTGTGCGCGGTGGTTGTGGCGGCGGTGATGCTGGTAGCCATGGTCATCGGCCTGGCAGAGCTGGGCGCCGTGCGCGCCAGACGTCAGCAGCTGGAGGACTACACCACCCAGCTCCAGGCAGAGAACATCCGGCTCCAGGCGGAGTATGAGGCAGGCTACGACCTGGAAGACATCCGCCAGCGGGCCTTGGAGATGGGCCTGGTGCCGGTGGACAGCGTGCCGCACATCACCGTGGAGCTGCCGGAGGAGGAGGTCCAGGAAGAGCTCTCCGGCTGGGAGCGGTTCTGGGCAGAGTTTTGGGAGATGTTCTCATAAATCACCTGCCGGCCAAGTAGGATTGGATAGAGCTGCAATGGGCAGTGAGGGAGCGACCCTTACTGCCCATTTCTATCCTGAAAGAAAGGCCGGGTGGATATGAAGAAGGATGGACGGAAGGAGTATCTTCGGGTCCGGGGGGATCTGGGCCAGCGCCGGAGGATCATGGCCCTGGCGGCGCTGCTGGGGCTGGGGGCCTTTATACCCACGGCCCTCCAACTCTACCGGCTGATGATCGTGGACCACGACTATTATGCGGGCCTGGCGCTGCGGAACCAGACCCGGACCACCTATGTGACCGCGGACCGGGGCACGATCTACGACCGGAACATGGAGATCCTGGCCTGCGCCCAGACCGTGGAGAACGTGTATCTCGATCCCCACGAACTGCGCCAGTCCGGGGCAGATCTGCAGGCCCTTTCCCGGGAGCTGGGGCAGATCCTGGACCTGGACCCGGATAAGATCCTGGAAAAAAGCAAAAATATGTCCCTGCGGTATCAGCAGATCGCCGCGGCGGTGGACGAGGACACCGCCGGGAAGATCCGGGATCTGATCGCCCGGGAGCAGATCGCCGGGGTCCATCTGGAGCCCAGCTCCAAGCGCTACTATCCCCAGGGATCCCTGGCGGCCCAGGTGATCGGGTTCACCAACGCCTCCAATACCGGCAGTGAGGGGATCGAGGCGGCCTATGACCAGTATCTCAGCGGCACCCCGGGAAGAGTGATCACCACCAAGGGCAGCAACGAGATGGATATGCCCTTCTCCTATGAGGACCAGATCGCGGCGGTCCCCGGGTGCGATGTGATCTTGACTCTGGATACGACGGTCCAGTCCTGCCTGGAAAAGCAGATGGCGGCGGCGATCGACCGATACGATGTACAAAACGGGGCCTTTGGCCTGGTGATGGATGTGGACACCGGGGAAGTCCTGGCGATGGCTACCCTGGGCAGCTACGATCCCAACGCTTATTTGGAGATCGCCGATCCCCAGGCCCTGGCCCAGGTGGAGGAGCTGGAAAGGACCTACCTTTCCTACGCCCCCGGCACGGACCGATATGAGGACGGCCTGAAAGCCTACCAGGAAGCCCTCACCGCCGCCCGGCTGAAGCAGTGGCGCAACCGGGTGATCAGCGACGGCTATGAGCCTGGGTCCACCTTTAAAGTGCTGACCATGGCGGCGGCCCTGGATAGCGGTTCGATCGATCTGGACACTACCTTTTATTGCAAAGGAGCCGAGCAGATCCCCGGCCGGGCGCAGCTCCTGCATTGCTGGCGGCCGGCGGGCCACGGGTCCCAGAAGACCGCCCAGGCCCTGCAAAATTCCTGCAATCTGGCTTTTGCCCACATAGCCTTGAAGATGGGCGGGGACACTTTCTATGACTACATCCAGCGCTTCGGGGTGATGGAGAAGACCGGCATCGACCTGAATGGGGAGAGCAAAGGGGTGTTTTTCAGCAAGGAGCTGGTGACCGATACGGAAAAGTGGGGCACCGCCTCCCTGACCTCTGGCTCTTTCGGCCAGACCTTCAAGCTCACCCCCTTGCAGCTGGTCCGGGCGATCAGCGCGGTGGTCAACGGGGGGTATCTGATGGAGCCTTACATCGTTTCGGAGGCGATCGACGCCCAGGGCCGCACCGTGCTGCGCCAGGAGCCTACCATGGTCCGCCAGGTGATCTCGGAGGAGACCTCCAAGACCATGTGCCAGCTTCTCAAAGGGGTGGTCGCCGAGGGGACCGCGAAAAACGCGGCGGTGGCCGGGTTCTCCATCGGGGGAAAGACCGGCACTTCGGAGAAAATAGACGTTTTCGATGAGAACGGCCAGCGGGTGCTGGACAAGATCGTTTCATTTGTAGGTATTGCGCCTATGGAAGATCCGGAGTATATTGTATTGGTAGCATTGGATACCCCGTCCCGGACCACCGGGCTGTACATCTCCGGCGGCGCCATGGCGGCCCCTACCGTGGGGGCGGTGATGGGGGACATTCTGCCCTATCTGGGCGTGGCCCAGAACTATACCGAAGAGGAACTGCCGGGGAAGACCCTGGTGATGGAGGACCTGACCGGCCTGACGGTCCAGGAGGCCCAGGAGAAGCTGAAAGACCAGGGCCTGACCTGCCAGACGGTGGGGGAGGGCCAGAGCGTCACCGGCCAGATCCCGGCGGCAGGCAGGACCATCAGCGGCGGCAGTCAGGTGGTGCTCTACCTGGACCAGGAGCCGCCGGAGGAACTGGTGGCTGTGCCGGACTTTGCCGGGCTGACCCGGCAGCAGGCCAGCGACCAGGCGGGAAAGCTGGGGCTGTACATCCTGGTCACCGGGAACATGGACCTGACCCCGGATGTGAAGGTGTCCTATCAGGACATCGCTCCGGGGACCCAGGTGGCCGTGGGCACCACCGTGACGCTGTGCTTCGTGGATACACAGAACATCCCTTGAAGTGGAGAGGACCAAGGAGGCGCGCATTTGAAATTAAAGGAGCTGCTCAAGGGCGTGGAGGTGCTGGAAGTCCACGCCGAGTTGGACCGTCCGATCGGGTCAGTGGTCTGCGATCACCGCCAGGCGGCAGACGGCAGTCTGTTCGTGGCGGTGAAGGGCTTTGCCCATGACGGCAACAGCTTTATCGCCCCGGCGCTGGAACGGGGGGCGGCGGTGGTGGTCACCGCCCGGCCTCCGGCGGGAACGGTGCCTTACATCCTGGTGGCGGACGACCGGCAGGCCCTGGCGCGGATCGGCCGGAACTTTTACGGCGATCCGGCAAAGTCCATGATCATGGTAGGCGTCACCGGCACCAACGGCAAGACTTCCGTGACCTGGCTTTTAAAGCAGGTGCTGGAACAGGTCACCGGGGAGAAGGTGGGCCTGATCGGCACCATTGAGATCCGAATCGGAGAGGAGCAGGTGGCTACGGACCGTACCACCCCGGAGAGCCTGGAGCTTCAGGAACTGCTGGCCCGGATGCGGGACGGGGGATGCCGGTATGTGGTGATGGAGGTATCCTCCCACGCCATTGCCCTGGAAAGGGTGGAGGGCATCCGCTTCGATGTGGCGGCCTTCACTAATCTTACCGAGGACCATCTGGACTTCCACAAGACCATGGAGGACTACTGCGACACCAAGGCCCGGATCTTTCGCCAGTGCGGCCGGGCGGTGATCAACCGGGACGATCAGTGGGCGGACCGGATCTGCGCCCAGGTCGCCTGCCCGGTGATCGGGACCTCCGCCAGGGAGGCGACGGATCTGTATGCCCGGGACATCCGGCTGGAGCCGGAGGGGGTGCGTTTCACCGCGGTGGCCGGACAGGAGCGGACGCCGGTGCGGCTGCCGATCCCGGGACGGTTCACCGTGTACAACGCCCTGACGGTCCTGGGGGCGGTGAAGGCTCTGGGCCTGCCCCTGGGACCGGCGGCCCAGGTCCTGGCCCAGGTCCGGGGGGTGAAGGGCCGGGCGGAGGTGGTGCCCACCCCCGGCACCGGCTTTACCGTGGTGATCGACTATGCCCACACCCCCGACGCGCTGGAGAACGTGCTCAGGACCATGCGGGGCGCCTGCCGGGGACGGCTGATCTGTGTCTTCGGCTGCGGCGGGGACCGGGACCCTATCAAGCGGCCGATCATGGGCCGAATCGGGGTGGAGCTGTCAGATCTTGCGGTGATCTCCTCGGACAATCCCCGGGGCGAGGACCCGGCCGCCATCATCCGGGACATCCTGGCCGGGGTGGAGCCGGGGATGGGCGCGTATAAAATTATTGAAGATCGTCGAAAAGCTATACGTTTTGCCATGGACATCGGCGAAAAAAATGATATAATCATACTGGCCGGAAAGGGCCATGAGAACTATCAGCAGATCCGCGGCGTGAAGCATCCTCTGGACGAGCGGGAGGAGGTGGCCCGGTGGCTGATGGAAAAGAGGTAAACAAATGGCAATGATCACTTTACAGCAGGCCGCCCAGTGGTGCGATGGCCTGATCGACCCGAAATATAAGGACGTGACTTTCTCCGGGGCCAACAACGACTCCCGGCAGATCCGTCCCAAGGAGCTGTTCGTGTGCCTGGAAGGGCTGCGGGACGGCCACGACTATATCCCCATGGCCATGGACAAGGGGGCCGCGGCGGTGCTGTGCAGCCGGGATGTGGGAGATGTCCCCGCGATCCGGGTGGCGGACCCACGGAAGGCCCTGGGCCAGATCGCCCGGCACCTGCGCCAGAGTATGGACATGAAGGTGGTGGGCATCACCGGCAGTGTGGGCAAGTCCACCACCAAGGAGATGGTCGCCGCGGTGCTGTCCATGGGCTACCGGGTGAGCAAGACCCCGGCCAACCATAACAACGACCTGGGGCTTCCCATGGCGATCCTGGCCATGCCGGAAGATACCCAGGTGGCGGTGCTGGAGATGGGGATGAACCATTTCCGGGAGATCGCTTATCTGAGCACCATCGCCCAGCCGGATATTGCCGTGATCACCAACATCGGCACCATGCACATCGAGCATCTTGGCTCCCAGCAGGGGATCTTGCAGGCCAAGCTGGAGATCCTGGAGGGGATGCACCCCACCGGCAAGCTGCTGGTCAACGGCGACGACCCGCTGCTGCGGGAGATCCAGCACCGGCAGGTGGTGGAGGTGGCCTGCTTTGGCACCCAGGGGCCGGACTGCCAGTATCTGGGCCGGGATATTTGGGAGGAAGAGGGCCGGGTCTGCTTCCAGGTGGTGGCAGGAGAACGGCAGTTCCCGGTGGAGCTGCCTCTGGAGGGCCTGCACTATGTCCCCGACGCCCTGGCCGCCATCGGCGTGGCTCTGGAGATGGGAGTGTCCCCGGAACAGATCCGGGAAGCCATGGGCCGTTTCAGCAACATGGCCGGCCGGCAGGAGACCAGCCAGGTCAAGGGACTGACCATCATCCGGGACTGCTACAACGCCGGTCCCGAGTCCATGTCTGCCGCCCTGGCGGTGCTGGGGAAGAAGCCCGGCCGCCGGGTGGCGGTGCTGGGAGATATGCTGGAGCTGGGGGTATGCACCCAGGCGGAGCACTACCGGGTGGGCCGGATCGCCGCGGAGAAGGCGGATGTGGTCCTGGCCTTCGGCCCCAACAGCGGCCGGATCGTGGACGGCGCGCTGACCGGCGGCATGAGCTGCGCCAACGCCCAGGCCTTCCAGGAGCGGGACCGGATCGTGGAGGCGATGAAGCGGATCGTCAAGCCCGGCGACGTGATCTTGGTCAAGGGCAGCCACGGTATGCGGATGGAACAGATCCTGGATAAATTCCTGGAAGAGATATAATTGGGAGGAACGGTAAAATGGATAGGATCGTCATCACGGCCCTGGTGGCCTGCGGACTGTCTTTGGGCATCGGGTATCTTCTGCTGCCGGTGCTCCGGGCGCTGAAGGCGGGGCAGTCCATCCGGGCAGAAGGCCCCACCTGGCACAACAGCAAGGCCGGCACCCCTATGATGGGCGGGCTGATGTTCATCTTCACCGCGGTGCTGTGCCTGCTTTTCAGCATCCCGATGATGGAGGACTTCTCCGTGTTCTATGTGCTGATCTTAGGGCTGTGCTTCGGCCTGGTGGGCTTTCTGGATGACTTCTGCAAAGCAAAATACAAGCGCAACCTGGGCCTGACATCGATCCAGAAGGCGCTGCTGCAAATGGCGGTGTCCGCGATCTACCTGTACCTGCTGTACAAAGGGTCGATCCTGACCTGCGATCTGTACATCCCCTTCTTCGATGTGACGGTGTATATCCACCCGATCGCTTACATCTTCTTTGCCATGTTCGTGATGGTGGGCTGTGTGAACGCGGTGAACCTGACCGACGGCATCGACGGCCTGTGCGGCAGCGTCACCGTGCCGGTGATGGTGTTCTTCACCGCCGCCGCCGTTGCCATGGGCAAGCTGGAGATGGCCCTGCTGCCCGCGTCCCTGGTGGGCGGACTGATCGGATACCTTTTCTACAACTGGCACCCGGCAAAGGTGTTCATGGGGGATACCGGGTCGCTGTTCCTGGGCGGCATCGTCTGCGGCCTGGCCTTCGCCCTGGATATGCCCCTGGTGCTGGTGCTGGTGGGCATGGTGTATATCCTGGAAACGCTGTCCGTGATCTTGCAGGTGAGCTACTTCAAGCTCACCCACGGCAAGCGGCTGTTCAAAATGTCCCCGATCCACCACCACTTCGAGATGTGCGGCTGGAAGGAGATCCGGATCTGCTTCGTGTTCTCCGCCGTGTCCGCGGTGATGTGCCTGGTGGCCTGGGTATCGATCCAGGGACGGATCGGATAAGACCATCTATCTGGAAGGAGCTTCTATGGCGGCAGAAAAACTTCTGTATGCCAAAGAGGACCGCCGTCTGAAAAAGCGGACGGGGGAAAGCGTGGACATCCTGTTCCTTACGCTGGTGCTGGTGCTGCTGGTCCTGGGGCTGATCATGCTCTGGTCCGCCAGCTTCGCCCAGAGCCAGTATGACACAGGCTATGTCAGCTCCACCAAGTATTTGAAAAAGCAGGCCATCTGCGCCGGGCTGGGCCTGGTGTGCATGGTCCTGTTCAGCCGGATCCCTGCCCGCCGGTGGATGGACTGGGCCTGGCTGGTATACGGCGTGAGCATCGTGCTGCTGCTGTGCGTGCTGGTGGCGGGGCAGAGCGTCAACGGCGCCCGGCGATGGATCAACGTGGCCGGGATCCGGTTCCAGCCTTCGGAGATCGCCAAATTCGCCATGATCGTGCTCTTCGCCCGGCTGACCCGGCTGTTCGGGTCTGACGCCAAGGATTTTCGCCATGGGGTGCTGGGCTTCGGCCTGGCCCTGCTGGGGATCCTGGTCCCCCTGGCCCTGGAGAAGCACCTGAGCGCCATCATGCTGATCGGCATGGTGGGGGTGGCTATGATGTTCGTGGCCGGTACCCGGATGAAATGGCTGGGCGCTGGCGCGGCGGCGGCCGCCGCCTTCGTGGTGATCTACATCAGCGTTATGGGCTACGCCGGGGACCGGATCACCGCCTGGCTCCACCCGGAGGCCGACCCTCGGGACACAGGCTACCAGATCCTCCAGTCCCTGTATGCCATCGGCTCCGGGGGACTGCTGGGACTGGGCCTGGGGATGAGCCGGCAGAAATATCTGTATCTGCCATTCCAATACAACGACTACATCTTCGCGGTGATCTGTGAGGAGCTGGGGATCGTAGGGGCGCTGGGGATCGTGGCGGTGTTCGCCGCGCTGATCTTCCGGGGATACTGGATCGCCCTGCGGGCGGCGGACCGATTCTCCACGGTGCTGGCGGCAGGGATCACCACCTTGATCGCGGTGCAGACCGCCCTGAATCTGGGCGTGGTCACCAATCTGCTGCCCTCCACCGGGGTGGCCCTGCCCTTCTTTTCCTACGGTGGCACCGCCCTGGCGGTGAATTTGGGCGAGATGGGGGTGCTTCTAAGCATCTCCCGGCAGCGAAACAAGACAAAATCACAGGAGGACCTGTTATGAACGTGATCTTTACCTGCGGCGGTACCGCCGGACACATCAACCCGGCGATCGCGGTGGCCAACATCCTGAAAGAGCGCCACCCGGCGTGTGAGATCCTCTTCATCGGCGCCAAAGGGCGGATGGAGGAGCGGCTGGTGCCCAAGGCCGGTTACCGGCTGGAGTGCCTCCCCGGCGCCGGACTGACCAGAGGGGTGTCGTTCCAGGCGCTGAAAAAGAACGTCAAGGTGGCAAAGGACCTGGCAGGCTCGATCAGCCGGTGCAAAAAGATCATCCGCCAGTTCCAGGCGGACGTGGTGGTAGGCACCGGCGGCTATGCCAGCTTCCCGGCGCTGTACGCCGGGGCCAAGCTGGGGATCCCCACCTGCGTCCATGAGAGCAATGCCGTGCCGGGACTGACCACCAAGATGGCCGCCAGCCGGGCGGACCGGGTGCTGGTGTCCTTTGCCGAGAGCGCCCAGTATTACCGTCACCCGGAGCGGGTGGAGGTGGTGGGCATGCCGGTGCGGAAGGAGTTCATCACCATCACCAAAGAGCAGGCCCGCGGACAGCTGGGCCTGGACAGCCGGCCACTGGTGGTCTCCGCCTTCGGGAGCCTGGGGGCAAGGGACATGAACCGGGCGGTGGCGGAGATGATGAAGCTGGAGCAGGCGGAGGGCTTCCCCTTCCAGCACATCCACGCCACCGGGAGCTTCGGCTGGGAGTGGATGCCGGACCATGTGCGGGAGCTGGGCATCCGGCTGGACCGGGGGATCGATATGCGGGAGTATATCTACGATATGCCCACGGTGATGAACGCGGCGGATGTGATCATCAGCCGGGCCGGCGCCTCCACCCTCAATGAGATCGGAGCCTCCGGCACGCCCTGTGTGCTGGTGCCGTCGCCCAACGTGACCAACGACCACCAGACCAAGAACGCCCAGATCCTGGCCGACCGTGGGGGCGCGGTGCTCCTGCGGGAAGGGGAGGACATGGGCCGGAAGCTGTATGAGGAAGTCACCGCGCTGCTGGCCGATCGGCCCCGCCGTGAGGAGATGTCCGCAGCCCTCCGGGATATGGTGGTGCTGGACTCGGCGGAGCGGATCTGTGATATGATCGAGGAGCTGTGCGCCGGCAAGAAAGATCAAGGAGAATAACTATGGACAAAAGACGCAGAAGAAGACCCTCAGCGCCGAAGAAGACGCCTAAGCCCGCCCCCAAGCCCCAGAAGACTGCCCCGGACGCGCCGGAGGTGGTGCAGATCCAGCCTCCGGCCCTGGATCGGAAGCGGCTGATACTGCGGCTGACGACGGTGGCGGCGGTGGTGCTGGCGCTGTTCATCGGGTTCTCGATCTTCTTCCGGGTGGACACGATCGTGGTCTCCGGCAACCAGAAATACACCGCCTGGACCGTCCGGGAGGTCTCCGGGATCCGGGAGGGAGAGAGCCTGCTGAACTTCGGCAAGGCCAAGGCCTGCGCCAAGATCGCGGGATCGCTGCCCTATGTAAAGGTGGTCCGGATCGGCATCAAACTGCCAGGCACGGTGAACATCTATATCGAGGAGGTGGAGGTGGTCTATGCCATCCAGGACCAGCAGGACGCCTGGTGGCTGATGACTGCCGAAGGCCGCCTTACCGAGAAGACCAGCGCCGCCAACGCCGCGGAGAAAACGGTGATCCGGGGCGTGGTGCTGGAAGACCCCAAGCCCGGTGAGATGGCCGTGGCGGTGGAGGAAGATCCGGAGGCCACCACTTCCGAGGGGGAGACCCAGATCGTCACCGTCACCAACGCTGAGCGGCTGGAAACGGCGCTGAGCATCCTCCAGCGACTGGAGGCCAATGAGATCCTGGGCCAGGCCGCCCAGGTGGATGTGACCGATATGGGCGATATCCAGCTCTGGTATGGCGAGCAGTACCAGGTGCTCCTGGGAGATCCCGGGGAGATGGACAAGAAAGTGGACATGATGGCCCAGACCATCCAGCAGATGGGCAGCTATCAAAGCGGTATCCTGGACATCACTTTTTCAACGGATCCCGGAGCCGTGATCTACCGCCCCTTTAAATAAATCTTCCGAAAAATCGATTTTTCTATTGACGAGTTCCTGTTTTCGGGATACAATATACCAGTACGATTTTAAATAATTGCGGCGGAGGCAACTCCCCGCCGCGACTGCATACATAGGAGGAGCGTAAATATGTCTGAAGCATACCAGGATCGGGTGGTAAAGATCAAGGTGATCGGCGTCGGCGGCGCCGGTAACAATGTTATCAACCGGATGATCGAGGCCGGTGTGGACGGTGTGGATTTCATCGTTATCAATACGGATAAGCAGGATCTGAACAAGTCCATCTGCAAGAACAAGGTCCAGATCGGCGAGAAGCTGACCAACGGCATGGGCGCCGGTTCCAAGCCCGAGGTGGGCAAGAAGTCCGCCGAGGAGTCCCGGGCGGTGATCTCCAAGGCCCTGGAAGGCACGGACATGGTCTTCATCACCGCCGGTATGGGCGGCGGCACCGGCACCGGTGCGGCCCCGATCGTGGCGGACCTGGCCCATGAGGCCGGCATCCTCACCGTGGGCGTGGTCACCAAGCCCTTCAAGTTCGAGGGCGCCAATCGGATGCGCCAGGCCGAGTCCGGCATCGCGGCCCTGTCCGGCAAGGTCGATTCCCTGATCGTGATCCCCAACGATCGGCTGAAGTATGTCACCGATCAGAAGATCACCTTCGCCAACGCCTTCGGCATCGCCGACGATGTGCTGAAGATGGCCGTTACCTCCATCTCCGAGCTGGTGGGCTTCTCCGAGCGGGTGATCATCAACCTGGACTTTGCCGACGTTTCCGCCGTCATGAAGGACGCGGGCCGTGCCCATATGGGCGTGGGCACCGCCTCCGGCCGGGAGAAAGCCGAGCAGGCCGCCATGGCCGCCGTGGCCAGCCCCCTGCTGGAGACCTCCATCAACGGTGCCACCGGTGTGCTGGTGAACGTCACCGGCTCCACCGAGCTGACCTTGGACGATGTGGAGACCGCCGCCGGTATCGTGCAGGAGGCCGCTAACCCCGAGGCCAACATCATCTTCGGCGCCACCTACAACGAGGATTTTGAGGATGAGATGCGGGTCACCGTGATCGCCACCGGCTTCGACCAGAAGCCCGCCGCCGAGGAGCCTGCCAAGGCCACCGGCACCGCCGTCCCCAAGACCAGCGCCGACGAGGACATCTTCGCGATCTTCAAGCGGTAATGTGTGTTTCCAGGCATCCCGGACCACCGTCCGGGATGCTTTTTTGAAGGGAGGAACCGTGGACGCTTATCATGCTTTGGCGCAGAGCTACGACCGGCTGACCAGCGATGTGGACTATCAGGCGGTGGTGGCCTTTTATGAGCAGATCCTGGCCCGGGAAGGGGTCCGGCCCCGGACGGCGGTGGACCTGGCCTGCGGCACCGGCTCGGTGGGCCTGATCCTGGCCCGGAAGGGGCTGGATGTGACCTGCGTGGACCTGTCGGCGGAGATGCTCACCATCGCCGCCCAGAAGGCCCAGGCGCTGGCCCGGCCGCCGATGTTCGTCTGCCAGAGCCTGGACCGGCTGTGTTTGCCCAGGGCCGTGGACCTGGCGGTGTGCGCCCTGGACAGCCTGGACTATATCACCGACCCCCGGCAGTGCCAGGCGGCGATCCGGCGGGTGTATAAGGCCCTGAACCCTGGCGGCATCTTCATCTTCGATGTGAACACCCCGGAAAAGCTCCGGGCCATGGACGGCCAGGTGTTTTTGGATGAGGACGACGATGTGTACTGCGTCTGGCGGGGAGAGTTTGACGAAAGCAGTAATATCTGCTCTTACGGCATGGACCTGTTCCAGCGCCAGGGGAAGCTCTGGCGTCGAAGCTTCGAGGAGCACCGGGAATACGCCTACTCCAAGGCCCAGCTGGAAGGGTATCTGAAAGAGGCCGGCTTCTGCCGGATCCGGGCCTACGGGGACCGGGTCTTCGATCCGCCCCGGGCAGGGGACCAGCGGATCTATCTCAGCGCGAGAAAGGGTATCAGAACATGAACGACTATTTGGTAAGAGGCATGACCATGGACGGCTTCGTGAAGGTGGTGGCGATCCGGTCCACGGATCTGGTCCGCCGGGCGGCCCAGATCCACGGCACCACCCCCAACGCCACCGCCGCCCTGGGCCGGGCGCTCACCGCCGCCTCCATGATGGGCAATATGCAGAAGGTGGACGATGGCTCCATGACCCTCCAGATCCGGGGCGGCGGCCCGATCGGCACGATCACCTGCGTTTCCGACCCCCAGGGCAATGTACGGGGCTGTGTCACCGAGCCGGTCGTCCCCCTGGTGGAGAAGCATCCGGGCAAGCTGGACGTGGGAGCCACCGTAGGCACCGACGGCACTCTGACGGTGATCCGGGACCTGGGGATGAAGGAGCCATACATCGGCTCCGTGCCGCTGGTGTCCGGGGAGATCGGGGACGATGTGACCGCCTACTTCGCCCAAAGCGAGCAGATCCCCACCGCCTGCGCCCTGGGGGTGCTGGTGGACCGGGACCAGAGAGTGAAGGTGGCCGGAGGCTACCTGATCCAGCTCCTGCCCGGCGCGCCGGAGGAAGTGATCGACGCCCTGGAGGAGGGCATCCGAAAGGCCGGGGCGGTCACCGCCATGCTGGAGGCCGGACTGGCCCCGGAGGACATCCTGGGACAGGTGTGCGGCAGTCTGGGGGTGGTGTTCATGGAGAACACGCAGGTGGGGTATAAGTGCTACTGCACCCGGGACCGGGTGACCGCGGCCCTGATCAGCCTGGGCCGGGAGGAGCTGGAGCAGATCCGGGGCGAGGGAAAGCCCTTCCCGGTGGAGTGCCAGTTCTGCGACACGGTGTACACCTTCACCCCGGAGGATGTGGCCGAACTGTTGGAAAAAGTTTGAATTTCCCCTGGGATCGGGGTAAAACCCTGATCCCGAAAGGGAAAAGATTTTCGGCAAAAAGAAGAAAAAGTTCTTGACAAACCTGGGCCTCCTGTGTATAATATGTCATGTCGCTGAGGTCAAGAGCCAAACGCGGCAGCGGTAGGGGAGCATAGCTCAGCTGGGAGAGCACATGCCTTACAAGCATGGGGTCACAGGTTCGAGCCCTGTTGTTCCCACCAATCATTTGGCCCGGTGGTGCAGTCGGTTAGCACGCCAGCCTGTCACGCTGGAGGTCGACGGTTCGAGTCCGTTCCGGGTC
>CALXFQ010000014.1 GCA_944387625.1 uncultured Oscillospiraceae bacterium
GGCACACTTTTCGATGCCGCCCTTTTATGACGATGGGGCCAGGCTTCTTGCCTGGCCCCACATTTATGATCGGACCCCTATAAAATGCCGCCCAGGGCTATGCCCTGGGCGGCGGTCGTTATTGGGATCAGCCGGTGGAGGGAACGTCTTCCTTCGGGGAAAGGATGGCGATACCGTTGATATCCAGGCCGTCGGCCAGCTGGCCTACGATCTGGACCTGGCCCTCCATGGTCAGCTCGTAGAGGTTGCTTGCGGCGTCGGTAACGTAGAACTTGCCGTTGGCGGCGCAGTAGGCCATCTCACAGAAATTGTTCACCGTGGGGAGGGAGAAGCCGGTGGCCACCGTTTCCACGCTCTGGAGGGTCACATCGGTCTTGTACAGGCCGCTGACACCGCTGTTCCCTCTGCCGATCGCGTACACCACACCATCGTGGACGGTGACGGCGTGGACGGTGGGAGAGCCTTCTGCCGCGTAGTTGAAGTCGATCTGGGCGGTGGACACGTTCAGGTCCGCGGCGCTCAGGGTGGGCAGGTAGTACTCGAAGATGTAGTAGCCGCTGGCCACATAGATCACCTGCTCCTCCGGGTCATAGGCCACGTCGGAAACGGTGTCGGTGTAGACATACAGCTGGCCCAGGACCTGCGCCGACTTCTTGTTCATGTCGAACCGGATCAGCACCGGGAAGTGGTAGTCCGGGTCGTCCCGTACCAGGATGTAGGCCATGCCGGAAGCCTCGTCCACATCCAGGCCCACCACCGTGCCGTTGACGCCCAGATCCTTGAAGGGGGCGATCTGCTCGTAGGCATTGGGCAGCTCAGGATCGAACTTCACCAGGCCCTGGGACAGGGAGATGGTGTAGGCTTCAGAGCCGGTGGTGTCCTCCAGCACCTGGACGGTGCAGGTGGCGGTGAACTCGCCGGCGGTGACGGTGATCACGGTCTCACCGGCGGAAACGCCGATGATCAGGCCGTTCTCATCCACCGTGGCGATGGACGGATCGGCGGAGGACCAGGACACCTCCAGGGCGGCGGAGGCAGGCTGGACCACGGCGCTGAGCTGGCTGGTGCCGCCCACCTGGAGCCGTACCGCGGTCTTGTTCACCATCAGGTTCACGGCGGCCATATCCTTAGGCAGTTCGCTTTCCTCGGGGATCGCCACCAGCACGCCCAGGGAGGAGGGGCCGGTCTGGCCGTTCTTGAACGCCAGGCCGATCTGGCCCAGGGCCGTCGCGCTGAGCTCCTCGCCCAACTGGACCATGTAGAACTGGGAGGACTCCACCCGGTCGTTGGTGCAGTACACACCGTTCAGGTACAGTCTGTTCGTGGTGTAGTCGTAGGTCATCTGGGAGTTGAAGTTGCTGTAGCTGTCGTCATAGATCACCTGCTCCAGCGCCAGCACTTCCGTGCAGGTGCCGGTGGCCGGATCGATGGTGTAGAGCTTGGCGTTCTCGTTGGCGGTGGCGCTGCCGGCGCCGTAGAGGGTGCCGTCCTTGGTCACCGCCAGGGTCCGCACCGGGCCGTCCAGGGTGGCCACTTCGGTGGCCGCGCCGGTGGACAGATCCAGCTTCACCAGCTTGGCAGGGTAGTCCACCCACTCCCAGATGGTGGTGTCGTAGGCGGAATACTGCTGGGTCAGACCGTAGAGGGTGCCGGTGGTGTAGTCGAAGGTCATGTCCATGATCCGCGTTCCCACGTTGCCCAGGATCTTGTAGTCGAACCGATCCTCGGCGTTGATCCGCAGGAAGTTGTTGTCCTCGTCCACACCGTAGAAGTAGCCGTCAAAGTATTCACCGGCCCGGAGGGAGTAGACGCCGATCATGCTGTCGCCCACCTCGGAGTAGGCCGGCGCGCTGTCGGACACGGTGATCCAGAAGTTCCAATACATGGAGGAGAAGAAGTCATCGGTAAGGAACGCCTCGAAGGTACCGGCAGAGGCCAGCACGGTGACTTCGATGGAGTCGGTGAACCGGGTGCCGTCCTTATCGGTGAGGGTCACGGTGATGGTGGCCACACCTTCGGACACCGAGGTGAGGTTGCCGTAGGCATCCACGGTGACCACGGAAGGATCGGAGCTTTCCCAATTCTTGCGCTGGACCGTAGGCAGGGCCGGCTCGGTGGCGGTCCGCAGGGTCCTGGTGGCGCCTGCCAGCATGGTGATGTTCTCACCGTCCACCAGCCACATATCCTCCACCGGGATGAACTTGGTCTCCGGCTCCGTTTCCGGGATGGTGAACATCACGGTCTGCTCCACGCCGGTCTTGCTGCCCACATCGCCGATGTCGATGATGTTGGCGTAAGGCTCGTCCCAGCGCTCGGTCAGATCCACCAGGTACAGCGGGCTGCTGCCGCCGCCCATGCAGGGGTTCCAGTAGATGTTGCCGGTGTTGTAGTCGTAGCACATGGCACCGTAGAACCAGTATTCGCTGCCGGCGCTGTTCAGGTAGTAGCAGGTCATGGTGGCAGGATCCACGGTGAAGAGCTTGCCGTTCATGCTGGCGCACACGATGGTGGTGGTGTCGCCTTCGCAGACCACGGTCATGGCGGTCATCACATTGTCCCCGCTGTCGTAGCTGAACTCGTAGTTGGAGTAGTCGTAGTTGAACTCGCCCAGGGTGGTGACAGCGCCGGTCTCCAGATCCACGATGCACAGACCGCCGTTGGTCAGGTCCACGCCGTACATCCGGCCGGTGTTGTAGTCGAAGCCCAGGTTGCCCACCTCGATGCCCTCGGCGTAGCCGATCAGCTCAGGCTGGCCGATCACGTTCTCGGTGGTGGGATCGACCAGGGACTTGTACAGGCCGTTGGCGGTATAGATGGTGTTGTCTTCCGTCCAGGTCACCTGGCCCACGGTGTAGACATAGCCGTCGTAGTAGGCGCCGCCGGACCACATGGGACTGATGGTAGTGCCGTCAGGGGTGGTGATCTGAGGCTTGGTCAGCTGGGTCACTTCCGTGGGGGTCAGGTCGCCGTAAGTCACCCACTTGTACTGGTTGCTCTTGTTGACCTCGTCGCTGACGATGTAGCCGTAGATCTCATCCTGAGCTGGCAGGACGGTGACGGCGCAGTTGTACCTATACTCCGTCAGGGAAGTGCCCCAGTTGAGCGCCTGGCCGGTGGCGGTGATGGTGGCGGTGCCGGTGCCCACGGCCCGGATAAAACCGTTGCCGGACACGGTGACCACGCTCTCATCGCTGGAGGTCCAGGTGATGTCGGTCCGACGGGCGTTCCAGGGATCCCAGTTCACATTGATCCGCTTGCCCTGGCCGATCACCATGGTGATCTCGTAGGGATCGAGCTGGAAGGTGTTGGGGTCCACTTCGCCGTAGGTGAACAGGTCCGTGGTCTTGTCCGTGGGAACGAACAAGGCGGTGGCGCCGCTGCGCTCGTTGGAGCCGATGTTCTCCACCTGCTGGGTCTTGGGATCGATCCGGTAGACCCGGGACACGAAGTTGTCGATGGCGATCTGGCTGTTGGCGTACCAGTAGATGCACTCCGCCTCATGGTCATAGCAAGCGGACTGGATCATGTTGGGGCCGATGCCATAGGAGTCGTTGTAGAAATCCGTCAGCTCAAAGAGCTTGGTGCACACGCCGGTGTTCTTGTCCACGGCGTAGAAGCCGCAGTCGGTGCCGATGGAGTAGAGGTTGCCCTCGTTGTCGCAGGAGAGGGTGATCATCTCCGTGCCCTCGTCCATGCCGGTGAGGGTGAAGAGCTTCTGGATGCTCAGGAGCTGACTATTCTGGTTGGCATACACCGTGTACAGGCAGTTCTCGCCGCCGTACCGGCCGTTGGCCGTGATGGTGCCGTCGTAGGTCCAGCCGATGGCGAAAAGGGTGTCGTCGCCGGCAGGATAGATGTAGTTGTCCTCGAACACCCTGTTCAGCGCGTCACTGCGGTCGGTGTAGTCCAGGGCCATGTCATACAAGGTGATGAAGCCCGCGTCCCCTTCCTCGCCCAGGGGGGCGGTGACCTCCTGAGTGCCCCAGTAGGAGCTGTAAGGCGTGACCAGCACCAGCGCGCCGTCCTGACGCTGGGCCAGGATCCGTCCGTTGATGTACTCGCCGGAGAAGTAGCTGACGTTGGTGTAGCTCTCGTTTCTGGGGTCGGACAGGTCCGCCTTGTTCACGCTGAACCAGCCCTTATCCACCAGGTTGGACACGCTGATCGGCTCAAAGCCGTAGAGCCGGCCCTTGTCCAGGGTCTGCATGGTGGGAGAAGCCACTTCCTCGTCCAGCTCCAGGACCAGGTCCACCATCGTTTCGTTACAGGCGTAGTCGCACACCAGCACGGTGAAGTCGCCGCCGTAACCGGTGATGTCGAACTCCACGGTGAACTCTTCGCCCGGAACGTTCTCCAGGCCGTACTTGCCCATGATGTTGCCGCTGGCATCCATGAAGATCACGGCGGCGATGTAGCGGTTGTCCTGCAGGGTCATGGACAGGTACAGGTGGCCGGACTCCTCGTCCAGGCGCACGCTCTGGGACAGGGTGTCCTTGTTCACGATCTCGGGCCGGTAGCTGTCCAGCGTCACGTCGAAGGAGATGGTGTCGTCCACCAGGTCGTCGCCATCGTCCAGCCAGGCCTCCACGGTATAGGTCACGGTGGTGCCGTCCGGCAGGGCGTTGCCCTGGGCATCACAGCCCTTCCAGACGTATTCCTCGTCCTCGGTGGCGTTGTAGATGTAGTAGGGCACGATCATGCCGTAGTTGCTGTCGTAGTAGGACTTGGTGGCGTAGGTGTCCTCCAGGGAGAAATACTCCTCGCCGGTGTTCTTGTCCACCACGGTGAACAGCAGTTTCTTGGCGTTGCGGAGCATACCGAAGTCCAGCTCCGCCAGAGGGTTGGCGTAGGAGTAAGCATTGTACTCATCTCCCGCGGCCCCGCTGAGGATGTAGGGGTTGGTGCCGATCAGGGTGCCGGCGTTGGTCCACACATCAGTGCCGTACAGGGCCGGGTCCTCCGGATCGTCGAATACCGGGGCATCGGACCAGTCGCCGTAGAAGCCCAGGAAGGGCATGGACAGATCCACACCGTCTTCTTCGGCGCTGTTGGCGTACAGATAGCCCTCCACGAACATACCGTTGGCGAAGCTGTCGTCCAGATACGCCTTGTCCTCATCCGTCAGGCAGATCTGGGCGGTCAGGGTCACGGTCTGTCCGGCGGGGACGGTGATCTCATCGATCGCCTCGGTGGTGGTGACGCTGATGGTCTGGGTGAAGTCCACGGACACGCTCTTTTCCGCGCAGTAGTCCAGGACCACGTCCACGTCCGCCAGCTCCACGGTGCCGTTGCCGTCCACGTCGGCATAGGGGGCGTGGGGGTCATCCTCCAGGATGGTCTCCACCCCGGCCAGATGCCGCAGCAGCACCCGGGCGTCGGCGGTGGTGATGGCGCCGTCGTCGTTGAAGTCGTACTTCAGCACATCGGATACCAGGGTGGTGTACACGGTCAGGTCCCCTGCCAGCGCGTAGGGGCTGTGGGCCATGTAGCCGTCGTTTTCCGCCTCGGTGAGCACGGAGGCGTCGAAGGTGTAGGTCTTATCCGCGCCGTCAAAGTTGGTGATCGAGAAGGGGAACTGATAGACGCCGGTCTTTTCCGGGTCGTCGCCGAATTCGCCCTTGGGCCGGCCTTCAAAGGCGGTGCCGCAGGACAGGAAGCTCCCGGCGCTGGTGGCGTCCACCAGGTCCACCAGGCCCGCGCCCTGGTTCCGGGGGGAGTATTCCAGGCCTTCCTCCACCCACACCTGCTGGGCGGTGCTCATCATCAGGTTGGTGGCCAGCTTCCGCAGCTCGGGGCCGGTGTATTCCGGGAACCGCTCCTGGAGGTACTGCATCAGCACCGCCATGGCGCCGGAGACCTGGGGGCTAGCCATGGAGGTACCGCTCATGTAGCCATAGCCGGAGGTGGTCTCCCGGGTGGAGTAGATGTTGCCGCCCACGCCGGAGATCTCCGGCTTGAGCTTCAGGTCCGGGGTGCAGCCCCAGGAGGAAAAGTCGCTCATCATGGGGTCGGTGATAAACTCGTGCTCCAGATCGGTGATGGCGATCTGCTTCACCTCCGCCTGGGCCAGCAGCGCGCCATCATCCTGGCTGATCTGGACACAGGGGATGTCCTCTTCCGAGTCGTTGATGCTCATGTTCAGCATCCCCGGCTCGTTGTTGTAGACGATGCAGGCCACCGCGCCGGCGGCCTGGGCATTGGCCTGCTTGTCGGTGAAGGCCACGCCGCCGCCACGGGAGACCACGGCCACCTTGCCGTTCAGGTCCAGGCCCTCAAAGTCGGCGCTCTCGCCGTAGCCCGGGACCATCACATATTCCAGCGTCTGACCTGCCAGATGATCCAGCCGTGTGTTGATGCCGGAGTCGGCGTAGCCGATCTTCTCCTCGCCCAGGGTGAAGTAGGGCAAGGTAGCGGCGTTATTGTTCACGGAGGCCACGGAGAAGGCGATCGGGAAGGTACTGGGAGTACCCACCAGGCCCACGTCCGGGTTCCCGGCCAGGGAGGAGTCGATGCCGGACAGATTGCCCATGCCGTTGTGGGTGTCATTGCCGGCGGCGATGACCACATGGATGTCCGTTTCAGCGTACTCGTCCAGGATCTGGTGCATCTCCTCCAAGCCGGTGGTGAAGCCGGCGGCGGCGCCCAGGGACAGATTGATCGCGTCCACGTCCAGGCGGATGCAGTCCTCCATGGCGGCCATGATCACGTCCCAGTTGGCCCCTCTGCTGCTGAAGACCTGCATGATCACCAGCTGGGCCTCCGGCGCGACACCCACCACTTCGGTGCTGTCCAGCTCGTTGGCCGCCACGATGCCCGCCACATGGGTGCCGTGATCGCTGCCAGCGGTATCGTGGGAAACGTTCAGATCCATGGCTTCATAGTTGAAGATGAAGGGGATCTTGGTGGAGTAGTAGGTGCTGGCAGGGCGCAGGGCGCTCCCACCGGCGTTGAGCTGGGTCCAGACCTCTTCGATAAACTCCGGGGTGATGGACTCCTCGGTGAGCTGATCGTCGGTCAGGGGGGCGAAGCTGGGGTTGTCCAGCACGATGCCCGTGTCCAGGATCGCCACCTTCATCCCCTTGCCGGTATAGCCGGTTTCGTTGAGGATGCCCGAGCCGATCATCTCGGTGGCGTTGCCGGTGTAGGGCTGAAGCTCCACTTCCCCGGCCTCCTGGGTGGGCAGCTCGAACTGGGGCGCCACATACACGTTCTTCACGCCCTTGAGCTGGGACAGCTTGGTGATGTAGCCGTACTCCGCCACCAGGGAGAAGCCGGTGGTGGCGACGGTGTAGGTGTAGCCCATCTCATAGTTCTCGCTGCCGCCGCACAGCTCCTCCGCCAGGGCCTTCACCTGGTCCACCTTGGCGATCTGGCGGGCCTGATGCTCCTGGACGGCAGGGGTCTCGTCGGCGATCTCCTGGGCGGAGAAACCGGCGGTGAGCAGGGCATCGCCCTCCACCTCCACCACCAGGCGGACCACATCCGTATCCTCATATTCCGGGGTCTGCTCAGACTGGCCAAAAGGCTTTTTGTCCAGCCCGGCATATTTCCCCTCTGTATCGTCCGTTTGGGTGAGCAGCTGCCGGCCGCTCTCGTCCCGCGTGCCTTCATCCTCCCTCAGGAACAGGGGGCCGCCGCTGTTGGTATCCACCGCGAAGGCCTGGGTCATGGGGATGCAGGACAGCAGCAGGGTAAACGCCAGCACCAGGGCCAGCAGCTGTTTGACTGATTTTTTCATAGTCCTTCCTCCTTGCATGATCTGCCGCCGGTCAGCGGACGCGCTTGCGGGAGACCGTGGCCAGGGCGATCGCCGCCACGCTCACGAGCATCACCAGCGTCCAGATAAGCACGCTCCCCCGGTCGCCGGTGTCGGCCACATCGTCATCAGGCTCCGTGGTCTGGGCCTGGCTCTCGGTGGGCTGGGTCTGGGTAGGATCGGTCTGGGTAGGCTCGGTCTGCGTCGGCTCCGGCTCGGTGGACTGGGTCGGTTCCGTCCCGGTGGGCTGGGTAGGCTCCGGCTCGGTAGGCTCCGTCCCGGTGGGCTGGGTGGGTTCCGGCTCGGTGGGCTGGGTGGGCTCCTCGGAGATGACCACCGTGGTCTGATCCGCCGCCACCGATCCGCCGGTGATGTAGCTTCCCTCAGCATCCAGGGACACCTGGGCGCTGCCCACCTTCAAGGCGGTGAAGTTCAGCTCCAGCACCGTGCCGGCCTGGGCCGGGTCCACACCGGCGAAGGTCACGATCAGCGTTCCAAGCCCGTCGTCTTTGACGCTGATGCGGACCGGATCTCCGGTCTTCCAGGCCGCTCCGGCCTGGGCCTCAGTGAAGTCCAGAGCCTGAAAGTCGTACTCGACCTTCAGTTTTCCGTCCGTCACTGTATCCGCCGTGCCGGCTACCACAGCAAGGGTGACCTGCTGGTCGATGTAGGATGGCTCCTCCGGCGCTTTCAGGCTGAGGGACTTGTCCGTGCCTTCAGCCAGGGCCGTGATGCCCATGGTCAGCAGAAAGGCCAGGACCAGCGCCAGGGTACACATCCGTTTTCCCGTTTTCCTCATGGTTCTTCCTCCTCAAATGATCTCGACCTCTTTCAGCTCGCCTGTATCCGCGGATGCTCAGGCAAAAAAGGTCGGTCCGTGCGGCGGCTGGAAGGTCCGGCAGGACCCCAGCGTTTTGCACATGCACCGATCGTAC
The DNA here is from genome assembly GCA_944387625.1 of uncultured Oscillospiraceae bacterium. GTDB lineage: Bacteria > Bacillota > Clostridia > Oscillospirales > Oscillospiraceae > Faecousia. The sequence continues at coordinate 8,692 of CALXFQ010000014.1, forward strand.
CATACCCTCCTGGAAAATGCAACAAAAATATGAATTTCATAACATTGCACAAGGATTTTGCCGGATTTTCCAGATGTTGACTGTGTTTTTTAAAATTAAATTGGAATTTTTCAAGGTTTTGCCGGATATTTCCACTATTTTTCTACATACAGACATTTGGCACTCTGACGAAGACGTCCCCATTCCAGGGCCATCCGCTCTTGAGAGGAGGACATTTTTCAGAAGCCGTGTGTCCCCGGAAAACAGTCGAAAAGACCGGCCCAGGCCGCCGGAAAAGCGCCATGGTTTCAGGCGGTGGGCATAAAACATCCCCAAGGTCCAAGACCTCAGGGATGTGTTCTTTCGTTACTGCCCGTCCTCAGGGGGACGGCGCTTTTTGGAACAGTCCAGGGCGCATTTGCCGCAATCACCGCCGCAGGAAAGGCCGCCCCGGCGGATGTGCCGCAGGGCGAAAAAGACTGCCACCGCCAGCGCCGCCAAGATCGCCGCTTCCAGCATCAGCCCACCCCCAGCATCGAGCCAAGGCTGTACACCAGCCAGGCGGCCAGCCAGGCCACCACGCACTGGACCACCACCACCAGGACGGCCCATTTGCCTCCCAGCTCCCGCTTCACCGCGGACACCGCCGCCACGCAGGGGGTATACAGCAGCACGAAGGTCAGCAGGCTCACCGCCGTCAGAGGCGTCAGGAAGCTGGTCAGGGCGGTGCCGCCCAGCAGCACCGTCAGGGTGGATACCACGCTCTCCTTGGCCATGAAGCCGGTGATCAGGGCGGTGACGAACTGCCACGATCCAAAGCCCAGCGGCCGGAACACCGGGGCCACCAGTCCGGCCAGGGAGGCCAGCATACTATCCTGGGGATCGGCCACCACATTGAGCCGGATGTCGAAGGTCTGCAAACACCAGATGGCGATGGTGGCTACGAAGATCACGGTGAACGCCCGGGTCAGGAAGTCCTTGGCCTTCTCCCACAGGAGCTGGGCCACGTTTTTCGGGCTGGGCAGCCGGTAGTTGGGCAGCTCCATCACAAAAGGCACCGGCTCCCCCCGGAACACGCTCCCCCGCATGAGCAGGGCCATGCCGATCCCCACCAGGATGCCGCCAAAATACAGCGCCACCATCACCAGGGCCTTATGTTCCGGGAAGAACGCGTCGGCGAAGAAGGCGTAGATCGGCACCTTGGCGGTGCAGCTCATGTAGGGCGTCAGAAGGATGGTCATTTTCCGATCCCGGTCGGAGGGCAGGGTCCGGGTGGCCATGACCCCGGGGACGGTGCAGCCGAAGCCGATCAGCATCGGCACGATGCTCCGGCCGGACAGGCCGATCTTCCGCAGGAGCTTGTCCATCACGAAAGCCACCCGGGCCATGTAACCGCTGTCTTCCAGCAGGGACAGAAAGAAGAACAAGGTGACGATCACCGGCAGGAAGCCCAGCACGGACCCTACACCGGCGAACACGCCGTCGATGATCAGGCTGTGGATCACCGGGTTCAGGCCGTAGGCGGTCAGTCCCTGGTCCACCAGCGCCGTCAGCGCGCCGATGGCCTGCTCCAGCAGCCCGGAGAGCCACTCCCCCAGCACGCCGAAGGTCAGGTAGAACACCAGGGCCATGATCCCCACAAAGGCAGGGATGGCGGTGTATTTGCCGGTGAGGAAGCGGTCGATCCTCCGGCTGCGCTGGTGGGCCTTGCTCTCCCCGGGCTTGACCACCGCCGTGTCGCAGACGCTTTGGATGAACTGGTAGCGCATATCCGCGATGGCCGCCGCCCGGTCCAGGCCCCGCTCCTGTTCCATCTGCTGGATGATATGCTCCAGCATATCCGCCTCGTTCTCCTCCAGCTCCAGCCGGGCCAGGATGTCCCCATCCCCCTCGGCCAGCTTGCTGGCGGCGAACCGATCCGGGATCCGCGCCCGGCGGGCATGGTCCTCCACCAGGTGCATGATGCCATGGAGGCACCGATGGACCGCGCCGTTGTGGTCCAGAGGGTCGCAGTAGTCCTGGCGGCCGGGCCGCTCCTGGTATTTGGCCACATGGACCGCGTGCTCCACCAGCTCAGAGATGCCGTCCCCCCGGAGGGCGGAGATCGGCACCACCGGGATCCCCAGCAGCCGCTCCATCTGGTTGACCCGGATGGAGCCGCCGTTCTCCCGGACCTCGTCCATCATGTTCAGTGCCAGCACCATGGGGATGTCCAGCTCGATCAGCTGCATGGTCAGATACAGGTTCCGCTCGATGTTGGTGGCGTCTACGATGTTGATGATCGCCTTGGGCTTCTCCTCCAAAATGAACCGGCGGGTGACCAGCTCCTCGGAAGAATAGGGGCTCATGGAATAGATCCCCGGCAGGTCCGTGACCCGGGTCTTCTCCCGGCCCCTGATCGCCCCGTCCTTTCGGTCCACGGTGACGCCGGGGAAATTGCCCACGTGCTGGTTCGCGCCGGTGAGCTGGTTGAACAAGGTGGTCTTGCCGCAGTTCTGGTTGCCCACCAGGGCAAAGGTCAGCAGCGTCCCCTCCGGCAGCACCTGGCCGTCGGTCTTGGTGTGGTACACGCCGCTCTGTCCCAGGCCCGGGTGGACGTCCGCCCGGGGCCGCTCTGTGTGCTCTTCCGGGGCGGGGCGGGCATCCTCCACCGGCTCTACCAGGATCTGCTCCCCGTCCGCCAGGCGGAGGGTCAGCTCATAGCCATGGAGCCGCAGCTCCATGGGGTCGCCCATGGGGGCCAGCTTCACCAGGGTCACTTCCGTTCCCGGCAAGAGCCCCATATCCAAAAAATGCTGGCGCAGCGCGCCGCTGCCGCCTACCTGCACCACCCGGCAGCGCTGGCCGATCTGCAGGTCCTTGAGTGTCATGCGCGTTCCTCCTTCTATCTATCGGATCCGTTTGTAGATAACATACCCCCCGCCGGACCTGCTGTCAAGACCGTTTCCCCGGTTTTTCGACAAGCGGACAGCCCAGAGGCAGGACCTCTGGGCTGTTTGCTTAGAATTTGCCACCGCCGCCGCCATGGGAGCGGCCGGAGGAAGAGGAATGGGTCCGGGATCCGCCGCCGCTGCTCTCCTTTGGCCGGGGCCGCCGCCGGACCTGGCGGTACAAAAACAGGTCCCGCCTGTTGGTGATCTGCAGGCTGTCCGGCCGGACATAGTCCCCCGCCCCGGACTGGCCCCGGACCGACCGAAGCTGGCCCCGCATGATGCCGGTGGCGATCATGGCCACCACCAGCCCCACCACCAGGGCGATCAGCAGGTTCGTCACCACCCCGAACGGCTCCTTGGGCATATGGCCCGTGTCATAGGGCCGTCCGCTGCGGGCCTGTCGGAAAAATTCGTCGCACAGATCGGCGAAGGTGTGGAACGCCTGGTCATAGTCCCCGTCGCTAAGGTAAGGGACCACCCGGTCCCCGATATAGTCGATCCCCGCGTCGGTGATCGCGCCGATCCCGAAGCCGGTGGTGCTGATCCACCAGTCCCGGTCCTCCATGCTCACCAGCAGCAGCACGCCGCTGTAGTCATCGCCGTAGCCGTAGCCGTTGTAGTCGTAGAAGTCATCGGCATAGGCCATGGGGGTCTTCCCCTCCAGGGTGTCCACCGTGACCACCACCACATCCGCCCAATGCCGGGCGCTGATCTGGTCCAGCTCCTCCAGCAGTTCCTCTTCCTGGGCGTCGGTCAAAAGGTCCGCCCGGTCCACCACCCGGGGCAGCTCCGCCGCCAGGGCAGGGACCGTCATAGCCAGGCACAGCGCCAGGGCCAGCAGGACCATCGCAAGTTTTTTCATCCGCGGCACCTCCTTACAGCAGCCACAGCAGGTAGGAGGCCGCAAACACCGCCGCCCCCACTCCGCCGGTCAGGCCCAGGGACCAGCGCCAGAAGGCCCCCTTGTCCATGGGCAGGTCCCCTACCATCTTGCCGGTCTGGCCGTTCATGGCGAAGATATACTTTTGACCGTTCCAGGTGGTGTTCAGCAGCCACACCGGGTACAGCGCGTACTTGGCCCGGCCATTTTGCAGACGGATGCTGGACGCCTCCGGCACCACCGTGGAATAGCCCTGGACCGTGGCGGCGAAGGACTGGGCGGTGGTCTGCCGGATCCGCTCGTTGGCCCGCTCCTCGCTCTGCTGGGCGTCCACGTCGTATTTATCCGCCAGATATCCTGCCAGGTACGCGGTCTGGAAGTCCACCGCCTGGGAAAAATCAAACGGCTCGATGGCCTCCATCAGCTGATCGTCCAGCTTGGAGGAGCCGTCCACCGGCACCCGCTGGAAGCCGATGGATCCGCCCCGGACCACGGAAAAGTAGTTGGTCTCGGTGTAGTAGTAATTGCGGTCGCTCCAATTGCGGACCCGGGTGGCCTTATAGCGCATATCCGCCTGCGCGTCCCCATCGAAGAGCCAGAAAGGCACATAGATCCCCCGGACCTGGTCGATATGGTTCTCGTCCTTGAAGACCTTGGGCAGCAGGATCTTGCCCTTGTAGTGCTTCAGCAGCGCCGCCTTGGCCGCCTGCTTGTCCAGCTTGAAGGGGATCACATAGTCCGGCCGGAGGTCCCCGGCGAACTGGTCCATCATCACCACCGGGCTGTCACAGAAGGGGCAGGTGGTGGCCGCCGTGGTCGCCTCCGCCAGGATCTGGCCGCCGCAGGACTTGCAGATATAGCCCCGCAGACCTTCGGCCTCCCCTTCCTGCCATGCGCCTCCGGCGCTCTCCCAGGTCAGATCCTCCTCCGGCTCCTGCTTGAGCTGGTCGTCGTATTCCCGAAGGGTCTCCGGCTCGAATTCCGTGTCGCAGTAGGGGCATTTCAGCTTCTGGATGGAACTGTCGAACCCGATCGCCCCGCCGCAGCAGGGGCATTTATACTCTTGCAGAGTCTCCATCAAGGTCCCCCCTTAGCCCTGGTCGCCGCTGTCGAACCGATCCCCACACTCCGGGCAGAACTTGGGGGGATGGGCCGGATCTTCCGGCTGCCAGCCGCACTTGTCGCACCGATACAGCGGTTCTCCCGCAGGCTTCTTCGCCCCGCAGCTCACGCAGAAGCGGCCCTGGTTCACCGTGCCGCAGGCGCACTTCCACCCCGCCGGCTTGGCCGCGCCGCATTCCGGGCAGAACTTGCCGGTGCTCCGGGCGCCGCAGGCGCAGGTCCAGCCGGTCTCCGGCGTGGGCTTTTTGCTGCCGCAGTTGGGGCAGAAATTGCCCTCCACGGTGGTGCCGCAGGCGCACTTCCAGCCCTCTTTGGCCGGGGCGGCGGCCTGGCCCATGGCGTACAGGCTCTGGGCGTTCATGCCCCCGGCCTGCTGGGCAAAGCCCATGCCAATAAAGCCGGTCATGGCCCCGGCGGGGTTGCCGGCGGCGGTCTTCATGGCGTCGGCCTGGGACCGGGCGATCGAGGCGGCGGCCATGTTGGGATCGCGGAGCACCGCCTCCCGCTGGAGGTCCTTGATCATCTGGGCATCCTCCGGGGGCAGCGTCACCGAGCCAAGGGCGATGCTCACCACGGTCAATCCCCGAAGCTTTCCCCACTCGGCGGACAGCTCCTGGTTCATGGCCTCCTCCAGCTGGGCATTGTGGGCCACGATCTGATTGGGCCGCAGCTCCATGGCCGACAGCCGGGCGAAGGCCGGCTGGAGGGCGCTGATGAACTCGCTTTTCAGCTGGCTCTCCAGCTGGTCCCGGGTATAGTCCTGCTCCACGTTGCCGCACACGTTGGTATAGAACAGCAGCGGGTCGGCGATCTTATAGGAATACACGCCGGAGCAGCGCACCGACACGTCCACGTCCAGACCGATCTTATGGTCCACCACCCGGAAGGGGATCGGGTTGGGGGTGCCGAACTTGTTGTCGATCAGCTCCTTGGTGTTGAAATAGTACACCCGCTGATCCTTCCCCGTGTCGCCGCCGTAGGTGAACCGCTTGCCCACGGTCTTGAAGGTGTCCAGGATGCTCTTGCCCAGGCTCCCGGTGAAGATGGACGGCTCGGTGGACCGGTCGTATGTAAACTCACCCGGCTCGGCACACACCTCCACCACCTTGCCCTGCTCCACGATGATCATGCACTGACCGTCGGCCACGGCGATTCCGGAGCCGTTGGAGATGATGTTGTCACTGGCTTTGGTGTTAGAGGAGCGTCCGCCGGTCTTCTTCCGGCCCTTGGTGGCCAGCACCTCCTTGTCCAGCGCGTCACAGTAGAAAAATTCCTTCCACTGGTCCGCCAAAGTGCCGCCCAGGGCACCGATCCCTGCTTTGATAAGTCCCATAGTAATGGCTCCTTTCCGATCCTCGTTGTCAGATCCTCCCGGTCCCGCGCCGGCGGGCCGGTATGGCTACAGTATAACCCATTCCCCGGCCCAGCGCAACCCATCCCCGGCAGATCCGGTCATTTTTTTGCCCGGATCTGCCGGCCGGTTTTCCGTGTTGAAATCGGTCCCTATTTATGGTATAATGGGCGGCGTCTGGGTATGGCCCAGGTATCAGAACTGGTTTTCAGCGGGGTGGAGCGGATGGATAGAAAGCTGGAGGTATTGATCTCCTGTATGGATCAGACAGACGACCGTCTGATCCAAAGCTCTCAGATCACCGGCCACGCCCTGATGATCGATCAGTGCGACCAGGAGGGCGGCTGGACCCGTCCCACCCTGCACGGCACCGCCCGGTGCATCCGCACCACCCAGCGGGGCCTTACCCGCAGCCGCAACATGGCCATCGCCCACGCCATAGGGGATGTCTGCCTGCTGTGCGACGACGACGAGGTGTTCCTGCCGGACTACGAGGAAACGATCCTGGGCGCTTACCGGCAGCTGCCCCAGGCGGACGTGATCATCTTCAAAATGGCCGACCGCCCTGCCTCCTTCCCGGACAAGATCCAGCGTCTGCGCTTTCCCAAGACCGCCAAGGTCAGCTCCTGGCAGATCTCCTTCCGCCGGGAGTCCCTGCTGCGTACCGGGGTGCGGTTCGATGAACTGCTGGGGGCCGGCACCGGCAACGGGGCCGAGGAGGAGCTGAAGTTCCTGCTGGACTGCCAGCGGGCCGGGCTTCAGATATACTACTTCCCCGGCACGATCGCCCGGGTGGCCCAGACCCAGTCCACCTGGTTCCGGGGCTATGACCGGCACTTCTTCTACGACCGGGGCGCCACCACCCGCTACATCCTGGGCTGGCCCCTGGCGGCGGCTTACGCCTTGTATTATGTGCTGGCCAAACGGGCGCTGTACAGGAACTGTCTGACGCCCGGCCAGGCCCTGGGGGCCATTTTCCAAGGCATGGCCGAAAACAAGATCGGCAAGCAGGCCGCCGGGAGGGAACGAACGATATGAAGATCCTTACATTGATCATCCCCGCCTACGATTCCCACGCCTTCCTGGACAGATGCCTTCAGTCCATGCTCTGCCCGGAGGTGCTGGACCGGCTGGAGATCGTGATCGTGGACGACGGCTCCACCGATGATACCGCCCTGCTGGCCCAGGGCTACTGCCAGCGATACCCCCAGACCGTCCGGCTGATCCGGCAGGAGAACCGGGGCCACGGCGGCGCGCTGAACGCCGGCTGTGCCGCCGCCCAGGGGACCTACCTGAAGGTGATCGACGCCGACGACTGGGTGGAAACGGACGCCCTCCCGGCCTTTATCGACCGGCTGAGCCGCTGCCAGGCGGATGTGGTGCTGACCCACTATCGCACGGTGGACATCACCACCGGCCAGATCCGGGACTGGCGCTGCGCCCCCCGGGCCTTCCACACCGCCTATACCCTGGCGGAGGTGCTGGACCGGTGGGAAGACTTCGCGCCGGTGGTGACCTTCCATGGCATCACCTACCGAACGGACTTCTACCGGGAGAAGGGCATGGCCCTGTCCGAACACATTTTCTACGAGGACCACGAGTTTTCCACCGTCCCCTGCTGCTACGCCGGGCGCATCCTGCCCATGGACCTGACCATCTACGATTACCGGGTGGGGGACGTGGCCCAGAGCGTGTCCGACAGCAGCCAGCTGCGCCGGATCGGCCACCTCCAGGCGGTGCTCCAGCGGCTGATGGACGAGTATGGAGCCCGGGACTTGTCCCCCAGCGGCCGGGCGTTCTTCTGCCGGAAGGCCCTGGTGGTGCTTCTGCGGTATCTGACCATCACGCTGCTCCTGGAGCCGGACCGGCGGAAAGGCCGCCGCCAGGCCGCCGATATGATGGACCGCTTCTCCCGGCAGATGCCCGACGCCTGGGCCATGGCCCGGGGGAAGTATCAGGTCTTCCTGCTCATGAGCCGGCTCCACATCTCCAAGAGCCGTTGGGACAGATTCCTGCGCTCCCGGCTCTACCGTGCCCTTCGCCGGACCACTACTTCAAACAAGGTGACATCATGAAAAAACTAAAAAGCTATGCCAGAGAGTTCTGGCGGTACCGGGACCTGCTCAAGCAGCTGGTCAGCCGGGACATCAAGCTCAAATACCGCCGCAGCTTTCTGGGCTATGTATGGAGCGTCCTGAACCCCCTGCTGATCATGCTGGTGATGACCGTGGTCTTTTCCACCATGTTCAGCCGCAATATCGAAAATTTCCCGGTCTACCTGTTCTGCGGCCAGCTGCTGTTCAATTTCATGAACAACTCCACCCACCAGGCCATCTTCTCCATCACCGGCAACGCCGCCCTGCTGAAAAAGACCTATGTGCCGAAGTACATCTTCACCGTGGCCAAGATCACCAGCGGCATGGTGGACCTGCTGTTCTCCATGGGCGCTCTGGTGATCGTGCTGATCGCCACCCGGTCCAGCTTTACCCCTTATATGCTCCTGTCCCCCCTGGTGATCGTTCAGCTTTACATCTTCTGCGTGGGATCGGGCCTGTTCCTGGCCCAGGCCAACGTGTTCTTCCGGGACATCCAGTACATCTACAACGCGGTGACCACCGCCTGGATGTACCTGACCCCCATCTTCTACCCCCTGGAGGCCCTGCCCCAGAAGCTATCCTGGGCAGTCAGCCACCTTAACCCCATGTTCTTCTATGTGTCCCAGTTCCGGGACCTGATATACCTGGGCCAGCTGCCCGATATGACCACCGTGCTCTCCGGCTGTGTCGCCGCGTTGGCCGTGCTGGTGCTGGGTATGTGGAGCTTCATGCGCTCCAAGGACAAATTCATTCTGTACATTTGATAGGAGAAGCGCCATGAGTGACAAACGGATCATGATCGATGTCGATCATGTGACCATCCGCTTCAATATGGCCAGCGAGAAGGTGGACAACCTGAAGGAGTACTTCGTCAAGCTGGTGAAGAAGGAGCTGATGTTCCAGGAGTTCCTGGCAGTAAAGGATGTGAGCTTCCAGGTCCGGGCCGGTGAGGCCTGGGGCCTGATCGGGGCCAACGGTTCCGGCAAGTCCACCTTGCTCAAGGCCATCAGCGGCATCCTCAAGCCCTATAAAGGCAGCATCACCGTCAACGGCAGCGTGGCCCCTCTGATCGAGCTGGGCGCCGGCTTCGACGGCAATATGACCGCCCGGGAGAACATCTTCCTCAACGGCTGTATCCTGGGCCATTCGGAAAAGTTCATGCAGGAGCATTTCGACGAGATCGTGGATTTCGCCGAGCTGCATCAGTTCCTGGACACCCCGATCAAGAATTACTCCTCTGGTATGCGGGCCAGGCTGGGCTTCTCCGTGGCCACCATGGTCCAGCCGGACATCCTGATCGTGGATGAGATCCTGGCGGTGGGCGACTACAAGTTCCGCAAAAAATGCGAACAGCGGATGCAGCAGCTGCTCAAAGGCGGCACCACGCTGCTCTACGTTTCCCACAACATCAGCGAGGTCAAGCGCCTGTGCGACCACGCCCTGTGGCTGGACAAAGGCGTCACCCGGATGCAGGGAGATGTGGATACGGTCAGCGACGCTTATATGGAAGAGATGCAAAAATAATGTGTGATAAGCGCCCTGTGCCTCACGGCACAGGGCGCTTGAGCCTGTCGGAAAGCCCCGAAGGGGCTTTCCGACAAAAAAGCTTGCAGTCTGCTGCGCGCATAATTTGTACGCCAATGGCGTACAAATTCCACACCTGCAGCCTGAGATGTGTTTTCTGCCAGGTACACGCCCTGGCAGAAAATGATCTAGTCTTCTTTGCCGTCTGCGGACGGCAAACTCTGCGAGGCTTTTGGGGACACTCTGAAGCGCCCTGTGCCACACGGCACAGGGCGCTTCTGTTTGGCCTATGGGGTCATTTCTTTCTTTGGAGCCTTCTGAGCAGGGCGCGCAGAGGATCGGTCTGCTTGGTCTGACCGTTCCCCGGTTTGGGGGAAGGCTCCACCCCCCGGATCGCGTCCAGATCCGCCCGCAGGGCAGCCATCTCCCGGTCGTTCTTCTCCTGCTGGTCCTTCAGCCGGCGCTCCATCGCGTTGCAGCGGTTGGAGATGCCAATGATCTGGCGGTCCAGGTCCGCCGTGACGGTGTGGATCGTGTCCTTGGCCGGTACGGTGGGACATTCCAGGGCCTGGACCAGCCACTCCATGGCCCGCTCCTTCTCCCTGGCCAGCGCCTGCTCTACCTGCTCATAGTCGATGGGACCATAAGGGCGCTCAGAGCCAGGGATCTCGGCAGGATCGTAGAACAGCCTGTCCTTCAGGCCCAGCACGTCGGCCACAGTTTCAAACCGGGTGCTGCCCCGGCCTGCATTGACCAGCGCCGCGTAGGGCTTCTTGTAGATGATGCCGAAGCAGGTCCCGTGATGGGAGTCGGTGAGCAGATAACTGCAGTTTTTGATATAGTACAGGAACTGTTCCGCGCTGACACGGGGCAGCACGGTGCCTGTATGCCACCGATCCTTTGCCTGATCATATTCCTTCAGCCCGACGATGGTCTTGATCTGCAGGCCCTCATGCTCGGCGATGGCTCTGGCCGCCGCCTCTTTCTCCGGGGTGGGGTCCAGGATGTAGCACAGCAGATACTTTCCGTGGATGGGGTCATGGACCTCTTCCGCCAGACGATCATAGTCCTCCGTCCGGCACAGGAACACCGGATCGAAGATCTGCTCCGCTTGCACGCCCAAACGGTCACGGCAGATCTCCACGCCCCGCTGCTCCCGGACGCTGACCTTATCGAACCTTTTTAAGAAGTCGCTGGCCGTTGCCAGCATCTCCTCCGGTGCGTCATAATCGTTTTGGCCAAAGGAGGTGGAGAAGGCGATCTTTTTCTTATCCTTGTCCACAAAGTCCAGGAAGAAGGTGTAGCCCACCAGATGCGTACTGCTGACGGTCCACATCTGGTCCGAGCCAAGCATGAAGCTGTCGCAGAACTGGTTGAACTCATGCATCTTATCAAATCCCCGGTCCCGGCCGATGTGGAAATGCTTTTTCAGGAAGTCTACGGTGAACTGGATCTCCTTCTCCCAGGGCGTTCCATCCACCTTGGCCACCGGCACCATCAGCACCTGCCTGCCCATGTTCTCCAGGACCGTGCCCAGGGCGTAGTAGGTCAGCGAGCTGCCGTAATTGGAGGCGAACCACCAGCCCACCATGCCCACATCAAAGCGCATCCCCCGGCCGTACCAAAGCGCCTTATGATAGCCCAGCCGGTCCAGGTGAGAGAAGAAGAATTTGCGGGAGGGGTGGTGGGCGGACGGTCCGCGAAGCTGCCCGTTGTACTTACGCATCTCCTCCAGAGGCACCGGCCGGCACAGCTTCATATCCCGGCGCAGCTTGTCGAAGAGCTGGCGGCCCTTGGGGGAGTTCACCAGCACCAGCGAGGTGCCCTTCCGATCGTCGTAGGACGGGTCGATCCGATGTACCTGCCAGCAGTCTGCCATGGTGATGTCCGCCACCCGCTCTTCCCGGGCATAGGGGCAGGCGGCGCAATTGAGCCGATAGTGGACGCCCTCCAGGAAGCCCTTGTTCCAGACGCTCTCATTCCAAGCGGCTTTTTTCACGTCGCCGTTTTTCAGGTAGATCACCGTGGGCGTGGACCAGGAATAGTACTTCTTATCCCGGAAGTCCACCTTTTCGATCTCCTGGCCCCCGGAGAACTCCCGAATGAAGGACTGGTAGGCCTTCACCGAATTGGAGCCGTGGCAGACCAGGTCCGCGGTGTAAAGGTTCTCATGATCCTTCCCCAAATATCGGTACAGCGCCGCGATCTGGCAGGGACAGCCGGTATAAAGCACCATCCTGCCCTGGTCCAGGTACTGCTTCGCCTCCCGATAGGTCCGTTCCGTATCGCTCTGGACATATTTCGATCCCCGCAGAGGCGCAAGCCCTTCCTCGTCCTCCGCCCAAATATGATGGACGGACTGGAACTGGTCGGTATACGCGGCGCCGCACACCACGCCATGATGCTTCAGCACATAGGAGGCCAGCAGCGAGAACATCCCGCCGGAGGAACTTTTCAGCCGGATATCGTCCGATGCCCACACTGCGTAGCTGTCCGGGCGTTCATGGAGGGGCAGCGGATGGGCGGCCGGGCAAACATTCAGACACTGCCCGCAGTTGACGCACCCATCGGATACCTTGGGGAAGAGAAATCCCTCTTCGTTGTATTCCATGGTGATCGCGTCCACCGGACATTTGTTGTAGCAGGCGCCGCAGCCGGTACACTTGTCCACTGGTATCTGTCGAATCGTCTTATCCATCGTTCTCTCCTTTCTTTGGGGTCCCTATTTCGCCGCACGCTTCACGATCCCTGCCTGGGTCCGAAAGGCGGGATACACCTTGTTCAGATATTGCCGCAGATCATACCGATCCAGCAGCGCATTGACCTGCCGCAGATGCTCATCGGTATGCTTGGCATCCGGGCTGCAGCTGTCCACCACCAGGAATTCCATCAGCCAGCTCACATAGTCCTTGCCGTACAGCTCCAGCCACCCCTGCTCTTTCCAGTAGGCGGTGATCAGCTCTACAAAGGACAAATGCTTCCGGATCCTGGCATCCAGATCATAGCGGAAGCCATCCATCAGCGAGCCTTCCCGATACCAGCGGTAGTTGTACAGCCGGTCCTCGATAAAGGAGAAGGTCTTTCCGTGGGGGAATGCCTCCATCTGGAACACCGTGTCCTCACCATACCCCACCCGCTCGTCGAACCGCAGGCCGCATTCCTGAAAGAACTTCCTGTTGAATGCCTGCCGCCACACAAAGGGCTTCGCCGCAGGCTCCCGGAACAGCACCGCCGGGGTGAAGTGTTCATACCGGCGGGTCCGCACATGGAGCACATCATAATGCCAGCTGCTGGCACGGGGCTTTTCCGGGAAGATCCTGGTGCCGAAGATCACCACATCCGTAGGCGCTTCCAGCGTTTCTCTCCACACCCGCTCACAGGCCTGCTCCTGCAAATAGTCATCCCCATCCAGGAACATGATCATCTCCCCACAGGCCGCCTCGATGCCCGCGTTTCGGGCCGAGGCCAAGCCTCCGTTGGGCTTGTTCACGATCTGGATCCGCCGATCGCGGGCCGCGAAGGCCTCAGCGATCCGGACGGAACCGTCGGTGCTGCCGTCGTTGACGCAGATGATCTCGATATCATACAAGGTCTGGCTGACACAGCTGTGCAGACAGGCGCTCAAATATTCCTCCACATTGTAAATCGGGACGATGATCGATACTTTGGTCGGCGACCCAATCATTTTCCAAACCTCCAAGCGATCTTCTTGACCAAAAGGCGAAGCGTATACACCAGCCCGTGGTCCCGGACGCAGCGGACCGCGCCCAGGAGCTTCCGAACGAGCCAGGGCCTGTCGTCCGCCGGCAGGGCATTCCATTCCTCCACGCGCTCGCCCTTTTCCTGCCGCAGATGGCGGTCATGGTATTTCTGAGGGTCTTCCAGGATCTGCTGGATCGTGTTCCATTTATACCACTCGAAATACTGCTGCTGCAGCGTGCCATCGAGCTGATGCTTCTGAAAATCGTCGTGGAAGCGCTGGATGAACTCCTTCTGCAGCGGCTCGGACAGCCGCAGGTAATTCCAGTTGTAGCTGTCATACTTGATCCGGACCATCACCGGCTCCACGGCGGCCCGCTCCACAGGATGCTCCAGCAGGAAGCGCTCCATCTCGTCGTACTCGTCGCAGATGCAGTAGACTTTCCCGGGGGCGTTGACCGAGGACGCCTCGTTGTCCTGCCGGTAGTGGAGGAAGCACTGGGGCAGCAGCCGGACCCGCTGGGCGCAGACCCAGACCTTGAAATTGAAGCTGGCATCCTGGTAGGAAGCGCCAGGCGTTTCATGGAAGCGGATATGATTGGCCCGGATAAAGTCCCGGCGGTAGATGGCCGACCAGATCGTAGGCTTGATGTTGAAAAACTCCACCATCTCCATTTTGGACTGAAAGCCCGTCAGCGGTGTGAAGGTACGCTGGCTGGTGACCCGGGAAGCGATGGGGCAGGGAACGTTCCGCTCCTCCGGCTTGGAATAATAATAGTAAAATCCGGCTTTCACCACGTCCAGATCGTAGGTCTTGGCGCAGTCGTAAAGGCTCTGGAACATCTCCGGGTCCGCGTAGTCGTCCGATTCCACGATCCCCAGATACTCGCCGGTGGCGGCGTCAAAGCCCCGGTTCATGCTCTCGCCATAGCCCCCATTGGGCTTGTCGATGATCCGGACGCGGGGATCGGCCGCCGCGTACTCCTGCAAAATAGACAAGGTGCCGTCCTTGGAGCCATCATTGACACAGATGATCTCCATATCCTTCAGGGTCTGCCCCACCACGCTGTCCAGGCACTGGCGCAGATAGTTCTCCACATTATAGCAAGGTATCACCACGGATACTTTGGGCGTATTCATGCTTTCGATCCTCTTTCAGTCAGATTTCCTTCTTCAGATCATCCAGAGCGGCCCGGATGACCTTGTCCATATCGTAGTAGCGGTACTGGCCCAGGCGGCCGCCGAAGATCACGTTGCCCTGGGCCTCCGCCAGCGCCTTGTAGCGCTGGTAGAGCAGGCTGTTCTCCTCGTCGTTGACCGGGTAGTACGGCTCCATGCCCGGCGTCCACTCGGCGGAGTATTCCCGGCTGATCACCGTGGTGGGCTGTTTGCCGAACTCGAAATGCTTGTGCTCGATGATCCGGGTGTAGGGGACCTCCCGGTCGGTGTAGTTCACCACCGCGTTGCCCTGGTAGTTCTCCATGGGCAGCTCCTCCGTTTCAAAGCGGACGCTGCGGTACTTCAACGCCCCCAGACGGTAGCCGAAGAACTCGTCGATGCAGCCGGTGTACACGATCTTGCCGGCGATATCCGGCTGTTCCCGGATCAGCCGGAAGTAGTCGGTGCCCAGCTGGACCTCCACGCCCTGGAGCATCTTCTCCACCATGGCGGTGTAGCCGCCAATGGGGATGCCCTGGTATCGGTCGCTGAAATAGTTGTTGTCGTAGGTGAACCGGCAGGGCAGCCGCTTGATGATGAATGCAGGCAGGTCCTTGCAGTCCCGGCCCCACTGCTTCTCCGTGTAGCCCTTCACCAGCTTGGTATACACATCGGTGCCTACCAGGCTCAGGGCCTGCTCTTCCAAGTTTTTCGGCTCGGTGATCCCCAGCTGGGCCACCTGCTCCGCGATCTTGGCCTGGGCCTCCGCGGGGGTCCGTATGCCCCACATCTTGGAGAAGGTGTTCATGTTGAAGGGCAGATTGTACAGCTCCTCCTTGTACACCGCCACCGGGGAATTGATGTAGTTGTTGAATTCCGCGAACTGGTTTACATAATCCCACACCTCTTTGTCGCTGGTGTGGAAGATGTGGGCGCCGTACTTGTGGACCTGGATGCCGGACACGTCCTCGGTATAGATGTTGCCGGCAATGTGGTCCCTTCGGTCGATGACCAGGCACTTCTTCCCTGCCCGGGTCAGCTCCCGGGCGAACACCGCGCCGTAAAGTCCGGCGCCTACGATCAAATAGTCATAACGCATTTTAAGGTCCTCATATCCCTTCATTTGATATCCTGGCTCCTGCCGTCATTTGTGCAGATAGTGCTTCCACACCCCATGCAGGGCGTAACTGCAAAAGCACAGGCACGAGCGTACCGGGCCGAAGCCCATATAGCGGTAGACCTTCCAGGTCATTTTCGCGGAGTGGAGCTTGCTGCCGGATTTGCCTGTATCGCTCATCCGATACAGCAGCAGCGGCTGGTCTACGGCGCAGGCATAGCCATACTTACGCACCACTTCCAGCCACATGATATAGTCCTCATGGCTGTCCTCGTGGCCCATGGGGAACTCCAGCGCCACATCCCGGCGGATCAGCACCGAGGAGCAGTTGATGCAGTTGTGCCGCAGCAGCTGGCGGTAGCCGATCCGCTCCGGCACCCGGATCGTGTGGTCCGTCAGGGTGCCGTCGGGGCGCATCATCTGCCGGGCGGTGGCGCAAAGCACCGCCCCGGTGCGGGCCATGGCCTCCAGCTGCAAGGAGAGCTTCCCTGGCCGCCACCGGTCGTCCGCGTCCAGGAAGGCGATATACGTCCCCTCCGCGGCGGCCACGCCCCGGTTCCGGGACCCGGCAGCGCCGGAGCGCTCCCGGTTCTTCAAATACAGCACCCTGGGATCGTCCCGGTAGGGGGCCATGGCCCCGTCCAGGTCGTCCTCAGAGCAGTCGTCGATCACCAGCACCTGGCAGTCCACATCCTGGGCCAGAGCTGACTCCACCGCCCCGGGGACCAGGGCGGCGGCGTTATGGACCGGGATCACCACGCTGACCAAAGGCTTCTTCTTTGCTTCCATGGTCACTTGGCTCCCGTCTTTTCCAGATTGTCTTTCGTGGCGGCGCTCTTCTTCCCGGCGTCGATGCCCTCCGTATTCTCCCGCTGGAACAGCACCTTCACGGTCATCAGGAGCAGTTTCAGATCCAGCACCAGGGAATACCGCTCGATGTATGCCAGATCCAGCTTGAGCTTATCATAGGGGGTGGTGTTGTACTTGCCATAGACCTGGGCATAGCCGGTCAAGCCCGCCTTGACCTTCAGCCGGAAGGCGAATTCCGGCATGAAGCGGGTGTATTCCTCCGCCAGCCGGGGGCTCTCCGGCCGGGGGCCTACGATGGACATATCCCCTTTCAGGATATTCAGCAGCTGGGGCAGCTCATCCACATGGACCTTTCGGATCGCCTTGCCCACCGGCGTGAGCCGTTCATCGTTCTTGCGGGTCATGCAGTATTCATCGTCCTGGGGCCGGACCCGCATACTGCGGAACTTGTAGATCGTGAAGATCCGGCCGTCCTTGGTCAGCCGCTCCTGGGTAAAGAACACCGGCCCCCGGTCGTAGACCTTGATGGCGATGGCGATCAGCACCATGACCGGCGCGGTGACGATCAGCAGCGTCAGGGACGCCAGGATGTCGAAGCTCCGTTTGATGAACGCCTGCTCGATGGAAAGCCCCTTGTTGCGGAACAGCAGCAAGGGCGTATCGAAAAGATGGATCTCATCGGCGCTCTGGATCATGATGTCTGAGATCTTCGGCACCATGTAGCAGCGAATGTCATGGGAGAAGCACAGCTTGAGGATCTTGTTGCGAAACTGGGCCGGGACATCCGTCACGATCACGCCGGGGTAGCGCAGGATCATCTCCTCCAGCCGCTCCGGGGCCACATCGTCATAGCACACGCTCTCCCGGATGGCATACTTGTCCGGCCGGGCGCTGACCTTGTGGCGCAGATCGTCCGGGCTGTAGCGGCCGTAGATCAGCAGCAGATCCCGGGGCGGGAACAGCTTCATATAGGCCCAGCGGCTGAAGAACAGCCACGCCACCGAGAAGAACAGCTCCACCACGGTCAGCTCGATCATCGGCCCGGCAAAACTGCCGAACTTCCAGTGGCCGATCAGGCACAGCTGCAGGTATATCACCGCGTTGGCGCAGATCACCGACAGCACCTGGGAGTAGAGCACATCGAACATGCGCAGATAGCCCACCTTGAAGCCGCCATACAGCTTGAAGAAGAAGTAGACCATCAGCGTATACATACCTACCACCACATAGTTGCCCTTCCGAAAGAAGGGCTCTTTCATGGCCTCGGTATAGGCATAGCGGTCGTACCAAATATACGCAAAAAACGCGGTAAAGGTCAGAAGGATCACCGCGGAATTAACAAATCTTATCAAACGCTTATATCGCTCTCTGTTGACCATGCAACGCATCCTCTTTATCGTCTAATAGTTCGATCGCAGATATCCAGAATTACCTAGGTAATAGTACCATATAGCCAACTTTTTTTCAATATGTCGTTTGTAAATATTTATGCCGGGCCTTTTGCCGCCCTTTCGTTCATTTCCCACACACCCTTGGTCCCGGCTTCGGACGGGCAGGGCCTGGGCCTGTATAAAACCGGCATTCCTGAAAAAAATAGAAAAATGATCGCGGTGGTGGGGCGGCAGAGCCGTATCCGCCGCGGAAGCCTGAAAGAGGAAAAGGGGTCTTCATCATGCGCAACGAAGCACACGCCAACGGGAAAACGCCCGACCGGAAGCCGGGCATCAACTTCGACTTCCTGCAAAAGCTGGGCAAGGTCCTGATGACCGTGATCGCGGTCATGCCCGCCGCCGGTATCATGCTCTCGATCGGCAAGCTGTTTCAGATGGCGGATCTGTCCGCCCTGATCGCCGTGGGATCTGTGATGGAGAACATCGGCTGGGCCATCATCAGCAACCTGCACATCCTCTTCGCCGCCGCCATCGGCGGCTCCTGGGCCCATGAGCGGGCCGGCGGCGCCTTCGCCGCGCTGATCGCCTTCATCCTGATCAACCGGATCACCGGCGCGGTCTTCGGCGTCACCAATGAGATGCTCGCCACGGAAGGAGCGGCGGTCCGCTCCTTCTTCGGCCAGGAGATGCTGGTGGAGAACTATTTCGTTTCCGTCCTGGGTTCCCCGGCGCTGAACATGGGCGTGTTCGTAGGCATCATCGCCGGTTTCCTCGGCGGCATGGTCTACAACAGGTATTACAGCTTCCGCAAGCTCCCGGACGCCCTGGCTTTTTTCAACGGCAAGCGGTTCGTGCCTATTGCGGTGATCTTCTTCTCCGCCATCGTGTCCCTGGGGATCTGCCTGGTGTGGCCGGTGGTCCAGTCCGGCATCAACGCCTTCGGCATCTGGATCGCCAGCTCCGCCGATACCTCCCCCCTGCTGGCCCCTTTCATCTACGGCACGCTGGAGCGTCTGCTGCTGCCCTTCGGCCTGCACCATATGCTCACGATCCCCATGAACTACACCTCCTTCGGCGGCACCTATGTGATCCAGACCGGCCTGAACGCCGGGACCTCGGTGTTCGGCCAGGACCCTCTGTGGCTGGCCTGGGTCACGGACCTGATCAACTTCAAGGACGCCGGGAATATGGCCGCCTATGAGCAGCTTCTGACCACCGTCACCCCTGCCCGGTTCAAAGTGGGCCAGATGATCGGGGCCACCGGGCTGCTGCTGGGCATCGCCCTGGCCATGTATCGCCGGGTGGACCCTGACAAGCGCAAGCGCTATCGGTCCATGTTCGTATCCACCGCCCTGGCGGTGTTCCTCACCGGCGTCACCGAGCCGATCGAGTTCATGTTCATCTTCTGCGCCCTGCCCCTATTCATCGTCTACGCCGTGCTCCAGGGCTGTGCCTTCGCCATGGCCGGGATACTGGACCTGCGGCTCCACTCCTTCGGCAACCTGGAGCTGGCCACCCGGATCCCCATGTCCCTGAAAGCCGGTCTGGGCGGCGACCTGATCAACTTCCTGATCTGCGTGGCGGTGTTCTTCGTGGTGGGCTATGTGGTGGCCTATCTCATGATCGGCAAGCTGAAGCTGGCCACCCCCGGCCGGCTGGGGAACTACGCCGAGGAAAGCGACGAGGCAGCCGCCCCCGCCGCCTCCGGCGGCAGCGCTCAGGCGGAGCGGATCGTGGAGCTGTTGGGCGGCCGGGAGAACATCGAACTGGTGGACGCCTGCATGACCCGCCTGCGGGTCACGGTGAAAGACCCGGCGCAGGTGGCCGACAGCGCCGCCTGGAAGGCGGAGGGGGCCATGGGCCTGATCAAGAAGGGCAATGGCATCCAGATCATCTACGGCCCCAAAGCAGACGTTCTTAGATCGGATATCCACGATATCCTCTAACTTTTCCTGTCCCGTGGTCTTTTCTTGGGCCTAAAGTACTAGCTTTTTTGATCAAGGTGTGCTATCATGAAGATCCTCACCCTGAATACCCACTCCATCCAGGAGCCGGACTACCCCGCCAAGCTGGATCGGTGCGTCCGCGCCCTTATCCGGCAGCGGCCAGACATCATCGCCATGCAGGAAGTGAACCAGACCGCCCAAGCGCCGGTGCTGCCGGCGGCAGATCTGGCAGGCCGGTCCCCGGTGCCGGGAAGCGTCCCGATCCGCCGGGACAACCACGCCGCCGCGGTGGCCAGGGGCCTGCGCCAGGCAGGGATCGACTGCTTCTGGGCCTGGCTGCCGGTCAAACTGGGCTACGGCAAATACGACGAAGGGCTTGCCCTGA
Organism: uncultured Oscillospiraceae bacterium; assembly: GCA_944387625.1. Classification (GTDB taxonomy): domain Bacteria; phylum Bacillota; class Clostridia; order Oscillospirales; family Oscillospiraceae; genus Faecousia. The sequence goes on from CALXFQ010000014.1 coordinate 29,083, forward strand.
TGAGCCTGGGCGCTCCGATCGCCGCCGTGGACCTGTTCCCGGTCAGCCGTTCCACCGACTATGTCAACTGGCGGACCCGGGCGGCGCTGGGGATCCAGGTCCAGGGCCGGCGTGACTGGTTCTACTGTGTCCACCTGGGCTGGTGGGAGGACCCACAGGAGCCTTTCCGGGACCAGTGGTCCAGGCTCCAGGCCCGTGTGGCCGGCAAGCGGCTCAGCGCCCCCCTGTGGCTCCTGGGGGACTTCAACGCCCCGGACAGTCTGCGGGGCCAGAGCTACGACCTGGTGGCCCGCAGCGGCTGGATGGACACCTATCAGGCCGCCGCCTGGAAAGATGACGGGATCACGGTCCCCGGACCGATCGACGGCTGGCAGGATACCCCCGGGCAGGACCCCGCCGGGATGCGGCTGGACTATATCTGGTGCAGCCGGCAATTGCCGATCCGTTCCTCCCAGGTGGTGTTCAACGGGATCAACGGGCCGATTGTGTCGGACCATTTCGGCGTGCTCGCAGAAACCACAGGGTGAGCCGGCATACAGGGCAATTTAGAATGTGGACCATCCCGGTCCGGGACGATCCGGGCCTGGACCGCCACAGCCGGGTGAACGCCCCTTTGCCATAAGCCGCCGGCGCTGGCGTGTCGCCGGGGCGGGGCTTTGGGCGGCGTTGAGCAAGGAAAAAATGGATCTGACCGTGCGCCACCGCCGGACACACCGGCATGATCGATCCGGCGCGTGGAGCTTCTTTTTTGGGAGGAAATGGACCATGAAGCAGTTTTCCCACACCGTAAAAGACCCCTTGGGCATCCATACCCATCTGGCCGGCCTGCTGGCCCAGCAGGCCAAGACCTTCAACGACACCACCGTAGCCATCACCAAAGGCGACACCACCGTCAAGACCGCCCAGTTCATGCAGCTCATTCGCCTGGGGGTGAAGCGGGGCGATGTGATCACCTTTTCCGCCGATGGCGCCAACGAAGACGCCGCCATCCAGGCGATGTCTGATTTCTGTAAGAAAAATCTATAAATAAAAAGGAGAAAAATACGATGAAGCAGTTTACTTATGTTGTCAGCAACCCCTTCGGCCTCCATGTCCGCCCCTCCGGCGCGATCGCCCGGCAGGCCGGCGAGTACACCGACACCCTGATCACCATCTCCTGCGGCCCGGAGACCGTAAAGGCGGACAGCGCCGTGAAGCTCATGAGCCTGGGCGTGAAGAAGGGCGACACCATCACCCTGACCTGCGACGGCGAATTTGAGCAGGACGCCATCGAAGTGATCGGCGAGCTGATCACCCACGTGCTGTGAGCCGGAAAATACACGCCACCAAAAACGGCCCTGCCGCGTTTTCGCGGCAGGGCTGTTTGTCATATCCGGTGGTAAGGCGTTTGGTGGGGGCTACCCTTCCGCCCGGTCTTCCCGGTCATAGGTGGCCCAAAAATCTTTGACCTCCCGCTCATAGCCGGACGGGTCGACCATGTAGCTCATGCCGTGGGCCGCTCCCGGCACCACGAACAGCCGCTTGGGGCTGGCGCAGGCGTCATAGTTTTCATAGGTCATCTTCACCGGCACGAACCGATCCTCCTCCCCATGGATGAACAGGACCGGGATCTTGCAGCCTGCCATGGCGTCCAGGGTGGAGTATTCGTCCGTCCCCACCCCGATCCTCTTTTTGCACTGCCAGTCGGCGAAGGCCGCCCGGGCGCCCCGGTAGGGGATCTTCAGATTCTGGGAGACCACATGGCGCCAGATCGCCTCCGGGGAGGTGAAGCCGCAGTCGGCGATGATCCCTCGGACATTATCCGGCAGTTCCAGCCCCGCCGCCATCAAGACGGAGGTGGCCCCCATGGAGATCCCCACCAGATACACCGGCAGGGACTGGCCCACACGCTCATTGACCCACCGCACCCATTCCAGGCAGTCATACCGCTCCAGCAGGCCAAAGCCCATATATTCCCCATCGCTGGCGCCCTGGGCGCGCTGTTCGGCATAGAGGACACAGCACCCTTCCCGGCGCAGGAACGGCGCGATCACCCCAAAATCCCTGGCCCAGCCGGAGCGCCAGCCGTGCATAGCCACTATCACCCGCTTGGGCGCCCGGCAGGTCTGCCAATGGCCTACCAGCCGCAGACCGTCGAAGCTGGTGGTCTCCACGGTGACACAGCCCTGGTCCTGCAGATCTTTTTCGGCCTGGGCCATCCGCTCCTGGATCTGGCTGGGCCTCTCTCCGCCGGTGAGCCGGGAGTGCTTCTTGTTCAGGGCCTTGGGGGTGGTACGGTCCATAGCCACCCCCACCAGACCCTTCATCGCGGCATAGGAAACGGCGGTGGCGGCTGTCAGTCCCGCCGCCACGGTCCCCGCAACGATCAGTGTTCGTTTCTTGTTCTTCTTCATTTCGTTCACCTCATGTCTGTCATCCGCTGTTCGGTATCGGACAGGCCAGTATACAGGTCCTCCATCCTACTATATATTTTAATATATA